>JASBUL010000085.1 GCA_030147945.1 Oceanococcus sp. | reverse complement strand
CGGAATGTATTTGGTGATGGGGTCATAGATGGAATCGACCAGACCTTCGGCTACGGCAATGCCGACCAGCGCGGTGGTGACCGATTTGGTCACCGACCACATGTGGGCGCGGGTGTTGTCGTTGAAGCCGTTCTGGTAGTCCTCGTAGATGAACTGGCCGTTGTGCATGAAGGCGATGGCGTTGGTCGAGCCGCTCTGCATGTATTCGGCAACGCTGCGGGTGCGGCCATTGATCTCGTAGGTCAGCTGGCTCAGATCCACCGGCGCGGCGGGCAGGTCGGGCGAGGCCGGATTGGCTTTGACCACCTGGGTCGGCAGGATCACGATCACCGTGGTGGCATCCACTGGCAGCAGCAGGATCGAAACCTCGCCATCCATGCTGTCTTGCAGCAGGCGCAGCGGCTGGCCACCGTCCAGCAGCAGGTTGGCGCGGGCTTGCAGCAGGTCCATCAAAGGCCCCATGCCCGGGGTGAATTCATGCGGGGTGGGGTACAGGCGGCCCAGATGCATGGCCACCACATCACCCAGGCCATCGGGCAGGGTGGTGAGGGATTCGACGATCTTGGCCGGGTCGCTGGGCAGCGAATAGAGCCCGGCGCGTTCGACCATATGGGCCAGTTCCTCGACCAGGATCACCCCTTCGTTGGGTGGCTCCGAGGGCGGATCGTCGGCGTCACGCGCACTGCTTTGGTTGTCGACAACCCCGCCCTGGCAGGCGGCGAGTAGCAAAGTTGTGGCGCACAGGCTAGCAAGACCACGCCAATGGGCTGGTTTCATCAAAGGTCTCCTCGGATGTGTTTGTTTACGCTGTTATGCGTTTGATGGTGTCACACAAAAGCGACGCTGAACGTCGCAAATTTGTTGACTACACGATCCGGGTAGACGTTTGGTTGCAAGCCGTGGTGCGTGTTTTACGCGCCGGCGAACAGAAAGGCTTCGGCCGATGAGCTGCTGCGCAGCCGGTGGCCCTCACCCGGGCCCATCGGCGCAGGTGGTTCCTGGCCCAGCAGATGGGCCGCGCGGATGCGTCCTTCATGGGCCCAGTAGGGCGCATAAACGTGGATTTCGTCTTCCGGCACTTCGATGAAGCGGATACGGCCTTCGATCATCAACGGCAGGTGCATCAGCCAGGCGCTTGGGGTTTCGTCAAATCCCAGTGCCTGAGCCATGACGCCACAGCTTTGCCACCAGGCGCAGGCCGCACCGAACTTGATGATTGAGGTGGTGGTGGCCGGATGGCGCACGCCAAAGGCTTCGCGTCCTTTCTTGCTCCGCGGTATCAGATAAATCCCGCGCAGCGGGGTGCTGCCTCCGCGTTTGGTCGGCGTGCGCTGGACCTGCGCCTGCTGGTCGGCAGCATTCTTTTGCTGCTCCAGCTCGGTCTGAATCTGACGCGCTTCGTCGAGCGAGGCGGCGTAGCGTTGAACCAGCTTGCCATCAATGTATTTGCTGGCGCGGACAAGCTTGCCCCAGTTGGGGTGTTGGGCGATTCCCATGTGTTGACGTGCACAGTGCGTATGAATGGAGTGCGCGCGGCATTGCAGCGGATTGCTGCCGCGTCGTAAGCGTTAAGCCTGTAAAACGATACTATCGGAAACGATAGTTGTCACAGGGCGCGGCTCAATGTCCGGCCTGGCGCAGCAGGAAAGCGGGCCTGACGAGACGCACCAGCAGTGGCAGCACGATCAGCGCGCACACCATGTTGATGGCCATGATGGCGATGATCAGGACCCCCATGTCGGCGACGAATTTGAGCCCCGACAGCAGGCACAGCGGCAACAGCGACAGCGCCACGATGCTGGCGGTGAAGGCGATGGCACGCCCGCTGGTGTTGAGGGCACGGATCAGGGCGCCGTCCAGGCTGTGCCCTGCGGCGACCTCGTTGCCGATCCGCGAGATCAGGTAGATGCCGTAGTCGATGCCCACACCCAGGCCGATTGCGGCGACGATCATGGAGTTCACGTCGAGTCCGACGCCGAGTAAATGCATGCAGGCGATCATGCACAGGTGGGCGAGATTGACCGGTGCGAGCAACAACAAGCCGGCCATCAGGGAGCGGAAGGCCAGGCTGGCCAGTACCACGATGGCCAGGTTGAGCAGACCCACGACCACATGGTGATAGCGCTCGATGATGCGGTTGATGGCTTCCTGAATGGCGATGGTGCCGGTGCCCAGGCGAACCCGGAAGTTGGGGTGTTCGATGCCCACGGCCGAAACCGCCGCATGAGCCGCCGCCAGCGCGGCATCCACGGTGGCCTGGGTGTTTCGACGAGACCTGGGCGGGTTGACGTTATGCCAGCAACCTGTTGGTTGCTGAGCCGATAAGACCCGGGTTTTCTGTCAACGCATTGCTACTGAGTATCTCGCGTGGCGCCAGACCAAAGCTCTTGCGAAACGAGCTGGAGAAGTGCGCCGAGCTTGAGAAGCCGTTGGCGTGCGCTGCGTCGGTCATGCTGTGACCCAGGGCAGCATCGCCAGCGGTTTTGAGTACACGCATCCACAGGCGGTACTGGCGCAGCCGTAGGCCGGTTTGCGAGGCGAACAGATGCTGTAAACGCGATTCGGATAGCGCCACGCTTTTAGCCACATCACTGACCGGTTGATTTTCGAACAACCGGGCGTCGACCTGCTCGGCGGCGGCGAGCACGCGCGGATCACGTGCGGCGCATGCTGTTGTATGGGGCCGCCACACGGCATCATCGGCGTCGATTGTGCCGCCCTGGTTCAGGGCCTGGATCCAGTGTGCGGCGTCACGGTGCTGGCCGACCGCGTCCGCTTCAGGGTGGGCGGTGGCGCTCATGACCGGATCCAGCAAGACCACGCCCACACGGGTGTCCGGGGCGTGAAGAATGTGCCGGGTGTTGGCTGCGATCACCGCGCTGCGCGCGCGATGGATGTGCCTGCTGTTGGCCACTCGAACCTGTAGCGGTCCATCCAGGCCGAACAGCCAGGTTTCACAGCAATGCGCATGCCACTGCGTTTGTGGCAGGTGGCCGATATAAAGCAGCGTGCGACCGGCGACCTGAATCTGGTTGGGTAGCAGAATCTTGAAAGTCCCCGGCATCGAATGCGGTCAATATTAGCGCTGTCCTGAGAACGGAGAAAGCAGTGAACACAGCGCCTGATGATCAGCCGCAGACCCGGCGGGTGGCGGCGATACAGATGCACGCAGTGGTCGGTGATGCAGCGCCCAACATCGCGCATGCCGAACAGCGTATTGAAGAGGCCTTCCAGGCGGGGGCTCAGATTGTGGCCTTGCCGGAATTCTTTACCGGCGCCATCGCACCGCGGGCGCAGACCGCAGCCTGTGTGCTGCCGGCGCGCAATGCGGCCATTGACATGATGAGCCGTCTGGCGGCTCGGCATGGCGGCTGGGTTGGCGGCTCGATGCTGGTGGAGCAGGACGGGGAGATCTACAACCGTTATGTGCTGGTCGGGCCCAAAGGTGAGACGCACGCTCATGACAAGGATCTGCCGACCATGTGGGAGCGTGCGTTCTACCGCGGCGGCAGCGACGACGGGGTGTGGCAAACCGAGCTTGGCGGCGTCGGTGCGGCGGTGTGTTGGGAGCTGATCCGCAGCCAGACGGTGAAACGCATGCGTGGGCGTGTTGAACTGGCGATGACGGGCACCCACTGGTGGACCTTGCCGCACAACTGGCCGGGCGCCATGCGTCGCATGCTGGCTTCGATCGGCCAGTACAACCGCTATTTGAGCGAACAGGCCCCGGTCGAGTTTGCCCGTCGCTTGGGCGCGCCGGTGGTGCAGGCCTCACATTGTGGGCAGATTGGCGGGCAGTTTCGTCTTGGGCTGGGATTGCAGGTGCCGTATGAAACCGAGTACGTCGGGGCAAGCCAGATCGTCGACAGCCGCGGTCAGGTGCTGGCCAGTCGCAATGTGATGGAGGGGCCGGGTACGGTCTATGCCGATGTCGTGCTGGGTGCGCAGACACCGGTTTGTGAGGATGCGCTGGAGCGGTTCTGGATACCGCATTTGCCGCTGTTTCTGAAGGCTTACTGGCACCAGCAGAACTGGGTCAGTGAGACGGTTTATCGCAAGACGGCCCGTGCGGCCGGTGTTGAGGCGGCGCGACGCGCAGCCCAGGGGGAATCATGAGTGCGGAACGTTTTGCCCTGCTCAGTGCAGGGGTGTTTTTGTTGACCGGCATGCTGACCGGCATCTGGAAGTACTGGCATATGGCGCGCTCGGCGTCGGCAACGGCGCCGGTCTACGTTGATATCTGCCATCGCACGGCTTTGCTTTATGCCTTTGCCTGTCTGGTGCTGCAGCAGCTGGCTTTGAGCAGCAGCTTTTCGCCGCACATCAACCTCGCGGCGGTGGTGATTCCCATCGTGTTCTTTGCCCTGGCGGTGCTGAGTTACGCCATCCACGGTTTTTTGCAGGACACCGACAATCAGCTGCGCAAGCCCCATGTGCTGGGTTCCAGAACGCTGTCACCGTGGCTGCTGCGTGGTTTCATGCTGCTCTTGATCGTCGGCGAGGTTGGCGGCACTTGCGTGTTGATCGCCGGCAATCTGTAAGCTGATCTGGTTCAGTACGGATCGCCCACAGGCAGTTCGCTGGCCTGGCGGTGCACCCCGCGGTCGGTGATCCAGGCGCTGATCAGCGATGCTGGCGTGACATCGAAGGCGGGGTTGCTGACAGCGGTGCCGGGTGGGCTGAACAGCAGCTCGCCACCTGCAGTTTTAGCCCCACGCACCTCGTGGGGCTGGCGTTGCTCGATGGTGATGGCGGCGCCATTCGGGCAGGCCGGGTCGATGGTGGTCACCGGCGCAGCAAAGTAGAACGGAATCTTGTGGTGATGGGCCAGCACGGCCAGGCCATAGGTGCCAATTTTGTTGGCCGTGTCCCCGTTGGCGGCGATACGGTCCGCCCCGACCAGCACCAGGTCGACCTCGCCGGCGGCCATCAAGCTGGCTGCCATGTTGTCGCAGATCAGCCGATGCGGCACATTGGCGCGGGCCAGCTCCCAGGCTGTCAGGCGGCTGCCCTGAAGTAGTGGGCGAGTCTCATCCACCCACACATTGGGTTTGAGCCCGCGTGCGTGGGCCAGGGTGATGATGCCCAGGGCCGTGCCGATGCCGGCGGTGGCCAGGCTGCCGGTGTTGCAGTGGGTTAGCACCCGGCTTGCGCGCGGGATCACAGACAGGCCGGCTTCACCGATGGCCTGACACAGCGCCTGATCCTGATCGAATATGGCCAGCGCGCAGGATGCAATGCGAGCGGCGTCGGCGCCTTGCTGCAGCAGCGGGCGCAGCCGATCCAGATAATTCATCAGATTGACCGCGGTCGGCCGGCTGGCGCGCAGCGCTTCAAGCTCGTCCAGCAGCTGGCTAGCCGGGATACCGGCCAGGGCCCGCTGGGCCACCATCAGGCTGGCGGCGATACCGATCAGTGGCGCGCCGCGCACGGCCAGCGAGTGGATGTGGCCGATTAGCTCATCGGGTGTGTCGCAGCGGTGCCAGCGCTCCTCGTGCGGGAGCAGGCGCTGATCCAGGATATCCAGCCGCTGGTCGATGAAACGCAGGCTGGTGGCGCGGCGGTCGAGCGAGTTCAAGGTGTCAGTTGTCCAGGCGCGAGAAGTGCTGGGCGATGTCGTCGCCGGTGAACTGGGCAATCCAGCCTTCCGGGTTGTTGAACAGGCGAATCGCGGTGAATGCCGGGTTTGGGCCCATGTCGAACCAGTGGCGGGTGCCCGCGGGGACCCGGATCAGATCGCCTTTTTCGCACAGCAGCTCGAACACCTGGCCGTTGATGTGCAGGGTGAACAGGCCCTGGCCGCGCACGAAGAAGCGCACCTCGTCTTCGGCGTGGGTGTGCTCTTCCAGAAACTTGCTGCGAAAGGCTGCCTTGTCGGGATGATCGGGCACCATGCTGACCACATCCCAGCTCTGGTAACCCGCTTCGGCCACCAAGCGGTCAATATCGCTTTGGTAGGCAGCAAGAATGTCTTCCTGGCTAGCCTCGGGCGGCAGCTCGACGGCCGCCTCCCAGCGCTCAAGCTGGACGCCGACAGCGCTCAGCGCAGCCTGAATGCGGGGGTAGTCGGTGGTGTCGAGCAGCGCAGCGTGCGGCTGATCGTCAGGGCAGTGGCGCAGGTGGGTCATGCGGCTATCTCCAGGTGGATGTCGTCGAAGCTCGCGACGGCCTCGTGGTCGGTGCGGGTGATGCTCTCATCGCGCACCAGATGAATGGTCTGCAGCCCGGCTTCGCGGGCGGCGTCGAGTTCGGCTGTGACATCGGACAGGAACAGAATATCCGCCGGCGGCAGATTCAACTCCCGGGTGATCGAACGGTAGCTGGCGACTTCGCGCTTGGGTCCGGTGGTGGTGTCGAACCAGGCCTGGAACAGCGGTCGCATGTCGCCGAAATCGGAGTAACCGAACAGCAGTTTCTGGGCCGGGATCGAGCCGCTGGAGTAGACGCCCAGCCGCGCACCCTTCCCATGCCAACGGCTCAGGCCCTGATGGGCGTCGGGGTAGACGTGACCGCGAAAGTCGCCGTTTTCGTAGCCGGCTTTCCAGATCTGGCCCTGCAGATTTTTCAGTGGGGTGGCTTTGCGGTCTTCGTCGATCCAGCGGATCAGCTGGTCGATGAGTTCCTCAAGCGTGGCATCGGGGCGTTCGGCCAGGGCTGCGGCGGCGCGCAGTTCGGCGGCCACCTGGGGTTGCTCGGCCTGAGCGCGCAGGAAGCTGGGCAGCTCGGCGCGGGCGTAGGGAAACAGCACCTTGTGCACGAAGGCGATGTCGGTGGTGGTGCCCTCGATGTCGGTGATCAGGGCGCGAATCTTGTGGGTGTTCATGATAAATCCCGGGTGGCCAGGCGCTCCTGCCACACGCATTCAAACAGAAATTCCAGGCCTTCCACGTGGCGGTAGGCTTCGTTGAGGTCGCGGCCCCAGGCATACAGACCATGTCCGCGGACCAGCAGGGCAGGCACCACGGCGGCGTCTGCCGGCCAGCGTTCAGCCACCCGCTCGGCCAGCGCGTCGATGTCCTGGGTGTTGTCGAAGATCGGCACGTCCAGGGTGTCGAGATGGCTGGTTTGTCCGTGTATGGCCTTCTGCATTTCAAAGCCGTGAATATTCAGGCTTGAGCCATGCGTCAGGCGCGACAGCACGGTGGCGGTGCTTGAGTGTGTGTGCAGCACCGCACCGATGCGGCTGTCGAGCTGATACAGGCGCGCATGCAACGCAGTTTCGTCGGAGGGCTTGTCAGCGGGGTTGAGCGCCTTGCCTCGGGCGTCGCAGAGCATCAGATCGGCGCGGCTCAGGCGTGTCTTGTCGCGCCCGGAACGGGTGATCAGTCGCAGCTGGTCATCAATGCGGGCGGAGAAATTGCCGCCGGTAGCCGGGCACCAGTGGCGCGCCGCAATCCGCCCGATGGTGTCGAGCAGGGCATCGCACAGGGCGGGGTAGTCGTCAGATTGCGGCATGGCCATCGGCAGGCGAAAGGGGGCTGCATTTTATCGCCTGCCGATGCTCAGGTGTTTACACCATCAAGGGGCCCATCTTGTTCAGGCCAGAGCCTTGCAGGTGATCGACCCCAAGAGCCTTGATGCCCTCGATCCAGGCGGCATCTTCAATGCCGCAGGCGGTGCATTCCACACCACGCAGATGTGCGCTCTGCGCAATCCAGCGCACCTGAGCCTGGGCCAGGTCGTCGTGTGTGGCGCTGCAGATCAGGCTTGCGTCCACCTTGACCGCATTGGGACGACAGCTCTGCAGCAGCTGGGCGAAGCCGACGCCGCGGGCCTGGTCGATGGCCACCCTGGCGCCCAGGTTCTGCACGGTTTCGACGAACTGGGCCACTTCACGCAACATCGAGGTGGCGGTGTTCTCGGCAATTTCGAAACACACCTGAGCGGCGTGTGCGGCATGCCGGTTGAGGCGCTCGCTCACGCGCAGGGCGAAGGTGGTGTCCTGCAGGGAGGCGGCTGCGATGTTGATCGAGAAGCTGGCGTATTCGGTGGCAAAGTTGGGGTTGTCCGCAAGCTGTTCCAGCACCTGATCGAGCACCCACAGATCCATCATGGCGGTTTCCCCGATACGGCCCAGTGCGGGTAGGAAGCTGCGTGGCGAGACCCACACGCCATCGGCGTCTTCAATGCGCATATAGCATTCCACGCTGCGCCGATGGTTCTGCGTATCAACGGGCAGAATTTCCTGGGACATCAGATGGCCCAGCCCGGCACCCAGGCGTTGCTGCAGCCATTCGGCCCAGCCGCGGTCATCGAAGCGCGATTCAACGCTGCCCGAACTCGGGATGCCGGTGTGCACCCGATTCCCACCAGCGCGGCGTCCTGCGCGGAGCATCGCTTCGGCCAGTTCCATCACCCCGTTGACGCTGGGCGAGTCGCCGTTCAGTCCAAGCAGGGCGATGGTGGCGTTGAGTTCCAGGTTTTCGTTGCGCCAGGTCAGCGTCGCCTGCTGCAGTTCCTGGCGCAGGTTTTCCGCACAGTTGCGGGCATCCCCTTCGAGACTGTCGGGCAGCAGCACGGCGAAGCGGCCAGCGGAAATGGCGAAGCACTGAGCATTGTCATCGGTGCTTGTGCGGCAGATTTCGGCAATCTGCCACAAGACCTGCTCAGCAGCCTGGTAGCCGTGACGGTCGCTGATGAAATCAAGGTTGTCCGGGGTCAGCAACAGCAGATGATGCTCGCCGGATTTGATGCGCGCGGTGCGCAGCAGATCGTCAAGCTGGCGGGTGAAGGCGTCGCGTGTGGCCAGGCCGGTGATGGGATCGAGCTGGCTGGGGACTCGCACCGGCACGCCGCCGCTGTGGTCGTCGCGCTCCATCTTGATGTAGGCGCCCACCGCGGTGCCTTCCTTGTCGGTCACGGCCATGGAGGTGACCAGCACCGAGTAGCTCTTGCCGATGCGGTCGCGCAGCAGGCAGTTTTCCAGATGGGGGGCGGCGTCGGCTGCATCCACAGCGCGCAGTGCAATGCGCTTGACCGGGTGTTGGTCCGGGCGGGCCGCACTGGGATCGAAAAGCTGCATGACTTCATCAAACGGCGTGCCCACGGCATCGCTGCGGTGGATGCCGCAGAGCTGGGTGGCCGCCGGGCTGATGCCGCGGACAACACCGTGGATGTCGGTCAGCACCACGGCTTCACCGCTGGAGTTGATGGTCACCCCGGCCAGCGCCATGCTGCGTCGCGCGGCAACGTTGATGCGCGACATGTCCTGCCGCTGTGCCTTGAGCTGAGCGATGGCCTCGTCCAGTTCCTTGCTGCGTTTCTGCAGTTGATAGCGCGTCAGATGCAGCTGTTTGTTGGCTTCCAGCAGGGATGAGGCATCGATACGCTCATCGCCAGGATCGGCGTGGCGAAAACCGCTCCGCCAGATCAGAGGCACCAGCGCGAAGAGCACGGCGGCCAGGCCCAGGGTGACCACCGTGTGCGCCGCAATACCGTGCAACTCGCCGGGAATCTGATAGCCGGCCAGGGGCGCGGCGATCAGGCAC
>JASBUL010000073.1 GCA_030147945.1 Oceanococcus sp. | reverse complement strand
CGGACAGTGCTCTCCAACTTGGTATGTCCTAGCAGCAGCTGAACTGCACGCAGATTTTTAGTCCGCCGATAAATCAGCGACGCCTTGGTTCTGCGCATCGAATGAGTTCCGTAATCGGCACCCTCGAGACCGATCTCGCTGACCCAGCCTTGAACTACACGGGCGTACTGGCGGGTGGTCAGATGCGGGGAAGCGTGAACCCGGCTCGGGAACAGATAATCGGAGCCACCAAGCTGTTTCTCCTCGATCCACCGCTGCACTGCTGCACTGCTGTCCGAGTCTGTTCCGTCACCTCAAACTGAACCGGTTTGCCAGTCTTCTGCTGGACGACGGCCGCTCGGCGAACCAATTGACCAGCATGCATCAAATCACTGACTCTCAGCTTAACCAAGTCGCAGCCACGAAGCTTTGAATCAATCGCCAGGTTGAACAAGGCCAGATCTCGTGCCGATTTCCTCAGTTGAAGTCGGACACGAATTGCCCAGACCTCTTGTAACTTCAAAGCCGGCTTTTGACCGACGATTTTTCCCTTATTCCAAGGAATGCGCGTTTGTGTTGTTTCCATCGTTGTTCCTCCATCGGTTGATGGATTTACAACTTTGCGCCGATTAGGCCGGAATGACTGCTATCGGGAAGGTGCGCGTTAACGCCGGCCACCTCATCAATGTCGGCAATGGGTCGAAAGCCACCAACCAACCTGCCCCATCAATCAGCCCAACCATCTCGACCAGACCACAAAAATCATCAAGCCTCAGCCAGCACCTGCTCGCGGCCAAAGCGCACATAAGCCGTGAACTGCCCGGCTATCTGCTCATAGTGAAAGTGCCAACCACGGTAGCCGCATAGCAACTCCACGATACCGATACCCAGACGATCGGGTGCGATGTGATCGGCGGCGGCTTCGTCCTCGTGCACCGGGTTGCTGACGCTGAGGGCCTGGTCGTCGCATGCGAGGTGGGCGCCACCGCGACCATGGCGCAAGGCGTTGCCAACCAGGTTGGAAACCATCACCCCGAACAGGGCGGGCTCCATGGCCAGCGGCTGATCACGCGTGATGGCACAGGTGACGCTTTCAACCGGCAATCCTGCATCGGCCAGGCTGGCGAGGGCTTCGCGGATCACGCTGTTCGCCTGGCAGTGGGTTTCGCCACGTTCGGAGAGCGCTTCGCTGCGTGAAAACTGCAGCAGCGCCGAGACCACATCACGCAGCCGCCGGCTGGCGCGCTGAGCCCTTGCCAGCGGTGCCGCAAGCGCTTCGTCGGCCACCCGCGACTGGGTCAATGCAAGGGCGGCATCAAGGGTGGCCAGCGGATTGCGCAATTCGTGGCTGACAATCCGGGTGAAATGCACCTCACGTTTGATCAGGGCCAGGTTGCGCCGCAACAGATCATTGATTGCGGTGATCATGGGTGCCAGGTCGGCATCACGCGCCTGGGCCAGCTCCAGCTCTTCAGCACCGGCCTTGATGCTGCGCACGGCGTCCGAAAGCTGGTCCAGCGGGCGCATGACCCAGCGGGTGCCAAACATGCCCAGCACCAGTCCCAGACTGGACAGCAGCACCACGGCGGTGATCAGGAAGATGACCAGTTGGTGTTCGTAATGCTCGATCACGGCCAGGTCGTAGATCAGGAACAGGCGGTCGCCCGGCACCTCGTCGATCCACACATGGAACACCTCGCCGTCCATGGCGATGTCGTTGAATGAGCCGGTCGGCAAGGCGCGGAAGCTGGCCGGCAATTCCAGCTCGCTTTCCAGCCCGCCACGGAACCAGGTTTCATTCGGGTAGCTGGGCCGTTCACCGGCCTTGAGCGCCTGCTTGATGCGTGTTGCTGTGGCGCTCAGATTCTGTTCAAGCACGATGATTTCCATCTCATCCGCAGCCAGATAAGTCGCCACACCAAACGCGGTGGCGGTGACCCCGCTCCACACGAACAAGGCCAGCGCAACCCGCTGGCGGACCGAACTATTCAACAAGGCGATACCCCTTTCCCCTCACGGTTTCGATCAGAGGGCGTTCGAACGGCTGATCAACGATGCTGCGCAGGGTGTGAATGTAAACCTTGAGCACGTCGCTGTCGGGCGGATCATCCAGCCACAGCGCGCGTGATAGTTCTTCACGACTCACCGGCAGCGGCGCTTTGCGCAGCAACTGCTGCAGCAGGATGGCGCCGCTGCGATTGATTCGCAGTGGCGCACCGTCGCGCTGCGCTTCGCCGGTTCTGACGTTGTAGCTCAGCCCACCAAAGCGCAGTACATCACCACGGTTGAGTCCGCTGCGACGATGCAGGGCGCGGATACGGTAGTCGAGTTCTTCCAGTGCAAAAGGCTTGACCAGGTAGTCATCGGCACCGGTCTTGAGCCCGGTGAGCTTGTCGTTAAGCGTATCGCGCGCGGTCAGCATGATGATGCCGGCATCACCACGCTCACTGGCCCGGATGTGCTCGCACACGGCCAGGCCATCCAGTCGCGGCAGGCCGATATCCAGCACGATCACATCGTAAGCCTGGGCCATGACCAGATTGAGCGCGGTGCGCCCGTCGCTGGCGTGGTCCACGCAGTGACCTTGATCGCTGAGGTACTCGGAAATCGATGCGAGCAGATCCGGCTCGTCCTCGACCACGAGTACGAAGGCGCCGGAAGCGGCGATCTCGGATGGCGACGTCATCATCTAACCTGCGTTTAACCTTGGGCTGTCGAAACTTGCTCGTGTCCACTTCAGGCACACGACCATGTTGCATTTTAGGCACGCCAACCAGCGCTTTGGCCACATCGGCGTCTTTATCGTCTACTCCCTGATCGTGCTTGCACTCGCACGCTGCGCGCTGGCGCTCTATTTCAGCGCGCGCCTCAATCTGCCGCTATTGCCCAAGCTGATGCTGCAGGGGGCCCGCTTCGATCTGATCACCCTGGCCTATCTGAGCGCGCCTGTTTTTCTGCTCGCCAGCACCTGCCCCAACCCCCTTTGGCCCCGACTGCACAGCGGCATCATGCTGTACTACCGCGTGGCCTTCGTGCTGTTGCTGGGGATGGAGGCCATAGGTTTCGGCTTTCTGGTGGAGTACGACCACCGCCCCGATGCGCTGCTTTGGGATTACCTCAAGTACCCACATGAAGTGCTGCCCATGCTGTGGGGCGGTTTCAGATTGCAGATGCTGCTGGCGTTTGCGGTGGTCGCCTTGGCCTGGTGGCTGGGCGGCCAGGAGTTGCGCCGCGAATCGTCACCGCCTGCGCACAGCCGCGCAGGCTGGCGCCTGCTCGCCGCCGTGCCGTGGCTGCTGTTGCTGTTCCTGGGCGCACGTTCATCGCTCGATCATCGCCCGGCCAACATCAGCAGCGCGATCTTCAGCGACAACCGTCTGGCCAACGAACTGGCCCTGAACAGCACCTATACCGCGGCATACGCGTTGTACGCACGCAAGAACGACGCCGCGCTGAAACTCGTACCCGACATGCCGATCGAACAGGCCGTGGCGGTGGTCAACCGGACCCAGCCAGCGCAGGCGCGCATACCGCAGAACGGCGCTTTGCCAACCTTGCGCCACATCACGCCGCACCAAACGCGGCAACGCCCGCTCAATGTGGTCATCGTGCTGGAGGAAAGCCTCGGCGCCCGCTTCGTGGGCGCCCTGGGTGGTGAAGCGCTCACACCCCGGCTTGATGCCCTGTCCGAGCGCGGGCTGTGGCTGACCAGGCTGTACGCCACCGGAACCCGCACGGTCCGCGGTATCGAGGCCGTGCTGTGCGGCTTTCCGCCCTCGCCGGCGCGCAGCGTGGTCAAGCGCAGCCGCGCCCGGCGCGATTTTTTCACCCTGGCCCAGGCGCTCAAACCCCACAGTTACGAGAACATTTTTGTCTACGGCGGCGAACCCAATTTCGACGACATGGGCAGTTTCATGCTGGGCAATGGCTTCGATCGCATCGTGGCCGGCCAGGACAGCTTTCCCGATGCCGAATTCCACGGTTCCTGGGGCGTGTCGGACGAAGACTGGGCGCGCCAGGCGCATCGCGAATTTGAAGCCGCCAACGCACGCGGCCCGTTCTTCGGCTTCATGCTGAGCACCTCGAATCACACGCCCTGGGAATTCCCGCCCGGCCGCATCGATGCCAGCAATGCACCGCTGGCCAGTCGTGCCAATGCGGTGCGCTACGCCGACTATGCCCTGGGCCTGTTCTTTGATCTGGCCCTGCACGGCAGCTACGCCGATAACACCGTGTTCGTGGTTGTGGCCGATCATGATGCGCGTGTCGGTGGCGATGCATTTGTGCCGGTCGAACGTTTTCACATTCCCGGCCTCATCATTGCCCCGGGCCTGGCCCCACGGCATTACCAGGATGTTGCCAGCCAGATCGACCTGATCACCACGGTGATGCCCATGCTGGGCGTTGCGCTCGACGCGCCGGCCATCGGCCGCGACCTGCTGGCGCCGGATTTACCCCTGCCCGGGCGGGCGCTGATGCAGTACGGCAACAACGCCGGTCTGCTGGTCGGTGACAAACTGATCGTCAACACGCCGACCGGCGATCCGCTGTTCCAGCAGTTCACGCAGGGCCAATGGCGGGCCGCGCCGGCAGACCCTGAACTTTACGAACTCGCCCAGGCCTATCTCAATCTGGCCGATCAGCTATACCGCACGGAGCGCTATCAACCTGCGCCGGCGGCCCCGCAGTGAGGGTTTACCGTCAGCCGCTGCTGATCAGCCTCATGCTGCTCGGTTTGAGCAGCGCGGCTCAAGCCGTGGACAACGGTTGCCCTGGGGAAGCCGTGCAACTCAGCGAGATTCGCTTTCGCGGCAACCAGACCACGCGCCCACGCGTGCTGTTGCGCGAAATGCGCAGCGCAGCCGGTGCAATCACCGACGCGCAGACCCTGCGAGCCGATGCCGAGCGCATTCGCGATCTCGGTCTGTTTCGGCATGTCGAGGTGCGTTGTGTGCTTGATACATCCGGCTGGGTGGCCGAGTTCGACATGCGTGAAAAATATTACCTGCTCATCGCGCCGCGCAGCGACGCCAATTCGGATGGCGACTACAGCTACGGCCTGCATCTGAGCTGGCACAACGCCCTGGGCCTGAACCACACGATACGCGGCACCGTGCTGCAGCGGCGTACGACGCAATCCGGACGTGGCGACGCGCTGGAATACCGCATCGCTCACCACGCACCCTATGTATTCGGCAGCCGCTACGATCTGAGCTGGAGCATGGCTCATGAAATCGCTGAACTGTCACCTGCCGGTGGGTCTTCAACGTACGAGCAGGTCGACAATCAGCTGCGCATTGGTGTCGACCGTCATCTTGGCCACGGACCGGCGAGCCAGGGCTGGCGCATTGGCGCCGCTTACACGTACCGGCAACGTCAGGCGCTGGAGCAAGGGCCGGACCTGGGCACCGCACATGCGCTGTCGCTTGGCCTGAAATATCGCCAGCGGCACAATTTCCTGTTCAGCGAAACCGGGCTTGAAGCACAACTGGAGGGCGGTCACGCCAGCACCGCCCTGGGCTCCGACTACACCTGGAGTTACCTCAACGGCACGCTCAGCTATGACCGCCCGCTGGGACGCACGGCGCACCAGACACTGGGTTTGCAGCTTGAGACACAGCTGCAATTTGGCGGCCCCGATGACGGCCTCAACCAGTACAGCCTGGGCGGCGCCAGCCTGTTGCGCGGTTACCCACGCAACATTGCCGAAGGCGATGCCTATGCGCTGCTGCGACTGGAAGCGTATCGCCCCCTGCACTGGCAATGGCTGCGCTGGGGCGGCTTTGTTGAAGCCGGCGCCGCCTGGGGTGGCGACGAAGCGCACACCCCGGGCCTGCTGGCCAGTGCCGGTCTTGGCCTGCAAATCCGGCCCAGCTGGTTTGTCGGCCTGGTCATTGACCTGGGTTTCGGCATACCGCTGATTGCCCGCGACACGCTGTCCGAGACACCCGCGTTCTACGGGAGCGGGCGCTGATGGCTTCAACACTGGCCCAGGCGTCGGCCCCATTGGCCACGGTTCAGGTTTCGGCTGTGAGCCGCGTCATGACGCCTCTGCAGCGCTGGCTGGCACGCCCCAATGTTTTACTGCTGGTGGTCTGTGTGTATCTGTGCCTGACCCAGAACAATGCCTTCTGGCTGCATACCAGTGACGCGCTCAGCGCGCTGCCCGCTGCACAGGCGCGGCTGATCAGCTGCAGTGTCGCGCTGACCCATTTGACACTCAGCGTGCTGCTGATCGGGCTGCTGGGCCTGCATCGCCTGCTCAAGCCGGCCCTCGGGCTGGCCCTGCTGCTGTCCCCGCTGAACGCCTACTTCATGGACCGATACGACAGCGTCATCGACCAGGCCATGATCGGCAACATGCTGCAAACCACCGTGGGTGAAACGGTCGAGTTGCTGAGTCGTGATCTGTTCAACCAGTGGATGGTGTGGGGCGTCCTGCCGACCCTGGCGCTCAGCCGCCTGCACATGGATTACGGCACAGCGGTGCGGGCGGTGGCGCGTCGCCTGATCTTGATCAGCTTGCTGCTGACCACATGCCTGGGCTGGGTTTTAGGGCACTACCAGACCCTGTCATTCTGGGGCCGCGAGCATCGTGAGGTGCGCCTCTACGTCAATCCGGTGTTTCCGATGGTTTCGGCGCTGCGCAGCGCCTGGCAGCATCTGTTGCATCACAACGCACCACCGCAATGGCTGGAAATTGGCAGCGACGCCAGGCTGGACGGTGCTCCGCGCACGCTCATCCTGGTGGTGGGTGAAACCGCCCGCGCCGATCATTTCGGCCTCAATGGCTATCCGCGTGACACCACACCGCAGTTGTCCGCCCGCCAGGACGTCTTCAGCTTTGCCGATGTCACCGCCTGTGGCACCTACACGGCGCTGTCCCTGCCGTGCATGTTCTCAAGACTGGGTCGTGACAACTGGGATGCGCGACGCGCCCATCATCAGGACAACCTGCTCGACATTCTGGCCCGGGCAGGCGCCCAGATCAGCTGGACCGACAATGATGGCGGCTGCAAAGGGGTGTGCGATCGTCTGCAACACGCCAGTCTGGAGCGACAGGCCGATGGCCGTGACTGTCCGTTGCATGGCTGCACCGACCTGGCACTGCTGCCTGGGGTGCAGGAGCAGCTCGAGACCCTGGATCCGGATCGTTCACAGCTCATCGTGGTGCATCAGTTCGGTAGCCACGGCCCGGCCTACCACCGCAGGTTGCCGCCGGACTTCGCCGGCTTTGCCCCGGCCTGCGAACGCGATCAACCAACCCTGTGCGCACAGGCCGAAGTGGTCAACGCCTACGACAACACCATCCTGCTGACCGACCAGCTGGTCGCCCAGCTTATCGCGCAGCTGGAGGCGCGCTGGCCAGGGCGGCGGCGTGCGCTGGTTTACGTCTCCGACCATGGCGAAAGCCTGGGTGAAAACGGGGTTTATCTGCATGGGCTGCCCTACCCTCTGGCGCCCAACGCGCAGAAGAAAGTGCCCCTGCTGATGTGGTTATCCGAGGAATTCCGCAGCGATTTCGACGACCACTGCGTCAGCCGACAGAGCGAACTCAAACTCAGCCACGACAACCTTTTCGACCTGATTGCCGGGCTGATGGACCTGTCATCCGAGGTTGTCCGCCCCGCCATGGATCCGCTGCGCACTTGCACGCATCCGCCGCACGCAGCTGGCGAGACTTAAGCGCCGGTGCGCACCGTCTGTACGGCGCGCACCAGAGCCTGTGTCGCTAGCCGACCCGGCGGCGCCGAGCCGCCCCGGCGCACAGCACCAGCAAGCCCAGCCAGCCAAGGCTGCCGCCGCGGCTTGCGCTGACACCGGGAGCAGTCGGCGACTGCGGATCCTGCGGCTCTTGCAGGGCATCGTCGGAGAAGGCATAGGTCCAGAAACCGCGCCCGAAGGTCGACACGAACAAGGTGTTCGGATCACCCGGTTTGAGCTGCATCATGGTCATCGGTGAATTCGGCAGCCCCTCGCCCAGCGGTGCCCAGGTGCTGCCCTCAAGATCGCTGGAAATGAAGGCGCCGATGTCGGTGGCCACGATCAACTGCTGACCACGCTTGAGAATCCAGCGCGCATGCACGTTGGGCAAATTGCCGGTGATGTCGCTGAAGCTTTCGCCCGCATCGTAGGACACAAACACGCTGCCTTCGCCCAGTTCCTGGTTGGGGTCCAGGTAGGAGCCCGGCGGAATCCAGGTGCGGTTGGCGTATCCGGCCAGGGCCACATAGATGATGTTGGGATCGGTTTCGTCCATCTCGATTGAACTGATGAACCGATTGGGCAAACCCTCAGCCGCAGCAAAGTGCCAACCGTCGCTGCCACCTTTGACCGGCGCAGCATCGCCGCCCACATTGGTTGCAATGCCGTTCTGGATGCCGGTGTCCCAGTTGTTGATCAGATCACACGGACCGCAGAAACCGACATAGGCCTGCCCATCGTAGAGATGGATGGTGCTCATGATATTGGTTTTACCGGTGCGCGCGTTGCTGCCCAGGTTGAACACTTCGGTCCAGTTCAGGCCCGGACCGTCGGTCACGGCAACCACTTCCGGACCGGCGGTCATGACATGCTGCGGGTCGGTGGGGTCCATCACAAAGTAGTTGGCAAAACTCGGACTGCTGATCGGCGGGCTGGCCGATGCATAGCTCAGGCCACCATTGGTGGTCACCCGCAGACCGCCGTTCTGGGTGGTGACCCAGGCATAGTCGCTGTTGTCCGGATCAACCGAGGCGAAGAAACCGTCCCCCCCCAGGTTCTGGATATGCTCGCGGGTCTGCCCATCAACATAGCCAGAGCCGTTGTCCTGCAGGCCGAACCACACGCGACCGTCGCGGGCCACCGCCAGACCGTAGGGCAGCAGGGTGTTGAAGCCCTGATTGGCACCATCCCCCCAACCGGCGTTGTTCATCTCCTCACCAGCGCCAACACACTGCCGGTAAACCCCGCCGTCATTGCCGGCAAACAGGCACACACCGCCATCTTCGGTCGGCACGTAGATGCCGTCATGCTGGTCCGGATGGGTGGTGGTTTCGGTGGTCGGCGGATAGGTGGTGGGGCAGATCGGCAGGCCCAGGCTGACCGCCTGGCAGGAGTCCCCGGCGTAATAGGTGCCGATCACGTTGTAATCATTGGTGCCGATCTGGGCCACACCGTTCTGGCCGATCAGATCGGTGGTGCGCGACTGCCACACCTCTTCCAGACCAAAGCTCAGCCGGGTCGGTACGCCCTGTGCATCCTGGCGCGTGGGATCGGGCTGAATCCACAGGTTGTACCAGGCCTGCACGCCCGGCGCATTGATGGCCGCCAAGGCCACAAACGACGATCCGGACAGCGGATTGGCCGCGATCTCGGTGTCATCCGCCAAGCGCAGCCAGGTGTCGCCGAAGTCGGGCGAAACGTACAAGCCGTTGAGCGAGGTCGGGTACAGCGGCAGCCCCGGTTTGGGGTCCAGACCATCGGGAATATCCAGCACCGGCACCCCGCCGTTGAACAGCACGGCGTCCTCGACGATGGCATAGACATAGTTGTGATCCTGACCCGGACCGTAGGCGATACCCAGCTCGGTACGCCCGATACGTTCTTCGGTGGCAAAGCCGATATTGCTCAGACCGTCGCCAGACACATCCAGACGCGCGAAGGTATCCACCTCACCGCTGGCGGATCGGTACAAACCATTGCCGGGTGAATGCACCGTACCATCGGGAAAAGTTGCACGGCCGGCGCGATAACCCACCGCTGCAAGCACCTCGCCACCCGCTTCGTCGGTGCTGCCGCCCGGTTCCTTGACCACCACATCGGTGACGAAGTTGGCGAACTGGCAGGGTCCGAAATCGGTCACACCCGCGCACTCGGGCGAGGTCGGCAGATTCACATTGACGAAGCTGCTGCCGGCATCGGTGGAGCGGAACAGACCTTTGGAGGTGGCCACGTACACGATCTCGGGCTGGGCGCGATCAACCGCCACCTCGAAGCCCAGCGCGCCATCCGGCACACCCTCGGCCTGATGCCAGGTCTGGCCCAGGTCATCACTCCAGAATGCGCCGAGGCCGGAATAGGTGTTGCCACCCATCAGGTGTTCGCCGGACACCACGATCAGACGCCCGCCGCCGGCGGTGGTCCATTCGACCGCGCCATTGACCAGTGTGGGCAGATTGTCACCCACCGGCACCCACATGTCGCCCAGTTCACGCACGCTGTCGGCTTCGCTCATCCACACACCGCCGGTGCCGATCAGGGCGAACAGACGCTTGTTCTGCTCATCGTAGGCAAAGCTGTCGACACGCCCCATCGAAGTGACGATGCCCAGCCCCAGACCACCGCGTTCGGGGTCGTCCAGCAACGGCCCCTGGCCGTACTCGGCCCAGGTGCCGGTGCTGCCAGCCACATCAGCTTTGGCTTCGGCCAGCTTGGCCTTTTGCGCCAGCGCTGCGCGATACGCACCCTGCGGTACGGCGCCAACCCCCTGGGTCAGCACGCCGTTGACGGCAAGCACCTCGGCCATCGGTTCCGGATGTTTGGAATTCAAGCAGATCTGCTCGCCATATTCGGCGTTCAGCGCGGCAATCCGGCTTTTGCTCAGGCCCGGCTGAAACTCGCGCGCGTAGTCGGCGGTGTTGGTCAGGGTGTAACCCGTCGGGCAGCTGGCCTGCGGATCGTCGGATTGGACATAGAAAAGCGCAGAGGCCAAAACAGCCACGGCGCCGGCCGCGAAAACGGAGTTTCTCATGGTAATAAGCCTTTACGGTTGACGGCGCGTCGGCCTGCCTTGGCCCTTCGCATCATCAAACCCTGTTCTTGGAATTCCGGATACAAACCGGTAACACGCACGAGCGCACCATTCGGTGCCGTCGGCTCGTGATCATGCCGTCAAACGGTTGCACGGCCGCCACCGACAGCCGTGCATGTCCCGGCCGGTAAACAGCATGTTGACGATGCAAAAGGCGGGCCAAGGCCCAGCCTAAAGCTGATAGCTCAGCTGCACGCGCAGGGTGCGCCCGAGCAAGCGATAGGTCGAGACATCGGTGTTGGCCACGTCGCCATTGGCCAGAAACGGCGGATCACGATCAAGCAGGTTGTCCACCCCCACACTCAGGCTTGCGCGCTCATCGAAGGCCCAGCCTGCATGCAGGTCGTGGTACACGCGGTCGGACACCCGGTTACTGGTGCCGGGGAAAATTTCCCCACCGCGCTCGCGCAGGCGGCCAATCCACTGCGCGGCGTAACCCAGCGAAAGATGTTCGGCCTGCCAGGCCAGACTCAAATGCCCCTTCCAGCGGGGGATGGCACCAAAACTGTCCGCATCATAGGCGCCCTCGCCGACAAACGGCGCGGCGTTGGGGAAGGCCTTGAGCTCACGCATCAGCACATGACTGAGCAGCAAACGTGGCTTGAGCCGCCCACCGGCCAGCGCCATGCTGTAGCTCATGTCCAGATCAATGCCGCGCGCCCGTTCGCTGGCGATGTTCTGCAGCTCAGCCCGCACCTGAACGATATTGCCCTGCGCATCGCGCTCAATGCGCTGGCAGAAATTGGCCTCACCGGTGGCCAGACACTGGTCGAGCAGCGTGTTGGCCCCGAGCGCGGCGATACCGTTATCGATGCGGATGTCGTAGATATCCAGACTGACGAGCAGCCCCGGCCACGCCTGTGGCGACCAGCTCACGCCGGCGCTGATCACATCGGCCTGTTCGGGGGCCAGCGCCGGGTTGCCGCCACCCAGCTGCGGGGTTTCATTGCCACTTTGATCAAAGCTGCCGTCGGCCGGCACGCCCTGCCCCACGCACAGATCGATTTCACGCTGCTCCAGCTGGCTGAAGTCAGCACAGGGGTCATCCACGGCAGGATTGGACTGCGCCGTTCCGCCGAAGAGCTCACCCACGGTCGGCGCCCGAAAAGCCTGGCTGTAAGACAGCCGCAAGACCACATCAGGCTGCGGCATGAATTGCAGGGCGCTGTCGAAAACCCATTCATGATCGAAGTTGGAAAAGCGGATCGCGCGGGCACCCAGATCAAGATGCAGACGGTTGTCCGACAGCAAGGGCAAACCGGCTTCGACGTACAGCTCATGACTGTCGAAACGGCCGCGTGTCGGCTGGCGCGCCGCGCCTGTGGTGTTACCCGCCTGAGTCTGCGCATCCGGGATGTCGTGGGCACGCTCATCGCGATACTCGTAACCTGCGGCCACAGCCACCGGACCCGCCGGCAACGCACCAAGCAGACCGCCCAGATTGAGGCTGAGCACCGCCTGTTCATTCTCGAAATGATCGCTCAACAGGCTCAGCCCACTGTCTGCCAGCATCGCGGGTGTAATCGAACCCGGCCCGCCGAACAGATTCAGCGGTACACAATCGGCAATCGGTGCCTGCGCAGTGCCACACACGGCCTGGCCTGCCGCATCACGAAATGACGGCCCCAGCGCCTGCGCCACGCGGTCCGCCAGCAGATCACCGTACTGATTCTGGCGCACACGATTGCGTGCCTGGCTCAGCGCCATATCCCAGCGCCATGCACGCCACTGCCCTTCAGCGCCCAGAACCACGCGCCAGGCGCTGTTGTCCTGGGCAAATCCGCGCGCGCCGCCCTCGACCAGACGCCGCCGGGCATCGCTGATGGTCTCGCCAAACGGGTTGTAGAGGTTGTCCTGCGAGACGCTCACGCCGGCCAGGCGATTGGTGAAAAACGGCAGCGGCGCCAGGCGGGTGAAGCTGTCGCGTTGCTGATACAGACCTTCCATGAACAGGCTGGTCTGCACGCTCACAGGATGGCGCACCTGGGCAAACAGCGATGTGCGCCGGGCCTCCTGCAACAGATCCTCAAACGGATTGAAATTGAAGCGGTCGTTGTCTTCACCCTGGCTGATCCAGGGCCGGAAATCGTCAGCGGCGTCGCCGTCGCGGCCGGCGATCAAGGTCAGACGCTCACCACTGGAAGGCAAACGAAAATTGCCATACGGCGGTGCCGAGCTGCCGTCAGGGACGATCGTATTGTCTTCCCCGGACACCGTCAGCAGCTGGCGTGAGAACGCCCGGTCACCCTTGCTGACCGGTTGCTGGTCGAAATATTCGGCGCCCACACTCAATGCCGTGGAACCCAGACGGACGCCATACACCGCGCTGAGCGTGGCAGCCTCGCCATCACCACGGTCGCTGCTGCGCCCATCGGCCAGCAGCTGCAAGCCCTCATCAGCCTGATGGGTGATGATGTTGACCACACCGGCCACCGCATCGGCACCGTACTCGACCGACGCGCCATGCCGCAGAATTTCGATACGCTCGACCATGGCCAGCGGAATCATGGCCAGATCAACCACGCCGGCCGTGCCATTGCCGCCGGCCACAAAACGCCGCCCGTTGACCAGCACCAGGGTCCGCTTGGCGCCCAGGCCGCGCAGCTCAACCGTTTCGATACCGCGCGAAAAACCACCACCGCTGTCACGCGCCCCCACCGTGGTCCCGAGCGGTGCACCGGCCATCATCGGCAGCGCCTGCAGATAGCGGCCCACGCTCAAGGCGCCGGACGCGCGCAGAGCTTCACGCCCGATCACGGTGACCGGTGAAGTCAGCGGCAGGTTGTCCAGACGTGAACCGGTCACGGTCATCTTTTGCAGCGACGCCGCATCATCCTGTGCACCGGCCGGGCCTGCCGCAACAGCCAACAACAGTGGCAACAGAATGGTTTTCAACACACGCATCACACTTGATCTCTGATTGTTGACCCCGCCAGCATGGCGTTGCCGCAGCCTGAACCAGGCCAGAACGAGACCCGGATGGTAGCGCGGCAAGCCGGGCGCGCGCTGCGTTGCAGGTATTATGGGCCGATGCACGGCTTGCTCTCGACATGTCTGAAAATCATGCCTGCGCTGGCCCTGGCCGCGCCGCTGTTTGTGCTGCTGTGTGCCGCATTGTTCCCGCCCGGCAGCGTACCCCACGCCGGACAATGGTGGCCTGACACCCCTAGCCTGGCGTCCCTGCAACGCGCGTGGTCGTTGGCCGGGATGGGACCGGCGCTAGGCTGGTCGCTACTGATTGCGCTGTCCGGCATGCTGCTCTCGGTGGCGGTGGCCTCGCTCAGCGCACTGGCCATTCATCTCAGCCGCCCGCTACCCCGACGCCTGTTCATCACGGCCCTGGTGCTGGCCGCATCCGTGCCCTACACCGCACTGTGGCTGCCGCGCTTTCTGCTGTTCAACGCACTGGGTTTGCAGGACACACCGCTTCCATTGCTGGCGCCGGCCCTGCTGGGTGGTGGACCGCTGTTGATCCTGCTCTATCTCTATTCGCTGCGTCACATCCCCATGGCCCAACTGGAGGCGGCACGCCTGGAAGGTCTGGGTCTGATCGGCCTGTGGTGGCAGGTGGTGCTACCGCAGCTGCGCGGGGCCACCCTGGCTGTAGCGTTTCTCAGTTTTGCCGCGTTTTGGGGCAATGCGCTGGACCCGCTGATCTACCTGCGCAGCGGCGCCGTCACCACCGCACCACTGGCCCTGCATGGCCTTGAAGTGCTTGGTCAGGGCGAGCTGTCGGTGTGGATGGCCGGTGCGGTCTGGCTGATCCTGCCCATCCTGTTTTTTCTTGTGGCCATGTTGCCATGGCTCAAATCCCAGGAGAGTCGCTAATGCGCCTCATCATGCTGCTCAGTTTGATCCTGCTCGGCTGCACCTCGCCGGATGGCGACACACCCACCCGACAACAGATCCGCCTGCAATTGGTTGCCGATCCGGTCGAGGTCAGCGCCTATCGTGACCTGATCGCTGCATTCGAAGCGCAAAACCCGGATATCGAGGTGTCCCTGCGCACCATTGGTCGCCAGCGTGAGCATGTCACCCAGCTGGCCACCGCGTTTGCCGGGGGCAGCCCGCCGGACCTGTTTCTGATCAATTACCGCCGTTACGGTCAGTTCCTGGGCAAGAACCTGTTGCAGCCCCTGGGGCCGGCCGTGGCGGCGCAGGGCGGCTTTGAGCCCGAGGATTTCTACCCCGCGGCACTCGAAGCCTTCCAATATCAGGGCACCCAGCTGTGCCTGCCGCAGAACATTTCGACCCAGGTGGTGTACTACAACCGCGCGCTGTTTCAACGCTATGGGATTGAGGAGCCCGCCGATGACTGGAGCTGGAAAGCTTTTCATGATGCTGCTAGGGCGCTGACGCGCGACACCGACAGCGATCGCCAACCCGATGTGTTCGGTCTGGATTTCGATCCCGACCTGGTCCACATGGCGCCCTTTGTGTGGCAGGCCGGGGGCCGCATCGTGGACCGGCTGGAGCAGCCCCGCGCCCTGATGTTGCGCGATTACAAAGCCTTGATCGGCCTGATGTACCCCAAACGTCTGCGCACCGAAGTTGGGGTGATGCCACCGCTGGCTCAACGCCGCGCGCTGGGCCCCGAGGCGCGCTTCATACAGGGCAGGCTGGGCATGATCATTCAAAGCCGGCGCTACGCCACGGCCCTGCGCAGCGTTGAGGGGCTCGACTGGGATGTTGCCCCGCTGCCACGCAACAAGCAGGCTGCCACCTTGCTGCACGCCGATGCCTACTGCCTGAGCCGCGCCAGCACCCAGCATGATGCCGCCGCGCGCTTCGTAGCCTATGCCCTGAGCGAAGCCGGTCAGCGTCGCCTGACGGCCAGCGGACGGATCGTGCCGGTGCGCCGTTCGGTCGCCCAAAGCGAGGCGTTTCTTGATCCGGATCTGCCACCCTCGCGCGCCCAGGTGTTCCTCGACAACATCGCGATCGTGCGCCGGTTGCCGGTCACGCCCTACTGGTACGAACTTGAGAATCGCAGCAAGCCGATCATCGAGGAATGGATGTTCGAATCCATGGCCAATGCCGGGGCCGAAGCACAGATGGGCCTGCACGACGGCAACCGTCTGGTCACCCTGATCGACGACGCGGTGGGCGATCTGTTCCCACCGGCCACGCCATGAGCGGCAGCGCGCTGAGCCTGCGCAATGTCACCGTGCGCCTGGGCCACAACACCGTGCTGGAGGATTTCAACCTTGAGGTTGCAGCCGGCGAACGTCTGGTGCTGGCCGGTCCCTCAGGCAGCGGCAAATCAACTCTGCTGCGCGCCATCGCCGGTCTGATCCCGATCAGCGCGGGCGAAATCCGCATTGCGGGGCGTCCGGTGCAGCACTTGCCCCCTGGCCAGCGCGCGGTCGGCATGGTGTTTCAGCAGGCGGCCCTGCTGCCTCATCTGAGCGTGCTCGACAACCTGACCTTCGGCTTGCGCGCACGCGGCATGCGCAAAGCTGCTGCCGTGCAGCGGGCGCGCGATGTGGCCGGCTGGCTGGAAATCAGCGCCCTGCTGGAGCGGCGCCCGCGCGCGCTTTCCGGCGGTGAACAACAACGTGTGGCACTGGGTCGTGCGCTGCTGCGTGAAGGGGGCCTGATCCTGCTGGATGAACCTTTGTCCCAGCTTGATGCACCGCTGCGCGCACGCCTGCGCGAGGAACTGTTGCGGGTCCACGGCCTGTCGCAGGCAACCATGCTGCACGTGACCCACGACCAGCACGAAGCGATGGCCCTGGGAGACCGTATCGGCATCCTGGAGCACGGCCGCCTGCTGCAGCTTGACCCGCCCCACGCCATCTACGCCCAACCGCACAGCGCGGCGGTCGCGCGTTTCATCGGCAGCCCCGGCATCAACCTGATTCCACTGGCCCGCCAGGGCGATCGCTGGCACTGGGGCGATCATCTCGTACCCGGCCCCGCAACCGAAGGCCGCGCCTTGCAGCTGGGTATTCGTCCAGAGCATCTCAAACCCAGTGATGACCCGACAGCCTGGCCGGTGACGCTCAAACGACGCGAAATTCTCGGCGAGCGCGAGCTGTGGTACCTGAGCGGCCACGATGACCTGGAACTGGTGGCGTCCCAGCCCCTGCAGCCAACGCCGCCGCCGGCCACGCTGCGGATCGCCGCGGATTTTGACCAGGCCCTGTACTTCGAGCCCGGCGATGGTCGCCGCATCCCGGCATGAAACTGATCCCACTGGCGCTGGCGCTGGGACTGCTGGTGTTCGCGCCGCTGCTGATGACACTGGCACTGGGCCTGTTCAGTTTTGACGGCCTGGCGGCCCCGCAGTGGCTGGGCTGGGCCGCATACCAGCGCATGCTGGACGATGCCCTGTTTCAGCAAAGCCTGCGCAACTCCCTGCTGATCGCCGCACTCAGCATTCCCTTGCGCCTGCTGCTGGCGTTGGGCCTGTCGCTGCTGCTGCAACGACCCGGCCGGGCCAGCCGCGCCGCGCTGCTGATCAGCCTGTTACCGGTGGTGGTGCCGACCCTGGTCTGGGCCACCGCCTGGTTGTGGTTGCTCAACCCGCATTTCGGCCCGATCGCGGCCGCCCTCGACAGCTGGCGGGTGAATGGCGCCAGCTGGCTACTCAGCGCCGAGGGTGCACGCAGTTCACTGATTCTGATCCTCGGCGTTCTGGCCGGTGAACTGTTGTTGATCCTGGTCGTGGCACGCCGTCAGATTCCGCAGGCCTGGTACGATCTGGCCGCGCTGGAGGGGGTCAGCCGCCTGGGCCAGTTTCGCCTGATCAGCCTGCCGTTAATGGCCCCGATCATCGCCCTGCTGGCCGCGCGCGACTTCGCCATGACCTTTCAGACCAGTTTCATTCCAGCGCAGATCGTGACCAAAGGCGGGCCTCAATTCATGAGCACGATGCTGCCGCAGTACGTGTACGAAAACAGCTTCGAGTACCTGCGCTTCGGTTACGCCGCCACGCTGTCCAACGCCATGCTCGCCATCACCTTGGTGGTGCTGGTGCCACAGGCGCTGCTGCTGTGGCGCTGGCTCAAGCGGGATGACAATCCGACCTAAGCCGCCGGCGTCAGGCCAAACACACGCTGTGCATTGCCGCCCAGAAAGGCGGCTTTGACCTCGTCATCCAGGGCCAGCGTATCCAGACCCTGCAAGGCTTTAGCCGGCGTCATCATCGGGTAGTTGGTACCAAACAGCACCTTGTGACGACCATGCGCCTTGAGAAAATCGACCAGCGCAGGCGGATAACGCGTCACGCTGTAGGCCGATGTATCGATGAACACGTTCTCGTGCTTGGTGGCCACCGCAATGGCTTCTTCGGTCCAGGGATAGCCAATATGGCCGCCCACAATACGCAGCTCCGGGAAGTCCAGAGCGACCTGGTCAAGGTAGATCGGCCGTCCCACTTCGCTGGGCATCAGCGGTCCGGTATGACCGATCTGAGTGCAGAACGGCACGCCCAGATCAGCACATGCGGTGTACACCGGATAGAAGCGCCGGTCTGTCGGCGGTACTTCCCACAACCATGGCAGCACACGAATGGCTTTGAAGCCCAGTTCGTTAATGCAGCGGCGCACTTCGCGCAGCGCCTGCATGGGCCGCGAAATATCCACCGAACCGACACCAACCAGACGACCGTTTGAGGCGGCAACAAACTCGGCCACCTCATCGTTTGAGATCATGACGTTGCGCGGCGCAACCCAGGCCGAAATCAGACTGACATCCACGGCCGCCGCATCCATGGCCGCCAACGTGGCGGCAACCGGCACCGGCTGGCTGGGCGGTGCACTGCGCATCCAGCGCCACAGGGACTCGAAAATCGGATCCTGAATATGGCGCAAAGTCGGGTGCTGCGCCCAGGCATCAATAATCATCATTGCGCTCGCTTACATTGTGTCCAAGCAGCCCCACAGCATGGCGCACATCCAGTTGCGCTTCCAGGCGATCCAGGGCCGCGCTCACCCGCCGCGTGCGCTGCTGTTGCAGCACCGCTTCGGCGGCCAGCACATCCTCGATGCGTTCACGCCCGGCCTCGAAACGTGCATTGCGCACATCCAGACGCTGAGCTGCCGATTCCTCGGCTGCTGCGGCCAGGCGCTCGCGCTCCAGCGCCAGTGCCAGATCCTGATAGGCCCGCTCAAGCTCCAGACGCACCTGCCGACGCTGCTCCGCCAGCCGCGCCTGGGCATCCTGGGCCTGGGCCTGGAGTGCGGCGCGGCGGGCCGAGCGTGTACCACCGCTGAACAGCTGCCACTGCACCTGCACGGCAGCACGCACATCATGCTCCGGCTCGATCGGATCACCGTCGGTTTTCAGGGCCGTGAACTCCGCTCCGATCTGAGGCCAGGCCTCGGCCGAGACCCCGCGCGCGCGCAGCTGCAGCGCCCGCACGCTCAGGCTCAGAGCCTGCAATTCAGGGCGGTGCTGCTCGGCCAGGGCGGCGGCCTGATCGCGCTCGGGCACCGATGGCGACAGCTTGGGTTCGGCCAGATTCAACCAGTCCTCGGCACGCCCACCCACGATGCTGGCCAGCTCATCCGCGAGCAACGCACGCTGATGGCCGACCTCGGCCTGGCGCTGGGCCACCTCATCGCGGGCCAGACGCACATCCAGCGCATCGGCACGCAGAGCTCGGCCCTGTTCGACTAATGACTGAACATACTCAAGCCGGGCTTCGCTGCTGGCATGCAGGGCTTCAAATCCACGCGCGCTTGCGCTCAGCCGCAGCTGGGCCAGGTACAGCTTGGCCGCACCCAGCGCCGCGCTGTCAGCCACGCGCTGCGCGCGCCAGGCCTGAGCCTCGGCATCGGCCTGCGCAGCCGGCACCTGATACAGGCTGCGTGAAGGCTGGAACAAAGGCTGCCGCAAGATCAGCGCCTGCCGCTGGCCCAGATGCTCACCCAGGCGCAGCGCTCCGTTGCCGGTGTCGATCTGGGCCACGCGGTCGCGGTGCAAAGCGCTGTAAGTCACATCCAGGGTGGGCGCCCAGGCGGCCCGTCGCTGCACCGAGACCAGCGCTTGCGAAGCGCGCAGAGCATGGCTTTCGGCCTGAACCAGCGGCAGCTGACGAGCCTTGTCCATCAGCGCTTCAAGTTCCAGCGCCTGGGCCTGCGCCGGGGCGGGTTGAAGCAGCAGCGTGCCCAGGGCCAGCGCGCCGACAAGCGAGGCGCTGGCCCGCACGACCTCACCACCACGCCAGGCCAGCAGCAGACGACACAATGCCGGCACCACGAACAGGGTCAAGGCGGTCGAGGTCACCAAGCCGGTAATGATCGGCCAGGCCATCGGCGGCCACATCGTCGAATTGGACAGCGCCAGTGGTAGCAGACCCGCCACGGTGGTCGCGGTGGTCA
Source organism: Oceanococcus sp. (assembly GCA_030147945.1). Taxonomy (GTDB): domain Bacteria; phylum Pseudomonadota; class Gammaproteobacteria; order Nevskiales; family Oceanococcaceae; genus Oceanococcus. Next base: position 29,189 of record JASBUL010000073.1, on the reverse strand, counting down.
GCAGAATCGGCCGGGTGCGGCGCTCCACCGCTTCGGTCATGGCACGCACAAACGGTTTGCCCGCTGCGAGGTTCTGATCAAGCACATCAATCATCACAATCGCATTGTTGACCACAATCCCGATCAGCGCGATGCAGCCCAGCAAAGGCTGAAACCCGAACGGAATACCGAGCAGCGCCAGGCCGGCAATCACGCCGACAAAGGCCAGCGGCACCGAGGTCATCACGATCAGCAAACGGCGGAAGGAATTGAACTGCCAGAGCAGGAAGAACAGCAGCATGGCCAGCCCTAGCGGCGCCACCCCGGCGATCGCCGAATTGGCATCCCCGGAGGCCTCGGCCTCGCCCGCCAACTCGTAGGTCGTACCCTCAGGCAGATCCAGCGCGGCCAGACGCGGTTGCACCGCATGCAGCACCTGGCTGAACACGAAACCGAAATCCAGCTCGGCAGAGACCAGCGCGTTGCGACGCTGGTTTTCGGTGTAGATCGCCCCTGGTTGCCAGCTCAGGCTGGGTCGCGCCAGCGCGCCCAGCGGAATGCCCTGGCCCTGTGCGTTGAACACCATCACACCTTCAAGATCAGCCGGGCTGGTGTTTTCACCCGCCAGCGAACGTACCAGGATCGGCGACGGCTCATGGGTTGCACGGTAGCTGCCGATGCGAATGCCCTGGCTGCGGCTGAGCAAGGCTTGCGCCACATCGGCACGGCTCAGGCCGTAACTCATGGCGTGGGCATCGTCGATCTCGAACTGCATCTCGGGCGCACCCAGACCCAGATTGTGGGTGGCGTCGATGGCACCGGCGGTGCTCTGCACGGCCTGCAGAATCATGTCGGTGGCCTGCGCCAGACGCACCGGATCCTCGTTGTAGATGCGCACTTCGATCGGCGAGTCGATCGGTGGCCCCTGGGCCAGAATCTTGGCGATGACATCTGCTTCCGGCAGCGCCCGGTGCGCAAACTCACGGATCGCCGCAATAATGCGCAGGTTGCCCTCGATGCCGGTCGAGCGCACCACCAGCCGTGCTCGATTGGGCTGATCGGGGCGACGCAGCAGGTTGTAGTAGAAACGCGGCCCGGAATGGCCCAGGAAACCGTGCACTTCCAGCACATCGGGGTAGCTGCGCAGCGCGCGCTCCACAACCCGTGCAACGCGCTCGGTTTCGGCCAGCGTTGTGCCTTCCGACAAGGAGATGTCAACCAGCACCTGGTCGCGGTCGGCCTGGGGAAAGAACTCGGATTCAAGATTGCTCAAGCCCCAGCTCATCAACACCGCGCAACCCACACCGGCGATACCCAGCACCAGGCCGGCACGCTGGCTGCCCAGCCCACCGGCCAGGCGCCCCAGTTTCTCCGGCCAGCCACTTTCGACCTGCCCGGCCTTGCCCTGCGGCTTGAGAAAGGTTTCGCCCAGCATGGGGGTGATGACAGTGGCAAAAAAGTAACTCGCCACCAGCGAGATCATGATCATGATCGGCACCGCGCGGGTGAAGTCACCGACCCCACTTTTCGTCACCGCCAGCGGAATGAAGGCCGCGATGGTGGTGCCGGTTGCCGCCAACAAAGGCTTGGCCAGCTGATGCACTGCATTGAGCGCAGCATCAACCGGCGGGTAACCCTGATTGAGCTGGTATTGCACCTCCTCGATCATAACGATGGCGTTGTCGACCAGAATGCCCAGGGCCACGATCAGGCCGACCACCGCCATCTGATGCAGCACGCCGCCGCCCAAGGCGTAGAAGGCCAGACTCATGGCCGCCACCGCAGGCAGAATCACCGCAACCAGCAGGGCCAGCCGCATGCCCATGGAGAACACCAGCACCAGCAGGATGATGGCCACAGCCATGAGCAGCGAGCGCGACAGGCCATCCAGACGGTCCTTGACCCGCCCCGGCTGGTAGAACATTTCCTGAATCTGCAGCGGGGCCAGCTGCGGACGCAACGCATCGACCAGGGCGCGCATGCGTTCACCGTAGGCCACCGCATTGATGGTGTTCTGCGCCGCAATCACATCAACCAGCACGGCGGGTTCGCCGTTGTGCCACATCCGCGGCGTGGAGGGCTCCTGCGGCCCCAGCCAAACCTCGCTCAGTGCAGCCAGGGGGATGACGTCACCACCGGGCAAGCGCACCGGGGTTTGGCGCAACTCCTCGATACTGCGGAACTCGGTTTCCGGCTTCAGCGTCATGCGCGTGGAACCCGCCACCAGCGAACCTGCACCCAACAATTGCACGCGTCCGGCCAGCTGCTGGGCCAGATTCTGCGCACTGATGCCATAACGCGCTGCGGTGGCGTCTTCCAGCGCGATGTTGACCTGCTCACCGGGCTCGCCATACACGTCGATACGCACCAGATCGCCGAGCTGCAGAAACGCATCGCGCAAGGTCCGCGCGGCCGCCGCCATTTGATGCAGATCGTCGCTGCCGGTCACCGCGTAGGTTGCCGTGCTGGTCGTGATCACCCGGTCATCCAGCTCCGGCTCCTCAACACCGGGCGGGAAAAACACCCGGGCGCGATCAATCGCCCGGCGCACCTCATTCCACTTCGATTCGGTGTCGTAGATGTGATCCTTCATCACCACCGTGGTCAGGGCTACGTTGTTGCGCACGGTCGAGCGGACAAAGTCCAGATCAGCAATTTCGCTGATCTCGCGCTCCAAATGGGCCACCACCAGCTTGCGAATCCGCTCCGCATCAGCCCCCGGGAAAATGGTTTTAATCACGCCGCCGCGATACGGAAAAAACGGGTCTTCCTGGCGCGGCATGCTCAGGTAGGCGAGCACGCCAATCAGCACGAACAACACGGTCACCGCCAGATTGAGGCGCCGCGCAGCGAGAACTTGATGCATACGCATGGGCGTCTCCTATTTGACGCGCTCGACGCGCTGGCCATGCTGCAGGCCCGACAGACCGGCGATCACCACCAGATCACCGGCCGCCAGCTCACCACTGACCAGCACCCGCTCTCCGAGGATGCGAACCAACTGAACCGCACGCGCCTCGACCGTATCTTCACGCAGCTGGAACACCCGCGGCGCACCCAGACCAATGTCCACCACAGCCCGCATGGGCACCGACAGCAGGGTCTGCTGCGGGGTCGACGGCAGGGCCACACCCAGGGTCATGCCGGCATGCAGGCGTGCATCCTGAGGCAGACGCACAACCACACGATTCAGCGCACCGGGCAAGCTGGCCGTGGCGATGCGTGAAATTTCGCCGTGCACATCCAGGGCTTCACCAAACTGCAGCAGCGTGACGTTCTGGCCGAGCTCCAGCACCGGCAACATCCGCGCCAGCACGCCGATTTCCAGTTCCAGATGACTCTCGCCGCTGAGCGCAAGCACGCTCTGTCCCGGCGCCACGATCTGACCTTCATCCACCATCACCGCGGTGATTTCACCGGCAAACGGGGCTTTGAGCCGGGTTTCGTCGAGCAGGGCCTGAGCGCGGGCACGCTCGGCCCGAGCCAGCGACAAGGCTGCCTTGAGCGCCTGTGCATTGGCCTCGACCTGCTCATGCTCTTCACGCGTGGCAGCACCGCTGGCGAACAATCCGTCGACCCTACGCTGGTCGCGCTGAGCCTGGTCATAGCGGGTCTGCAATTCCTGCTCACGCGCCACCGCGGACTCAAGCGCCGGGGCCAGCTGCGGATTGTCGAGCACCAGCAACAACTCGCCGGCCTGCACCCGCTGCCCGACCTCGACCACGCGGCGCGCCACGCGCCCGCTGGTCTGAAATGCCAGATCGGCGCCGCTGGACGCCGTGACCGTGCCACTGAACGGCAACGGCGCAACCGAGCTGATCGTCTCAACCGGTGCGACGCGAACATAGCGCGAAGCATTCGGGGCCTCGTTGGCGGATGCATCCACCGCTTCATCGCTGCCGCCACACGCGGCCAGACTTACAACAGCGAGCATGCTCAACAGAGCGACGGCAACGCGCTTTTGTGTCTTGATAAACATCATGCGGTTTTCCTCAAAACCTGGCGCACGAGCGACATCGATCTTGCGCTCGAGCAAATGTGAACAGCGGCAACATAAGCACCCATGTTGACATTGTCAACATTAATTTCGCACCATAACGCCGTAATGACGCGCTCTTCTGAAAAATCGGCCTACCATCACGGCAACCTGCGTGCCGCATTGCTGGATACCGCTCGTTCACTGGTTCAGGCGCAAGGCCTGGACGGTCTCACATTACGTGCCGTAGCCGAACGACTGGGCGTGTCACGCAGTGCGATTTATCGCCACTACAGCAGCAAAGATGAGTTGCTTGGCCAAATCATCATGGAAGGTTTTGAGCAGTTGCGGGCAGCCACCGCCGAGGCTGCGCAGCAACGTGCCAAGCGCACGGAAAGCTGTCCGCTGGATCAGCTGCACCATATGGGCCTGGCCTATATCCGTTTCGCGGTGGAGCACGCCGACCTGTATGACCTGATGTTCCATCCCAGCCTGATCGGACGCAGTTGCGACACGGTGAAGATGGCCTCTTTGCGCTCGTACGAAGTGCTCACCGACATGCTGCAGCGCTGCCAGCAGGCCGGCCAGATCAAAGCGGGCGAGCCGCACCGCCAGGCCTTTGCCATCTGGGCTTCGCTGCATGGATTGGTCAGCCTGTGTCGGGGGCGTCCACCGCACGCGGTACCAGAAGCCACCCTGGAGGGCGGCTTTGAGATGCTGCTAGAGCAGCTCATGGCGGGGCTGGCCACACAGCAGCAGTGGCGCAGCGTGCTGCAAACCGACGCATCCGACTGAGTCATCGGAGTGCCGAACAGCGCGCCCGGCACAAGCCATGCATGCACTAAACTGATGCGGTCACGAATGACCGACAGAACAAAACCTACTCAATAGGAGCGACGACGGAGCGGCGCCACCTGAGCCTCACCAGGAGACCGCCGACCATGAATAAGCCGTCTGCAACCTTGCTGTTTCTGATCACCCTGACTGCCTGCGGTGGCGGTAACGGCACCAGCACCCCGACACCGACACCACCGCAGTCCACAGCATCACCAACACCGAGCCCGACGTCTTCGGCAACACCATCACCCTCCGCCAGCACGTCACCCTCGCCTACCGCCACACCGGGACCACAAAGCGCCACGCTTAAAGTTGTCTCCAACCGTGCGGATCTGATTTCTGGCGGCGATGTGTTGATTCAGGTCGAACTTGACGACGCCGCCGATGCAGCCCAGCTGGTGGTGCTGCGCGATGGCATGGACACCGGAGCATCCCTCAGCGCCGCCCCCGCAACGCCGAATGTACTGCTCGGTCTGGTCGAAGGCCTGCAACTGGGCGAGAACACGCTCACGACCAATTTTGGCGGCAGCGTCAGCATCATCAATCATCCGATTGGCGGACCGGTCTTCACCGGCCCGCAGATCCAACCCTGGCACTGCGGCAACGCGGATGCGAGCGACGCGCAGTGCAATCAGCCGGTGACCTACGCATGGCTATACAAATCCAGCGACCCCACGGCTGCAGGCCTGCTGCCCTACGATCCGGACAATCCGCCTGCCGATGTGGCGACAACGACCACCGACAACGGCGAAACCATCCCGTTTCTGGTGCGTGAAGAATCCGGCTATCAGGCACGCGACAAATACACGATCTACACCCTGCACAAAGCCGACGAAGCATGGACGCCGGCCAGCCCGCAATCGCAGTGGAATGGGCGCCTGCTGGTCACGCACGGTGGCAATTGCCGCGGCGATCACGACACCAGCTCGCCGCGTTTCGACGATTACGCCGGCACCATTCCGGCCAATCCCGCGATCGAGCAGTCCTATATCACCGCTCTGGGCCAGGGCTGGGCGGTGCTTTCCACCGCCCAGCTCAACCTCGGCCACAACTGCAACCTGTCGTATCAGGCCGAATCACTGCTGATGGCTAAGGAGCGTTTTGTCGAACAGTACGGCGCGCTGCGTTACACCGTCGGCACCGGTTGCTCGGGCGGCGCCATCACGCAGAACATGATTGCCAACGCCTACCCCGGCCTGTACCAGGGCCTGCTCACCACCTGCACCTATCCAGATGTGATGAGCACTGCGACCCAGTTTGCCGACTACCACATCCTGCTGCGCTACTTCGGCACCATTGATGACATACCGGCCGGCTTCCCCGCTTCGGCCCAAGAGCTGCCGGTCACCCAGGACGAAATCGCCTTCACCACCGCGCGTGACGGCACCAATTTCACCGTGGCGCAGCAAAATGCCATCTACGGCCACCCCAACGGCATCGTCAACGCCTACCTGGCCAATGACGCCCTGTTTGCCGAAGCGGTCGATCCGCAGTCGTCCTGTGGCGGCATCAGCGATGAGGCGCGCTACCATCCGGACACCAACCCGTCCGGCGCGCGTTGCGACGTGCTGACCTTCATGCGCAACATGGTCGGTCCACGTCAGCGTTTCGATCTCAACGGCAACGACCGCTGGTCAGCCAATGAAGTGCTGCTGGGTCAGGGTTTTGCCGGCTTTCCGCTTGGCAATCAGGGCGTGCAGTACGGCCTGGGCGCATTGCAGAGCGGTCTGATCACGCCCGATCAGTTCCTCGCCCTCAACGTGAACATCGGCGGCGTCGACACCGACCTGAACGTCACCAGCCAGCGTCTGGCCCCGGACACACCGGCGCTGCCCAACGCCTACCGCACCGGCATCCTCAACACCATCGTCAATATGGATACCGTGGCCATCATCAACATGACCGGCCCGGATCCCGGCGCCGCACACGACAGCGTTCACGGTTACTGGGTGCGCTGGCGCCTGGAACGCGAGTTCGGCCATCGAGACAACTTCGTTCACTGGGGCGGCGCCACGCCGCTGATCGGCAATCCGTCGTTCATGAATGATGCGCTGTTCGCCATGGCCACATGGCTGGATGCCGTTGAAGCCGACACTGGCGATGCTGCACTGGCCGACAAGATCATCAGCAACAAGCCCGCCTCACTTGAGGATCAGTGCGAGCTGATCCCAGGCCAGATGTGCCCCGAAGAAGCCATGATGGTGTTCGGCACGCCGCGCACGGTGGCCGGGGATGACATCTATGGTGATCAGGTCCAGTGCCAGTTGCGCCCGTTCAGCCGCGAAGACGACTATGGCTTCGCCAACGACGGTCTGCCGGCCCCCTTTGCCGACTGGACTGAAGCGCAATGGTTGCAGCTGGAAAGCGCGTTCGACGTCAACGGCACGCCGATGGTGTGCGACTGGTCAAAACGCCCCTTGCAGTGGCAGCCCACGATCACCTGGCTGCGCTATCAGGACGAACTGGGCGACATGATCACCGGTGGCCAGCAGATGAGTCCCGCCGATTACCCGACCGGCTGGGCCAGCGCCGCCTTCCGCAAGGTCTGGGAACCGGGCTGGCAGGCCAACCCGACACGCTGAATCCGGGGCGCCGCTCCGGACCTTTGGCGGCATAAAAAAACGCCACCGTGAAGGTGGCGTTTTTGTGCGCTCGGACAAGCCCGCGAACTAGTTGATCGACGTGCGCGGCACCGGCTGCTGATCAATCGGCGGAGCGAACTTGGTCAGTTCGATGCCGTCCACTGCAGCCTTGTACTCATCGATGGTCGGCGTGCGACCAAGAATCGTCGACAGCACCACCACCGGCGTTGAGGCCAGCAGGGATTCGCCCTTCTTGTCGTCACTGTCTTCAACAACACGGCCCTGGAACAGACGCGTCGAGGTAGCCATCACGGTATCGCCTTTCTCGGCCTTTTCCTGGTTACCCATGCACAGGTTACAACCCGGCCGCTCCAGGTACATCATGTTCTCGTAGGAGACGCGCGCTGCGTTCTTCGGTGCGTTGTCGTCAAACTCGAAACCGGAATGCTTCTGCAGCACGTCCCAGTCGCCTTCGGCCTTGAGTTCATCGATGATGTTGTAGGTCGGCGGCGCCACCACCAGCGGCGCCTTGAAGGCGATCTGCGGGGTCTGCTTCTCCAGGTTACGGAACATCTGGGCAATCACTTTGAGATCGCCCTTGTGCACCATGCACGAACCTACGAAACCCAGATCAACCTTCTTCTCACCCTTGTAGTACGACACCGGACGGATGGTGTCATGGGTGTAGCGACGCGAGACATCGGCGTTGTTGACGTCCGGGTCAGCGATCATCGGCTCGGTGATCTGATCCAGGTCCACCACGAACTCGGCAAAGTACTTGGCATTGTCATCCGGCTTGAGCGCCGGGTTTTCACCGGAGCGGATTTCCGCGATGCGCTTATCGGCCATCTCGATCAGCCCGTGCAGGGTCTTAGCCGGGTTTTCCATGCCCTTGTCGATCATGATCTGGATGCGGTTCTTGGCCAGTTCCAGCGATTCGATCAGGGTATCGTCATTGGAGATGCACACCGCCGCCTTGGCTTTCATCTCGGCGGTCCAGTCGGTGAACGTGAACGCCTGATCGGCCAGCAAGGTGCCGATATGCACTTCCACCACGCGGCCCTGGAACACGTTGTCGCCGAACTGCTTGAGCATCTGTGCCTGGGTTGCATGGACCACATCACGGAAGTCCATGTGATCTTGCAGACTGCCCTTGAAGGTGACCTTGACCGACTCGGGGATCGGCATGGTGGCCTCACCGGTGGCCAGCGCCAGCGCTACGGTGCCGGAGTCGGCGCCGAATGCCACGCCTTTGGACATGCGCGTGTGCGAGTCGCCGCCGATGATCACGGCGCGGTCATCCACGGTGATGTCATTGAGGACCTTGTGAATCACGTCGGTCATCGAATGGTAGACACCCTTGGGGTCGCGTGCGGTGATCAGGCCGAACTTGTTCATGAAGCCCATCAGCTTCGGAATGTTGGTCTGCGCCTTGCTGTCCCACACCGACGCAGTGTGGCAACCCGACTGGTAGGCACCGTCGACCTTGGGCGAAATCACCGTGGCGGCCATGGCTTCGAGTTCCTGCACCGTCATCAGACCGGTGGTGTCCTGCGAACCCACGATATTGACGGTGACACGAACATCGGAGCCGGCATGCAACAGCTTGCCTTCGGCCACGCCAACGGCGTTGCGGTTGAAGATCTTCTCCACCGCAGTCAGGCCCTGACCTTCGTGCGAAATTTCCTTGGACGCTGCAAACACAGCCGGCGCTTCAATGCCCAGCGTTGCCGCAGCAAAACTCTGCAGTTTCTTGCCAAAGACCACAGCGTAGGAGCCGCCGGCCTTGATGAATTCAAGTTTCTGCGGGGTGAACGACGAGGAAATGTCAGCCAGTTCCTTGGTGCCGCTTTCGTCGTACAGTTTCTTGGTCTTGGAATTGATCGTCAGCACTGTGCCGTTGGCAACCGAGTAACGCTCTTCCAGCACCGGGTCACCATTGGCATCGAGCACCGGTTGACCATTGTCGTCGAGTTTCTTGACCCAGTTCTTCAGATCAAGACCGATACCGCCGGTCACACCCACGGTGGTCAGGAAGATCGGTGAAATACCATTGGTGCCCGCCACCACCGGCGCGATATTGACGAAGGGTACGTAGGGACTGCCCGGCTTGCCCATCCACAGAGCCACGTTGTTGACCCCGGACATACGTGAGGAACCCACGCCCATGGTGCCTTTTTCAGCCACCAGCATGACCCGCTTGTCCGGATGCTGGGCCTTGAGCTGCTCGATTTCGGCCTGAGCCTGCGGCGAAATCATGCATTTGCCGTGCAGTTCACGGTCGGAGCGCGAATGCGCCTGGTTGCCGGGTGACAGCAAGTCGGTCGAGACATCACCTTCTGCGGCGATGTAGGTCACCACTTTGACCTCTTCGTCCGGCTCAGGAAGCTTGGTGAAGAACTCGGCCTGGGCATAGCTCTCAAGCACGTCCTTGGCAATTGCATTGCCCGCGGCATAGGCCTCAGCCAGCCGGTCGGTGTCAGCTTCGTACAGGAACACCTGCGTCTTGAGCACCTCAGCCGCCTGCGCGGCGATCTGGGCATCGTCACCCAGTGCCAGATCCAGCAGCACGCCGATCGACGGACCGCCTTTCATGTGCGACAGCAGTTCGAAAGCAAAAGCCGGGGTGATTTCAGGCACTTCAGCCTGACCCAGAATGATCTCCTTGAGGAAGGCCGCCTTAACGCCCGCCGCGCTGGTGGTGCCCGGCAGCGTGTTGTAGATGAAGAACTTGAGCGAATCTTCGCGATGCTCGTGGGCCTGATCCTTGATCTGCGCGATGATCTCGCTCAGCAGTGCGCTATCTTCGATAGGTTTGGGGCTCAATCCATGCTCTTTGCGAGCATCGATGTCTTTGAGATAGTCCTGGTACAGGCTCATATATCTGGTTCTCGATGAGTAGTTGGAGATCGAACGACAGGCAACCGTCAGACCCAAGCATCGCGACGAACGGGCCAACAACGTTTTCGCAAAAACGTGTAGGCTCAGTCTTGCTGATGGCTGATCCGGAGAAGTCAGCGCTAGGCGAATTCTCCTGATGCTGAGGCACGCCGAACGGGCGATTTATCCGGACAATTTTAGCAATTCCGGCTGATAACAGGAAATGCGCCGCAGGCGTAAGCATGCGCCCGACAAGGCGTCGCCGCGCCGATCTGATTCAGGATGCTGTTTCGCGATTCACATCAGCGCTGAAATCTGCGCCCTGGATGGCATCAAACACCCCGGGATACTCGCGCTCGAAAGTCGTCTGCATCTCGCGCAGGGGCACGTCGGCATAGGCGCCGCGAAAGTTGAGGTATTCCATATGCCGCTCGCCGGACTTGTCGAACGGGTGATAGATCGAATCACTGCGCCCGTCGAACTCCAGCGGGTGCAGGCCGAACTTATCGCACAGCTCGATGTTGAAGGCCGGCGTGGCCTTGCGCCACTCACCGTCCAGCCAGATGTCGGTGTAACCGTGAAAAAAGAACACGTCGGTTTTCAGCGTCTGGCGCAAACGTTCTGTGGACAGATGATTGCGCACATCGGCATAGCCCAACCGCGCCGGGATGCCCTGCGCACGACACACCGCCGCCAGCAACACAGCCTTGCTGACGCACCAGCCATAGCCCTGTTCCAGCACGCGGCTGGCACACAGGCCCGCCACACTCAGATCGATGCGATAGGGGTCGTAGCGAAAGCCATCACGCACCGCGTAGTACAACGCCACAGCGCGCGCCGTATCGCTTCCCGCTGCGGCGTGAGTGGCGGCAAAGCGCTGCACCTGCGGATGGTCGCTGTCGATGAATGCGGTCGCACGCAGATACTCGGCATGCGGGGCCTGATGGGTTGACGTCATGGGCTCTCCTTGGCCGGGCATAGTACAAATTTCAGACACAAAAAAAGAGGGCGATGATGTCATCGCCCTCTTCGGAGGTACTGCTGAATCGGTTTTTTAGAACTGATTCATGGTGTTGTCTTTACCAGCAGCCTTCAGCGCGGCTTCACCAGCAAAGTATTCCTTGTGGTCATCGCCCATGTCCGAACCGGCCATGTTCTGATGCTTCACGCAAGCGATGCCCTGACGGATTTCCTTACGCTGCACGTTGGCCACATAACCCAGCATGGCTTCCTTGCCGAAGTATTCCTTGGCCAGGTTGTCGGTCGACAGCGCGGCGGTGTGGTAGGTCGGCAGGGTGATCAGGTGATGGAAGATGCCAGCTTCGCGGGCGCCATCAGCCTGGAAGCTGCGGATCTTGTCATCAGCGGCAGCAGCCAGCTCGGAATCGTCGTAGGACACGTTCATCAGGTCGCCGCGATCGTAAGCCGACACGTCCTTGCCTTCAGCAGCCCAGGCATCGAACACCTGCTGGCGGAAGTTCAGGGTCCAGTTGAACGACGGGCTGTTGTTGTAAACCAGCTTGGCGGTCGGGATCACTTCACGCACGCGGTTCACCATGCCACCGATCTGGCCAACGTGAGGCTTCTCGGTTTCGAGCCAGATCATGTCAGCGCCGTTCTGCAGCGAGGTGATGCAGTCCAGCACGCAACGATCTTCACCCGTGCCAGCGCGGAACTGGAACAGGTTGGACGGCAGGCGCTTCGGACGCACCAGCTTGCCACCCTGGTTGATCAGGACGTCACCATTTTTCATGGTTTCCGGGGTCACTTCTTCCACGTCGAGGAAGCTGTTGTACTGGTCGCCCAGATCACCCGGCTCACGGGTCACAGCAATCTGCTTGGTCAGACCAGCACCCAGGGAGTCGGTACGGGCAACGATCACACCGTCGTCCACGCCCAGCTCAAGGAAGGCGTAGCGTACGGCGCGGATCTTGGCCAGGAAGTCTTCGTGCGGCACGGTGACCTTGCCGTCCTGATGACCACACTGCTTCTCGTCGGACACCTGATTCTCGATCTGGATGCAGCAAGCACCCGCTTCGATCATCTGCTTGGCCATCAGGTAGGTCGCTTCAGCGTTACCGAAACCAGCATCGATGTCGGCAATGATCGGCACCACGTGGGTTTCGTAGTTGTCGATCTGGGCCTGGATGGCCGGCTTGTCAGCCTCGGAAGCGGCGTCGAGCTGACGGAACAGGCCGCCAAGTTCACGCGCATCAGCCTGGCGCAGGAAGGTGTACAGCTCTTTGATCAGACCAGCAACCGAGGTCTTCTCGTGCATGGACTGGTCAGGCAGCGGACCGAACTCGGAACGCAGGGCCGCAACCATCCAGCCGGACAGGTACAGGTATTTCTTGTCGGTGGAACCGAAGTGCTTCTTGATCGAGATCAGCTTCTGCTGACCGATGAAGCCGTGCCAGCAACCCAGCGACTGGGTGTACTTGGAGCTGTCACGATCGTACTCCTCCATGTCTTTGCGCATGATTGCTGCGGTGTAACGCGCAATGTCCAGACCGGTTTGAAAACGGTTCTGCGCCTTCATGCGAGCGGCGTATTCCGGGTTGATTGCATCCCAGCTGCTGCCGGCTGCATTGCGCACGCTGGTCAGCGCGTCGATGTCGTCTTGATACTGAGACATGATGGAAGGACTCCAATAACGGGTAGTAAACGAGACTTCGCAAAACACCCGGAGGTGCTGTGCGGATCGCGATGTTACCGATACTTGCGGAATAAATATAATAAATGAGAGCAATACACATGATTCACCCCGCAAATAATCCAAGCAAAGCGCCGCGCCAGCGGGGCTGACAACACCGGCTGACCCGCTATGGCGAACCCGCGATTCGATCTCAATTTACTCCGCAACCTCGACATGCTGCTGCGCGAGCGCAGTGTGACCGGCGCCGCACAGCAACTGGAGCTGAGCCAGCCGGCCATGAGCAACAGCCTGCGGCGTCTGCGCCAGCTGTTTGGCGACCCACTGCTGGTGCGCACCAGCGAAGGCATGGTGCCGACCGAACGCGCACTGGCCTTGCAACCGGTTATCCGCGAAGTGCTGGCCACGGTGGAACGTGCCGTTCAGCCACAGACCGAGTTCGACCCCGCCCGCTCAGACCGCGTGTTTCGGATAATGGCCAGCGATTACGCCGAATCCTCGTTGCTGCCGCATGTGTTGCGTCGGCTGCGTGTCGAAGGGCCGCAGGTTACGCTGGACATCATGACGCCCAGTGACGTGAGCTTTCCGGATGTCGAGCAAGGCAAGGTCGACATGGTGATCAACCGCTTCGATTCGCTGCCCCAGTCGCTGCATCAGAAGGTGCTCTGGAGTGACCGCTTCGCCTGTTTGTGCAGTCGCGACAACCCCATCAACGCCGCCTTCAACCTGGACAACTACCTGGCCGCCAAGCACGTCTGGGTGAGCAAGACCGGCATGGGCATCGGGGTCGGCATGAATCCGGCCAATGTACAGCGCCTGGGCTGGGTCGACGAAGCCCTGACACGGATCAACAAGAAACGTCAGATCAGTGTGTTCACACGGCATTATCAGGCCGCCATGCTGCTGGCCCAGCAAAGCGACCTGATCGCCACCCTACCGACCCGCGCGGCCAGCCTCGAGGCTCACAATCCCTTGATCGTGGTTCACGCACCACCATTCGACATTCCGCTGATCGAGCTGACCATGGCGTGGAGTCCCTTGCTGCAGCACAACCCGGCACACCAGTGGATGCGCCGGCTGATCATTGATGTTGCCGATCACAGCGCCAGCGTGTTCGAACCCCAAGCCGACACCCGCGACCAACCATAGCAGCGCCCTCGACCGAGCCCCGCCGGGCCATCCGCAGCTGACGCCAATGCGACCCATATCACGCTTTGTGCCGGCTATCGACGTTTTGTCCCCAGAATTCGGGACAAGCCCGGACCGCTTGAAGGGCTAGGCTGAGCCCATCGAAAACGGGCCTGCGAAACGCATATGACTTTCTCATTTTCCAGGCAGCTTGGTGCAGCTGCCCTCGTCTCCGTGATGGCCTTTGCCGGCTGCGATAGCAACAACCGCGCGGCCACCACGGGTCATGCTCCGACACAGACTGAAAAAGCCTCGGTGTGCTTCAACCCTGCGCTGTACAGCGGGGCCGGCAACAGCGGCGAGCTGGAATACCGGCTTTCAGACAGCGACGGCGAGACCCGCCAGATTCGCAGCTGGCTGGTGATCGGTCCCGAAACCTTCGAGGGCCGCCCGGCCACCCGCATCGACATCACCACACGCACCGAAAGTGCGTCGGGCACATTGCAGGTGGATCAGCAGCGCTATGTAACGGTGGACTCGACAGACGCGCGATTGACCGACATCGGCCTCATCATCCAGGGCCAGTCGGAGGGCGCGTCATATACCGAACAGCAGCGTTTTGAACCGCCGCGTCAGCACCCTTACGGGCTGGCGGCGGGTGAAGCCCATCAGCAGCAGTATCAGCTCATTGTCGACAACAGCCTGAACGGCTCGAGCACCACAACCCTAGACACAAGCCACCAGTTTGTCGGCCTGGAGACCCTATCCTTGCCAGCGGGCGAGTTCGAGACCTGCCATTTCACCATCGAAACGCGACAGCCCAGTGCCGGCAAGGCGGCGAATGACAGCAGCCTGAGCGATGAATGGCGCGATCGCGAAAGCGGCGTAGTCGTGCAGCGCATCGACGCTGACGGCTTGAGCGAACTGTTGCACGGCCAGGTCAACGGACAAAGCCTGGGCGACGCCGACCCGGATGCCAGCCCGCAACCTAGCGCTACGCCCAGCCCAAGCCCGAGCCCGAGCGCACCGCCAGCCGCGAGCCCGACACCGAGCACATCGCCCTCGCCAAGCCCGGTCGCCTCAGCCAGCCCGAGTCCCTCGCCAACACCAACACCCAGCGCATCGGCCGCGCCTTCAGCAAGCCCCACCCCGCCGCCAACGGCCACCCCGGCGCCCTCCGCCACCCCGGCGCCGAGCACGCCACCGGCGGATACCGAAGCGCCCAGCGTCAACATCACTTCGGGCAGCCAGGCCAGTTCAAGCGGCGCCTATACGCTCGCCGGTACGCTGTCGGACAACCTGGGGGTCAGCAGCGCAAGCTATCGCCTGAACAACGGTGCCGAACAAGCCCTGAGCATCTCCGGTGGCGGATTCTCGCAAGCCCTGAACCTGCCCAGCGATCCCACACAGATCACCGTGTTCGCCGAGGACGCGGCGGGCAATCGCGGCAACGCGACACTCAGCGTCAGCTTTGCCGCGCCACCACCACCGGCACTGACCGCACGCATCAGCGTGTCCGACAACCCGCAGGTCAATCAGCCCGTGGTGTTCGACGGCAGCACCTCGAGCGCTCCCAACGGCGCCAGCTTGAGCTACAGCTGGAATTTCAGCGATGGCGTGCAGCTCAGCGGGATGAATGTCAGCCGTATTTTCAATCAAGCCACGAGCATCAACGTCACCCTGACGGTGTCCAGCGGCACACAGAGCGACCAGGCGAGTCGCCAGGTGGACATCGCGGCGCCGACCCCCAAAGGTACGGCCACACTCTCAGGCGAAGTCATCGACGATGACCAGGGCGCCCTGCCCGGCGTGCAGATCGTGGATGCCAGCGGCCAGCCACTGGCCACCAGCGACGCCTTCGGGCGCTTCCAGATCACCATCGACCGCGCCGTGCCCGTGGTGCTGCGCTATCAGCGTGACGGCTGGGTCGACCAGATCCAGCGCCTGATGGTGCCGGAAAGCGCCGATCAGTGGCGAACCCAGGCGCAGCTGATTCGCCAGGGTGAAACCGTGCTGCTGCCCGATGCCGCAGCCGGCGGTGACGTGCTGACCAGCGACGGCGTACGCGTGAGTTTCCCGGCCGATGCCCTGGTCGACGATCAAGGTGTCCCCGTCAGCGGGGCCATCGCTGTCCGCATAACGCCGCTGGACACCTCAGATGCAGACTTTGCCGCCTTCCCGGGCGGCCCCATGGCGGTGGGCCCGCAAGGCGAACTCGGGGTCATGGCCACCTACGGGGTCATGGAGGTGGTGTTGCACCAGGACGACAACAAAGTCTTTATTGCTGATGGCAAGAAAGCCACCATCGAAATTCCCATGGCCACCCCGGCTGCAACCGGCGCCCAGATCGATCTTTGGTCGCTAGACGAAAGCAGCGGGCTGTGGATCAACGAAGGTCAGGGCACCGTGATCCAGGCCAACGGCGGCTCGGCCCTGCGCGCCGAGGTCAGCCATTTTTCCTGGTGGAACGCGGATGACTTCATTGCCCTGCACGAAGCCCCGTTGGGTTTGAGCAAGAGCGGCAACGCCATCGCCGTCAACGGCCCGGTACAGGTCACCGGCAGCACCCCTCCCGACGTTCCCGGCCCGCGCTCACAGGTGTCCCTGACGCTGCAGGATCTGACCCAGCCTGTACCGATCCGCCTGCCCATCGGACTTGAAATTGAACTGGTTGCAACCGCCGATGACGGCAAGCTGCGCTGCACCGGGCGCTTCATTCCCAGCGGCAATGAAAACGCGTACACGCTGGACTGCGTCGACCTGAGCGACCCGGCCGAGCCCACCCGCACCGCCCTCAGCTACGGCGACACCGTCGTCCACAGCTTTACGACCGAAGGCCAGGAGCAACGCTTCGTGTTCGATGCGCAGGCTGGCGATCTGGCCCGTATCCGGTTGCGCTCGATCAACGCGGCGCGCGCCCAGGCGGTAATCGTTTCAGCCGGCGGATGGGAAATCCTGCCGACCCGGGTCAGCGCCAGCAACACGCAAGAGATCATCTACCCGGTAGCGCAGGACCGCACCGTGGTGATCGCCGTGCGCGCCGGCGATCTGCCTGGTGACATCGAGCTCGCGCTGGACAAGGTCACCGAGAGCAGCATCGAACAAGAGCAGGTGATCAACGTCAACGCCAACAGCACGGGGACCAAGACCTGGACCTTCTGGGCCAATGCAGGCCAGACCCTGCATGTGCGGTTCTTCGGCACGGTTCCGTTTGGCTCCGTGCAACTGCTGCATGAAGGCCAGACCGTCGCGACCACCAACCAGCGCTTCGGTAGCGTCCATTCATGGGTCTATGAGATCGCCGAAACCGGCCTGTATGTGCTGCAACAGGACATCCTGGGCGGCGTCAATGCACAAGGTGTGCAGTACGCCTTCAGCATCACGGACATGCCGCCGCCCTCCTACGCCGCCAGCGACCGTGCGGTGTTTTTCGGCGATCTGGCCGTGCCCGGCAAGGTCCGTCGCTACGTCTCGGCGGTCTCGGCCAGCGATGCCATCCTGGCCCGCCCACGGGCCGCCGCAGGACAGCCTGAGCCTCATCTGTCCGAGCGCCTTGGCTTTTCCGGCAACTGGACTGCAAGTGCACGCTCCATCGAGCCTACACAGGGCTCCTTTGCGCTGAGCAAGATCGGACCGGCGGTATCCGGCGAACAGGCCTATTTCCATGCCGTGTTCCACACTGAGGGCGACACTGGCGCGTTTGAAATTGACATCCAGCGCCAGGCAGAAGTCGCCAACCTGCGCGTCGGCGACAGTAACTGCGCCGATGCCGACACCGTTTATCTGCCGCTGGCGGTCGCGGCCGTGAGCGCAGGCGGCACCATCAACCTGTGCGATGGCACACATCAGACCTTTGATGGCATTCGCCATGGTCAGGGAGCCGTGCTGATCGGAGGCGGGATCAGCGACGCGATCCTGCGTGGCTGGCAGGAACGTCGCCTGATCGAAAGCGGAGTTTCAGGCCTGCAAGGTCTGAGCCTGATGCTGGATGGACGCGACGGCGTGAGCATGACCTACGACCGCGGCAATCCGCTACCGCTGCGCCTGCAGGACGTGCGCGTAATCGGCAACGCCAATACCTCGAGCAACACCGCCATCGCCGTGCTGGCCAGTGGCAGCAGCACCGATCCGGATGACATACAGCTTACCGGGATCAACGTGAACGGCCCGATCGGCACCGGCATCAGTCTGAGCGATCTGCAGGGCGTCAGTGCCAGCACGCTGAGCGTCACCGATGCCAGTACTCAGGCCATCGCACTCGGCAACACCGACGGTGTGACACTCAGCAACATCTTTCTCGACAATGTTCGCAGCGGCGTCATGGCTGATCTGGGGCGTGTCAGCAACACCACCATTGATGGCGGCATCATCGCCCTGGGCCACAGCCCCAGCGCGGGCTTCGGTGTCTCCTTGATGGAACGCGCAAACAACAACGCCGCGGCCGGCAGCAGCGTGGTTCGGGGGCTGGATATCACGCTGGCACGTGACGGCGACACGGGCATCTCGATCGAGTTGGGCGAAGACCCGGCACAGGTCCGGGTGGAGCAGAATCTGATCGATGGTGAGAATTACCTGACCCGTGGCATCTGGATCCAACCGGTGGTCAACTCATCAGGCACGCTGGAAATTCTCAACAACGTGCTGCTCGAGCATGACCGTCATGCTGTCGACGTGTCGCGCGCAGACCGCCTAAACGAGTTCGAGTTGACCAACAACAGCATTGCGAACTCATCCGCCTCGGCCAATCCGATCCATCTGGTCAACCTGAATCTGGACACCGATGTCTCAGTCGGCAGCTATGCCTTCTTCAACAATCTGTTCGTCGGGCACGGCAGCAATCTGGACCGGGCGGTCGTGCTCAACGTCGCCGTCCCGATCACGGCCGATCACAACCTGTTCTGGAACCTGGCTTCGTCCTATACCGCCGGTGGCGCCGCGGTCTCCAACGGCAGCAACGATGTCAGCGGCGAAGATCCATTGATCAGCAATCGCAGGCTGGAACTGCTGCCCGGTAGTCCCGCGGTGGATGCCGGTAACAGCGCACGTGCGCCTGCTGCCGACTTCGACGGCACCTTGCGACCGCAAGGCGCGGCTGCCGATATCGGCGCGCACGAGCGTTGAAGTGCCAGAGCTGGTGCGCCGACCTTCAGGCGCACCAGCAGTGCAGATTGGCATAAAAAAACCGGCCACTACGGGCCGGTTTTTTTCGCCTGAGCGTCTAGACAGGCTGGCGGCGTCGCCGGCTGCGCAATGCGCCCAGCATGACCAGCAGCCATGCCCAGTGCAACGCGCCGCCGCGGCTGGCTGGACCCTGCGGTGCAGCGGGCGGCTGCGCCGGGCTTGAGCCGGGCGGCAACACCTCGACCGTATGTTCGGCAAGATTTTCGCTGCTCACACCTTCGCTGTCTTTGACCGTGGCGTAGGCGCGGTAGACGCCGGCCTCAGGGTAGACATGCGAGATCGTGGCGCTTGAGCTGTTGCCGAACGGTTGATCTTCAACAAACTGGCCGTCGCCGAAGTCCAGCGACCAGGCGTGCGCGGTACTGCCATCGGCCGCCTGCGAGGAGATCGTGAACTGCACCGTCAGCGGTGCCGCACCACGTGCGACATCGCCACTGAGCGTGGCCAGCAACTGGTCCTGCAACTCGCACACTTCGTGGCCACGCAACAGGTACTCACCCGGCCCCGCAGTATCACGACTGGTGGCACTCGAAGCACCGGCACGTGCGCGCACATCGAAGCCAGCCAGCAGCTCGCCAGTACCTTTTCCGAAGATGTCCTTGGGTACGACCATCACCACCGTGCCGTCGGCCCCGTAGCTGCTGCGCTCGTCCAGCTCGCCTTCTTCGTTGAACGCCAGCAGACCCTGCGGCAACTCGGTGGTCGTGCCATAGACAAAGCGCGGCGCGGTGGAAGCGTCAAAGGCCAGATACTTGTTGTCCAGCAGGGGGAACAGTATCGGGTAGAACGACGTTGGCGGCGGCTCGGTGGCGGTGAACCCGGCCAGCTTCAGGGTCACGACCAGATTGCCGGCGAACTCAACGGGTTCTGCAACCGACACCGAGATGATGTCGTAGTCATCAATGCCACCACTGTCACCGGCGGAATCCTGCAAGATGGTCTCGCCCGGCAAAGAGCAGGTATCCACGACGGTTTCCACCCCGATGGGCAGTGCGATCACGTTGCTGTGCTGCGCATCCCCCATGCTGTTGCTGGCCACGATGCGGTAGTAGTACTCGGCAACGGCGGGGTCAGCAGTGGTATCGGTGAACTGGGTTTTGCTGCCGGCATCACCGACCTTCTCAAACGGTCCTTCGGCACTGCTTGCGCGGTAGACCGCGTAGTTGCTGATGGGCGAGCCACCGTTGTCCGGAGCAGCCCAGGCCACCACGGTGCGGTTGGGTGTGCGCAGGCTTTTTTCGACCAGGGCGCAGGCCGGGGCCGGCGCGATGGGCGTACTGGTGAGCTGCGAGTTTGCCAGATCATCAAAGGCGGACAGCAGCGGGCGGCCACCGGACTGACGGGCCAGCGTACCTTTGGCCGCGAAACCGTTCGCCGACGGGTCGATCACGCAACCACCGATACAGCCGTCGGCGTAGGCAAACAGCGGACGCCCCAGGTTGTCCAGCTCCAGATCATTGAAGTCCAGCAGATTGCGATTGGTGCCGCTGGTGCCTACACCCCCATAGCCCTGCACGGGATCATTCGGGCTGATATTGACCAGCTGCCAGGTCTCACCGCCGTCGTAGGTGGTGGCGATGTACGGATACCACACGCCTTCAAAGCCCAGCTCCAGATCGGGCCCCGTGGTCGAGGTGCCAAGAAATGCGCAGGCGGCACGGTCCGGATCGCCGGCGATCATGGCCGGGAAGCGCGTCGCCACCAGCCCTGCAGCGGCGCCGATGTCCTGGTCATTTTCCCAGGTCAGGCCTTTGTCACGGGACACTGCCACGTGGGTGCGACCATCGGCATTTTCGTAACACATATAGGCCGTGCCATCGGTGGCGATGCCAATGGATGGATCGGAACCGGCACCACCCTGGCTGTCCGGCAGCGGCCGCACATCGTAGGTCACACCGGCATCTTCACTGACAAAAGCGACGACTTTCTCCGAGGAACCATCCAGCCCCAGGCTGGCGACACACTGTGACGAATCCGGAACATACAAGGTCCCGTCCGGGGCCACCTTGGGGTGACCGTGCAATGCACCGGCACCGCAATCGGTGTTCTTGAACGGAAAGCCGGGGCCGAAGGTCTGACCACCATCGTCACTGCGCGCGCAGAACGCCGCAGCAACCGACTGCGAGCAGTAGTAGACGGCGTTGGGGTAAAGCACGCCGGCCAGCGGGAAGCCCTCCGGGTACGGGCCGGAGACCACACCTTGATGGTCGGCCCCGCCGTTGGGCAACCCAATCTGTCCCGGCGTCCACGATTCACCGTCGTCGTCCGAGAATTCAAACAGACTGTTGGCTCCGGCGAGCTGTGAGTTGAAGGTACGCCCGGTGGTTTTGTCGGTGTACATGATCGGATCAAGCGAGTTCAGTGTGGTGATCAGACCCGATTTGTTTTCCCACAGGGCGTCGCAGGCTTCCGGTAGCGGTTCTTCGAGCTTTTCCGGGAAAGTGACGCGCAATGCATTCACGTAGGAGATGAACATGGCGCGCTCGGTCAGCGGGTTGTAACCGACTGTCGGCTCACCGGCATCATTGCCTTCATTCGGCGGCGAGACATAGACCTTGTAACGCGGCGCGGTGGGATCAAATGGCAGCGCGCCACCGACCATGCCGGGCTCGGCCGGATTGTCGCCGCCGCCCGATTCGCTGATGTTCAGGGTGATGGCCGTATCCGCGGTGGTGCCGGTGACCAGCCACGGAATGATCCGCACGGTAAAGCTGGTTTCTCCCGGCCCCACATTCATGATCATTTCTTCCGGCGTGCCACCGGCGGCCGAACTGTTGACCTCATTGCCATCCGCATCGAGCAGATAGATGTCGTAGTCTTCGCCGGCCGGTGCCTCGGTGCGCACTACGATGTGTGCGCTCAGACCCGAGCTGTCCAGATCGGTGGGAACCGACACCGTCAGCGCATAGTCATCACAGGCCAGGGCCGGGTTCTGGCACACGCCAGTGTCCGGATAGACCGGATTTGAAATGACATGGGGCCCCGAGCTGAACGACGTTTGCGGATTGTCGGCGCTGACGCTGCCACTTGCCGGATCTGCCGCCATCGCGCTGGCGCTGCTTAACAGCGCGCACAGCGCCAGCCATTTGGTTTGCGGGGGGGTTCTCGTGTACACAGGGTTCTCCAGATGTGTTGCGAGGCAATCCCGCCCCTAGATTTCGTACAGCGGCCCCGTCACTCCTTACGGGACCACAACCGGGAAATTCGGATGAACAAGTTCTTCTACACGTTTAGCCTGCTCGTCGGGTTCCTTGTGGCGGCGTGCGAAAACTCGCCACAGCCCGACGTGCTTGCAATGTTGATGCCGGCACCGGCCTCGTTCGAGGTTCAAAAGATCGAGCACAAGTCTGTGCTGGTACCTGATGACCGTGGCCTTGGGGCACAATCGGAGCAAGACATGCAGGTGCTCAATGCCCAGGGCATCAGCAGTTCAGCGTATTTCAAATACTGGCGCGAGGCCGGACAGGCCTACAAGGTGCGCATCAATGTGTATACCGATCCGCAGGCCTGTGAGCGCGGCTGGGACAAGCGCTTTCCAGCCGACACCTTGTCCGCGAGCCGTTCGCTGGGACTGGGTGATGAATCGTTTTACAGCGAACCCCGCATGGCGGCTTTTCGCATCGGACCAACGCTGGTCGAAATGACCTCCAGCAAAGGCGCCCCGCGACTGGATGAGTTTGCCCAAGCCTATGCTGCGCATGTGATCGCACAGTATCGCTGAGGCCCACGCCGCGACCATGATGACGCGCGTGCAGGTCGGCAGCTCTGCCGGGCCGTGACAGTCCCGGCATCGGCAAACAATCGAGTAGGCTTGGTGTTTACAGCGTCAGCACGAGAAGGCTTTGCAGCACTACAGTGAATCCATCGCCGCACCTACGGCCCGCATACTCACGTACTCATGCGCAAGCAGTCTGTGCGTGGCCTTTATGCTGACGTGGATGAGTACGCCGAGCGCCGCGAGTTACTGGCCTGTATTCGTGCAAATATGGCTCCCGGCCTGGTGCTTTTTCGCGCTTGCTTTGCGCCTGACACAAACTGTTCGGATAAAAATCATCGACATGCTGCAGTGGGATGGCAGGACTGCCGCCACACTCGTCGTCACAAGCCCCAAAAGTCGTGGAAAAACCTATGTGCCGATTGCGCAGGTTACCGAGGCGGTGGAAATTCGTTTCGAGGACCCACCAGCCCCTCGGTCAGGCGCTGACGCGACAAAGGCAGAATCGGCCGCAGGCGCGAAAGCACCAGGCTTCTGGCATACCTTTCTTGCGCTCAGACATCCGGGTGATGCCATTCCGGTTTCCACCTGTAGCGTGCCCGGATACACCGGCCCCGGACTGCTGATCACCTACCAGGCCGACAGCCTGAACGATCGCGCTAAGGCATCTCTGTGGGCATTGAGAATTCCCACAGCCCACTCCCAGCGCTTGCTCGGCTTGCTGAACGAGACTGTTCATCAAACAACATGAGCGCGTCGATCAACTCATTGATCTGATCTCGCAGCAGCCGCATACCGGAGCCAACGAAAAAGCCCGCTCAAGGCGGGCTTTTTGATGCACGTAACTGTTTGGAATTACGCGGCTTTTTATGGCTGGGGGTGAGGGATTCGAACCCCCGCTGACGGAGTCAGAGTCCGTTAGCGGGTTATCAGAATTTGCGCAAAAAGGCGAGGTTCTACAGGCTTCTTTGCATACCGATCGGCTTAAAAATGGCCTAATTTGGCCTCTTTTGGCTTTTTCTCGGCACGAATTCGTACACGTTTTATGATAGATGCGCCCGCGCAAAAGAACAGTGCAGTAGGCGCGATCTTGAAAGCAGACTTTTCAAAGCAAAGTAGCTCACTGTCGACCCATGCTGACTCAGAGAGCGCGCTGACAGCTTCAAGACGCCCACAGAGTTCACACAGACGCTATGCAATCTTGCCGAGGAGCTCCTGTGAATCGAGGATGCC
The DNA here is from genome assembly GCA_030147945.1 of Oceanococcus sp. GTDB lineage: Bacteria > Pseudomonadota > Gammaproteobacteria > Nevskiales > Oceanococcaceae > Oceanococcus. Next base: position 5,025 of record JASBUL010000073.1, on the reverse strand, counting down.
GTCTTCGACCGGAGCGAGGCCATCGCCAAAAACGCGATCACGCTGTTTGGCCCTAAATTCGAGATGCGCATCACGAGGTCTCACGAATCCGAACTCTTTTCGGGCTTCAGCCGGTGTGTAAACACGAGGATTGGACGGTTCTAATCCGCGCCAGTGGGGCTCTATAACGCTTAGAGTTTTGGGGGCAAGCACTTTCAACAGTTCGCGCTGCATGCGAATGCTCTTTGCGAGAATCCGCATTGCGGATTTCATCACAATGATGGCCGCCTTCTCGGTCGCGGGCGACTGGTTCAGATTGCCCATGTCGCGCATGTGTTGAGGCAGCGTCGCAATCACTGCGGACCGAATGACCGCGTTGGTGATGGGGGAAGAAAGCCGAAGGATTCCCTTGTCCGGCACCACTTCCGAGGCCCCGTTGATCAGATGATGCATCATCTTCTGTGCCGCTTCGGACGCAGCCAATTTGGGCCGCCACATCTCGAAAAAGGCACGCACTTCTTCACGACTTCGAGGAACGGTAGCAGGATCAATCGTCTGCATTTCAGCGGCAACGGCGCATTCGAACCAGTACCGATCCTCATCTTCTTTGCTTAGAGGGCCGGGACCAAACATTTCATAACTCTTCAGAACCGAATGCCAACCCGTAATCAGAATCCACAACTGCGAGTCTGGGTCGTTCGCGTCATAGCGCCCCCCACCTACCGGTTCTATACCTATTGCCTTGGCGTGCACTCGGACCAGGACATCGGCCATCTTGAGAACCGTCTGTGCATCGGCAAAAGCCACCGATGCGAAGTACTGGACGGTCCGGGCATATCGCGTTGCAAGGCGATCATAGTTTGCGCCCGTGGCATCAACAGCCGCGATCAAGTTGGGGTCAAGCTCCTCAATGACCGTGGCACGAACGATGCCGACCAAGACGGTTGTGGGATAGCTCCATACACGTCGCGTCACCGAATCGGGCGCGAAGAAGCCGTAGTCGGCATGAGGGGTATATTTCGTGCTCTTCTGGGTCATCAACGCGCTCCGTTCAATCTCATTTGGGATTAACCAGATCAAGGTGTAGCCGTGTTAGGACATCAGTGTCTCATATTGAGACAATTATGTCGCAATGATTGAATCAAGATATTCGGGCAGACACAACCCAAAGCACTGAAATATGCGGGCAGATCAAGCCCCAGCGAAAACACGGCAGTAGGCAGCAGCCGTGAAATCTGCGATTTGCTGCCCAGACCAGCCCGTGCTGCCATCAAGATGTTTGCGAATTGCAGTCTCGCAACCCACCATGAAAAATTCGATCAACAGAGGCAGTTTGTGATCAAGCTGGTCCGTGTTCCACCAGCGCACAATGGCAGGCTGCATCCATGTTGTTGCTGCGTCGCTGACTTGAGCGCGCGCTTGGCTGAAGCGTTTCGAGAGGGCCACGTCCGGCTCACTGGTCACCAGGAAACGGAATGAGTCCGGGTGGGCATCGACGGTGGTGAGCAGCGCACGAAAACCGGATCGAAAGGCCTCTTCCGGTCCATCGAAGCCACCGGAAGATCGCAGAGCAACCAGTACGGCGTCGACCACGATCTTCATTTCACGATCGAGAAGCTCCTCTACCATCTCAACCCGGTCGCTGAAGCAACGGTATAGCACCGAGCGCGCGATACCGGACTCCTTCGCCACAGCGCCCACCGTCACAGCGCCGATGCCTTCACGAATGGCGACACTGCGGGCGGCATCAAGGAGGAGAGGCCGGCGGCGTTCGGGGCCAAGGTGTGGCGCTCTGGGGCGAGTTCCGGTGACCGTCATGGAATCATAGTATGGGCGACTGGCCGTCGAATCATGCCGGGTTGAGACACAAGCGTCTAATCTTGAACGCTCTTACGAGCGACTCATTCGCCGATGGGCATGCGACGCACTTCGGAGAAATCCGATCAGCATTAAGCACGCCAATGTGTGGGACAGCGAACAACTGGACGTTGCGGCACACGTCGATAATGTTTGGTCATTCGCTCGAATCCGGCATATTGCGATCTGCGCTCACCGCACGCTTGAAATCACGTAAGGCTCCCCCCAAATCGGCTCCGCTCTTTCGCAGTCTCTTTCCGCCAAACAAGACAAGCACGATCAGCAACACGACCAGCAACTGCCAGCCTCCAACTCCACTCAGTCCCATACTCACTCACCTCGCACATTGTTTATTGTCGGCGTACTACGCTCAGGCCTTGCAGCACTCAAGAAGTCATCAATCAGAGCGGCTGTACGGCGCGGCTGCATGACCATAAACAAATGGCCTGCACCGGGAAGAATTCTTGTCTGAGAATTCGGAATCAAATGCCCCATCAGTCTGGCGTTAAGCGGATGAATTAACGGGTCGTCATCACCACTGAGGATGAGACTGGGGCAGGCAATCCGATGCAACCACGGCAGACTGCTGAATTGGGCGATACAGGCCAGCTGCTGTGTATAGCCAAGTACGCTTGGCGCCTGTGTGAGGCGAGCATGTTGTCGCATCAGCTCACCACGCTGTCGCATCGCGCCGCCATACAAGGTGCCAGCGTGACGCGCCATATAGCGCCGCGACAGGTACCGCTGTGGTGTAGCCATTCGCCACAAGGCATTGAGTTGCCCCGGCATCATGACGACACCCGGACTTGTTGCCATCAGCACGAGATGGCTTACTCGCGCGCTCTGCGAAAACGCGATTTGCTGGGCTAACCCTCCGCCCCATGACACGCCTGCCAGATCAAACTGTCCGCCGTAGCCCAAATGATCAACAACACTCACCAGCAGGCGGGCGTAGACCTTGAAATGAGGGCGCAAAAAGGTGCTGGGAGACCCGCCTGTGCCAGGTACATCAACGATGATGACAGGGCGTCGACCCAAGGCCTGTAGCAACGGCAAGGCCAATTCCAGATTGGCGCCAATCCCGTTGCACAACAGCAACGGACGTCCCGGCCCTGGGCGATGCCCAAAGCGCAGATACACACCATCAAAGCTACCCTCCCGTGTTTCAAGGCCGGCTCGTTCACGCATATCTGCCAGCCAGGTTTGGCGACTGGACAAACCTCGTAGATTATTTGTCACTCGAATGCGTAGCGGCCAGGCGCCGGATCTTGAGCGGGATAATTTCCGTTGCCCAGTTCCGTCAGGGCTTTCTGCTTACGCCCAGAACGTTTAGCCAGCCAGGCATGCCAATGCGGCCACCAGCTCCCGGCGTGATGCTGCGCATCGGCAAACCACTCATCAGCGTCCTGCCCATCGGCCGTGCCAGTGTAATACGCACTCTTCTTACCACCCGGCGGTGGATTCAGAATGCTTTGGATATGGCCAGAATTCGACAAAACAAAAGTGCTATCGCCGCCCAGTAACTGGGTACTTCGGTAACACGCCTTCCACGGCGTAATATGATCAGTCACGCCCGCAACCAGGTAGTTGTCGCAGCTGATATTGCCAAGGTCGACCGGCACACCCTGCACGCGCACCGAACCGGCGCGAGTCAGGCCCGCATTGGAATACAGGTCAATAAATTCGCCATGCAGCTTGGCCGGCAAGCGCGTGGTGTCACAGTTCCAGTACAGAATGTCGAACGCCGGAGGCGCGTGCCCCAACAGCACATTGTTAACCCAGTAATTCCAGATCAGATCATTCGGTCGCATCCAGGCAAACGAACTTGCCAATTCCTTACCGTCAAGCACGCCTTTGCGCTGCGAACGGCGGCGCGCCGCCTGCATGATGCGTGGGCTGGCGAACATACCTAATGCTGTATCACCCAGCGCTGTGGTATCAAGCACATTCACCGCCAGTGTTAGCGACTGAATGCGCTCATCACCGACCGCCCGGCGAGCGGCCACAAAGGCGGCCAGCGTAATGCCTCCAGCACAGGCGCCCAAGACGTTGACCTTGCTTTGCTGCGAGATGTTGCAGATCGCGGAAACCGCCATCTCGATCGCCGCGCAGTATTCGGCCAAACCCCAATCCGCGTGCTTACGCGTAGGGTTTCGCCAGCTCATGGCAAATACAGTGAAACCTTGATCGACGAGCCCCTTAATCAAGCTCTTCTGTGGCGACAAGTCGAACAGATAGAATTTATTGATCTGCGGAGGAACGATTAGCAATGGCACCCGGTGCACCGTCGGCGTCGTTGGGACGTACTGAATCAGCTCCATAACGTCGCTACGATGCACGACCGCGCCTTGGCTCAAAGCAAGATTTTCGCCAAGACGAAATTTGCTTTTATCGACTTGCGCAGGCAAGCCGTTGTTATCGACCACATCACGCAGGAAATTCCTGAGTCCGGCCCGGGCGCTCTCACCGCCAGTTTCCTGAAAGCGACGAATAGCCAACGGGTTGATGGGCAGATTCGACGGCGCCATCGCATCGTTGATCAGGTCAATCACATATTGCAGCCTGGCGCGCCCAAACTCACTCAGCTCATTCTGTTGTTGCGCCCAGGCATGGCTCGCCTCAACCCACGCAAGATAGGCTTGTAGCGTTCGCCGATAGCCCGGCTTTTGTTGCCACGCGGCATCGGCGAAACGTCGATCCTGCGCCGAGGGCTGCAGTTGGGACTGATCGCGGGCTACGGCCAACCAATCCTGTAACAACTGGCCCGCAACACGCCCTGTTCGGCGCGGCTGACGCAGCGCAAGGCCGGTGGCTTTAGCCGCCTCGCGTAATACGTCACGGGCGCGCAAACCCACGATTGGATTTGGGCCGAGTATGGCCTGAGCGCCATCACTGGCGAGTTGCTCGCTAGCGGCCATCGGTGGACTCGAAAATAACCTTGGCATCGCGCGCGTACCAGCCCTCTATCCTGGACGCGTAATGCTCTTCAATGACATTGCGCTTAATCTTCATAGTGGGCGTAAGCATGCCGTTCTCGATCGTCCAGGGGTCCTTGACCACCACCGCGAAAGCCAGCTCTTCGTGCGGATCAAGCATGCGATTGACTTGTCCCAGCAAGTCGCTGATGGCGCACTCAACATCCGACCGGTCACCTGCTCGCAAGCGCTCACTGGCCACCTCACTTGGCAG
>JASBUL010000072.1 GCA_030147945.1 Oceanococcus sp. | reverse complement strand
CGGACAGTGCTCTCCAACTTGGTATGTCCTAGCAGCAGCTGAACTGCACGCAGATTTTTAGTCCGCCGATAAATCAGCGACGCCTTGGTTCTGCGCATCGAATGAGTTCCGTAATCGGCACCCTCGAGACCGATCTCGCTGGCTTGGCGCTCCTGCACCAGCACCCAGGGGCTGATCACCACAGCCCACAGATCGTCCTCGGCATTGGTCGCCCAGCGGCCGGCATGCTCATCATCCAGCAGCCCGACCTGCCCGGCCTGCATCCAGCATTTCAGCTGATCGGCTGCATCTTTGGCGAACACCTCGCCGACCTGGATCAGATCGAGGCCAGCATCCACCCGGATCACCCGTCCGGCCGCGAACAGACGCTCGATCTCGGTCCAGCTCACGCGCGCGGTCTCGCCCAGAAGTTTGTAGTCCAGCGGCAATTCCTGATTCATGGGCCAACAAGCCCGGCAAAAGTGGCCGCGCATTGTGCCACGCCCCGGCCCTTGCGCTAAGATGCTGCGCTTTCGCGCACCGGGGACAAGGAGAGGGCATGCGCAGGGTGGTATTCAATCAGAAAGGCGGTGTGGGCAAGACCAGCATCGTGTGCAATCTGGCGGCCATCAGCGCCGCCACCGGTCGACGCACCCTGGTGCTGGACCTGGATCCGCAATGCAATTCCAGCCAGTACCTGCTGGGCAGTCAGGAAGAGCCTGCAGCCAGCAGCATGGCGGATTTCTTTGAGGACACCCTGAGCCGCAGTCTCAAGGGCCCGGATCTGCGTGCCCATGTGAGCGCAACGCCTTTCGAGAATCTTCACGTGGTGGCGGCGCATCCGGATCTGGAACATCTGATCGTCAAGCTCGAAGCCCGGCAGAAGATCTACAAGCTGCGTCAGGCGCTGGAGAAACTCAGCGGCTTCGACGAGGTCTACATCGATACCCCGCCGGCGCTGAATTTTTATTCGCGTTCGGCCCTGATCGCGTCCGACCGCTGTCTGATTCCCTTCGACTGTGATGATTTCGCCCGTCAGGCCCTGTACACCCTGCAGGACAATATCGCCGAGATTCAGGCCGACCATAACGAAGATCTGCTGATCGAAGGCATCGTGGTGAACCAGTTCCAGCCCCGCGCCAATCTGCCGCAGCGGCTGATTGCCGAGTTGCGGGCCGAAGGTCTGCCGATTCTCGACACCCATCTGGGCAGCTCGATCAAGGTCAAGGAATCCCACGACCGCTCGATCCCGCTGATCCATCTGGCGCCCTCGCACAAGCTGACCCAGCAGTTCCAGAGCCTGCATCAGGCCCTGCAATGAAACCTTTTGCGGGTTCTGTGCGTCATTAACAGACCATTTCAACCGGCTGATTTCATCATGCTTAAGACTCGCCATCGACTGGCCCGACTCGCCGCCGCCGCAACGATGCTCACGACCTGCGGCCTCGCCCATGCGCAGGACGACGATGACACCAAACGCTCGGATGACCCGACCTACAGTGCCATTCGCATCACCGCTGTAGAAACGGATTTCGACAACATCGATCGTGCCGTCAATCTGGGCTTTACTCTGGGCATCAATATTCCTGGCCTGAGCTTTCTGGCAGCCGAAATTGACCTGAGCGGCACGCTGATCCCCGGTGACAATTCCGGCCCAGCCCCGGTGTCCGGTGGTGGTGGCGACGGCGGCGGCGACGGCGGTGGCGGCCTGTTCGACCCGATCCTGGGAGGGGGGGATGATGGCGGTGGCGGTAGTTCCGGCAGCTCACGCAACCTGAGCCAGGATGAGGACGATCTGCAAACCCAGAGTGTCGGTCTGTTCGCCGTCGCGCGCAGCCCCGGCCGTTTTTTCGGCGAAGCCCGCCTGGGCTATCGCTTTTTGCAGACCACCATCAGTGACCTGGACGAAGATGACACCGGCAGTGCCTGGGGCCTGGGCATTGGCTACCGCTACGGCCGCGATGGCAAGGTTGCCCTGACCTACACCGAGTACGGGAGCGACGTGCAGTACATCTCACTGGCGATCAGCTACTGATTCGAGCTCATGCGGCGCCACCTCGGCGCCGCATGGCCGTAAAATGACGGTGATGCCCGCACCGCGTGGGCGCCGGGGAATTCAGGGTGCGAAAAGTTTCTGTTGGGTATAGGACGAACAAACGCTCTTTTTCGAGTAGGCAACCGTAGCCGAAGTCTTGTCAACGGTCGAACTTTGGGGTGTGAGCGAGAGATCTGATCATCCTGCACGCGTGATTTGGAACTGTTTCAGCCACTGGGAACAT
>JASBUL010000049.1 GCA_030147945.1 Oceanococcus sp. | reverse complement strand
GGCTTGAACAGGTAGTGGCCCACACCCCACTCGCGGCCTTCGTCGATACCGAAGAATTCGGCCACGGCGAGGAAGAACATGCGCCAGCGTTGCAGGCGCAGCCGGCCCTGTTCGCCGCCGCCGAGAATCTCGATCAGTTCGTCGCGCTGCGCATCGCTGCGCTGCAGCCAGGCATTGGACGTTTTCTCGTAGTGATGGCCGTCTACCCACCAGCGGTCGACCACGCTGAGATGCTCGTCGTAGCGGGTGAACAGGTCATACGACGGCATCATGCCGCCGGTGAAGAAGTGGCGGCTCATCCAGTCGTCGCCGCCACGATCTTCGTAGGCGTAGGTCAGGGTGTGATGGCAGAACACATGGGCAAAGAACTGGCCATCGGGTTTGAGCCAGCTGGCAATGCGCTCGAACAAGCGGGCGTGGTTGCGTACGTGTTCGAGCATCTCGACCGAGACGATGCGGTCGAACTGCTGGTCCGGTGCGAAGGCGTTGATGTCGGCGGTGATCACGCGCACGTTGCTCAGGCCACGCTGGCGCGCGGTGGCTTCGATGAATTCCCGTTGTGGCGCCGAGTTGGACATGGCGGTGAAGCGTGAGCCGGGATAGACCTGAGCCGCCCACAGGGTGAAGGAGCCCCAGCCACAGCCGAGATCCAGCACCTCCTGACCATCGCCGATGCCGGCGCGCTGCGCGGTGATCTCCAGCATCAGCCGCTCGGCCTCGTCGAGACTGGCCGTGGTGTCATCCCAGTAGCAGCAGCTGTATTTCAGATGACTGCCCAGCGCGCGCAGGAAAAAGTCCGGTGGGACCTCGTAGTGCTGATCATTGGCCGCCTGGGTTGCCACCGCGATAGGCCCATTGCGCCATTCACGCACACGCGCTTCCAGGGTGATCTGCAATTGCTGTGGATCGAGCTTGCCGTCCTCGGCCAGACGCCGGCGAGACAGGCGTCGGGCGCCAAAACGGATCAGGGGGTCAGGGATGTAGCCTTTTTCGCACAGGGTGATGATGTTCATGATCTACTCGAAGTCGTGGCGCTCGCGCGCACAGGCCGGTTTGGTGAAATGGGCATGGACCACGCTGGTGGTGGCCTCGCGGAAGCCGGCTTCGCAGGAGGCCAGGTAGAAATCCCACAGGCGGCAGAACTCGTCCGAGTAGCCCAGATTGCGGACCTGCGGCAGCGCAGCCAGAAAGGCGCGGCGCCAATGCTGCAGGGTGCGGGCGTAGTCCTGGCCGAAATCCTCCAGATCGAACAGGCGCAGTTGGGTGTGCTCGGCGGTGACACGCAGCATCTCGCGCACGCAAGGCAGGTGACCGCCGGGGAAAACGTGCTCACGGATGAAGTCGGTGCCGCGGCGCATCTGTTCGTAATACTGATCCTGGATGGTGATGGCCTGGATCAACGCTTCGCCATGGGGAACCAGCAAACGCTCGATCTGGCGGAAATAGGTGGGCAGAAAGGCGTGGCCCACCGCTTCGATCATCTCGATCGAAATCAGTTTGTCGTAGCGGCCTTCCAGCGTGCGGTAGTCCTGCTTGAGCACACGGATGCGCCCGTCCAGGCCGGCTTCGTGCACGCGTTGCGTGGCCAGCGCGTACTGCTCTTCGGAGATGGTCGTGGTGGTCACGCGGGCGCCGAAGTGGGTCGCCGCGTGCAGGGCCAGGCCGCCCCAGCCGGTGCCGATCTCCAGCACGTGATCATCGGCACTCAGATTGAGCTTGCGGCAGATCAGGTCGTATTTGGCGTGCTGTGATTCGGCCAGTGTGGTGGCCTGGTTGGCAAATACACCGGCGGAGTAGGTCATGCTGTCGTCGAGGAACAGCTTGAAGAAGTCGTTGCCCAGATCGTAGTGGGCCTGAATGTTGCGGCGGCTGCCCTCGACGGTGTTGCGACGACGCCATTCCAGGCCTTTGTACAGCGGCGTGCGCAGCCAGGTCAGGGCGCCGGTGTCCATGGCCGCCAGAGTCTCGCGTTCACGCAGGAACAGGCGGGTGACGGCGACCACGTCGGGGGCATCCCAAAGCCCCAGGATCCAGGCCTGCCCGGCGCCGGTTGAACCGCCAAAGGCAAGGTAGGCGTAGACATTGCGGTCGAGCACCGTAAGCTCGTGGCAGGGCGTGCCTGCCGCGCCGAGCTGGGTCACGCTGCCGTCCGGCTCGGTGATGCGCAGCTGACCGCTGCTCAGGCTTTCGAGCGTCCGGAACAGCGAGCGGCGCAGTACACGCAGCAGCGCATCGGGCAGCCGGGGTGTCGACAGCGGTTCAGCAAGCGACAACGTGGTGGTCATCGGGGCACTCCTGAGGGTTTGGCGGTGTGACGGCCCGGATAAGGCACGTAAGGCACACCTTTGAGTTTGATGCGCAGGGCCTGGAAGTAGATCGCTGCGGCAATCTTCAGCGTCATCAGTGGCGTGCGCAGCAGCAGGCCGGTCAGGCTGCGCAGATTCAGCGGTTTGAGGTCCAGCTTGAGGCTGGCGGCGAACACCCGTTCGCCGGCGCGATGGTTTTCCAGCCCGATCACCAGGCTCTCGCCCGGCGCCTGACGCAGGCGCAGGCGGTAGCTCATGTCCATGGGCATGAACGGCGAGACATGCATGAGCTTTTCGAAGTCGACGCTACCCGAGGACGGCCAGCGCAGGATGTAGGCGTGCTGTTCATCCCACGGCGTATTGTGGACCTCCAGTAGCAGCCAATCGAGCGTCTGGCCATCGGCCGACCACACGAAATAGATGCTGATCGGATTGATGCAGTAGCCGAAGTAGCGCGGCTGGGTGAGCAGGCGGATGGGGCCTTGCGGACGTTCGCCGGAAAAGGCCTCGATCTGATCGCGCACCGCGCTGGCCAGATCGTCGGCGCCGCCGCGCAGATGATCGCGCCGCAGGACGCAGGCCACATTGCGGCGCTGATATGACCACAACGGGTGCTTGCGCAGCAGGTCTTCGGCCTCGTCGAGATCGAGATACAGCATCGACAGGCGATAGCGGAAATCATGCACGCGTGGCGAGAAGCGCCGGTGCCGAACCCAGCCATATGCCGCCGCGCTGTGCATCACCAGCCGCCTCCCAGTGCTTGTGCGACGTCCAGGGCGCTGCGCGCGCCATCTTCGTGGAAGCCGTTGTACCAGTACGCACCACAATACCAGCTGCGTTGCTGGCCATTGATCTGGGCGCGCTGCGCACGGGCCTGATTCGAGTGCGGGGTGTACAGCGGGTGGGCGTAGCGGTAACGCTCGATGACGCGGGCCGGGTCGATCCGGTCCGACTGATTCAGGGTCACACAGAACTCCACCGGCGCGTCCAGGCCTTGCAGGCGGTTCATGTGGTAGGTGATGGCGGCGGCGCGACCGTGATCCGGGCTGACGCGGAAATTCCACGAGGCCCAGGCGCGCGGGTTGTGCGGCAGGATTGAGGCGTCGGTGTGCAGCACCACGTCGTTATCGACATACGGCAGCGCGCCCAGGATGGCTTGTTCCTGAGCGCTGGGGTCGGCCAGCAGGCTTAGGGCCTGATCGCTGTGACAGGCAAACACCACCTGATCGAACTGTTCGCTGCCGGCGCTTGAGCGGATTTCCACCCGCTCCGGGTGGCGTTGCACCGATTCCACCGGGCAGTTCAGGCGCAGTTCGGCGCTCAGGCGCTCCTGCAGGCGCTCCACGTAGCTGCGCGAGCCGCCGGGCACCACCCGCCATTGCGGGCGGTCGCGCAACTGCAACAGCCCGTGGTTGTTAAAAAAGCGCGCGAAATGGTCAGCCGGGAAGTGCTGGGCATCTAGGAGAGAAGCGGACCAGATCGCGGCGCAAAGGGGTAACAGGTAACTGTCGCGAAAGGTGTCGGAATAGCCTTCGCCAGCGAGGAATTCAGCCAGCGTGCGCGGGTCGTCGCGACCGACCAGCTGCCGCGCCTGGCGGTTGAAGCGCAGGATTTCACGCAGCATGTTCAGGTGCGCCACGGAAAGCAGGCGTCGCCGTTGCGCGAACAAGCCATCAAGGCTGTGGCTGGCGTATTCCAGCGACCCGTTGGCGACCGAAAAGCTCATGTCGGTGGCCTGGCCTTGCAGCCCCAGCTGATCGAGCAGACGAATAAAATGCGGGTAGGTGGCGTCGTTGAAAACGATGAAACCGGTATCCACGGCATAGTTGCGGGTCGCCCCCGATGCCAGCGTCAGCGGCACATCCACCGTGTGGGTATGCCCACCCAGCCAGTCGGCCGCTTCAAACAAAACCACGTCGTGGTGGGCATCAAGGCCGTAGGCTGTCGCCAGACCTGCAATCCCGCCGCCGATAATTGCGATACGCAAGACCCGCTCCGAATCTCTGAGATATTCCCTTTACGCGGTCGTGTGGAGATTGGATGCAGGCGGGCGAAAATATTTTGTCCGGCGTCTTGCCTGACCCGGATGCGCTTGGCATGCTCGCCGCATGAGCGCTCCTTTTCCCGAACAGGCCCAATCGTTGCTGGCCCAGGTTGCCCTAGGCAACCGGGATGCGTTTCGGCAGTTGTACGAAATGACTGTGGCGCATCTGTTTCCGGTTGCGCTGCGTATCTTGAGGCAACGGGACAAGGCCGAAGAGGCATTGCAAGATGCGTACATACAGATTTGGAACAAGGCCGGCGAGTTTCACGCCGAGCGCGGTTCAGCCGGGGCCTGGATGAGCACCATCGTGCGATATCGGGCGCTGGATGCGGTGCGTAAGGCGCCGCGCGAGCACACCTTTGATGAATTGCCGGATGCTGCAGACGAGTCCGATGCCATCGGCCGTCTGATGACCGGCAGTGATCTGCAGGTGTGCCTGGATGATCTGAGCGAAGAGCAGCGCCGCGCCATTGCCATGGCCTACATCGAAGGCTTGAGTCATTCGGAGCTGAGCGAGCGCCTGGCGTCCCCGCTGGGTACGGTGAAAAGCTGGATACGGCGGGGCCTGCAGGCTTTGCGGGAGTGTCTGAGCCGATGAATCTGGAGCGCAGCCCACTGCGGGAACAACTGGCCGGCGCCTATGTGCTGGGCACCTTGCGTGGCCCGGCGCGGCGCCGTTTCGAGCGCGCCATGGCAGACAGCGCCAGCGTGCGCGAGGCGGTGCGTTTCTGGGAGCAGGCTTTTGCGCCCTTGTGTGCCCTGCCCCCGCAAAAACCGGCGCGCAGCCTGCTGCCGGCCATCGAGGCGCGGCTGGGCTGGGCGCGTGCTGAGGATGCGGTGCGTCGCCTGCCCTGGCTGCCGGCACTGGGCTTTGCCGTGGTCGCTGCGGTCAGCGTCATGCTGTGGGCGCCGTGGACGCCGACCATCACCCCGGACTTCGCGGTCACGCTGGCCACCGAAGAAGGCCAGGTGCGCTGGCAGTTCGCGGTCGACAAGACCCACAACTGGATCGATGTAAAGGTGGTTTCCACGCCGGATCTGACCAGCCAGCAGGACCTGGAGCTGTGGCTGCTGGTTGACGGCAGTGCGCCAAAATCCTTGGGTCTGATCAGTGAAGTGGATGGTCAGCGTCAGCGCATCGAAGCACGTCTGCCGCTGTCCGAGGGCATCGGTCTGGCGGTCAGTGTGGAGCCGCCGGGCGGTTCGCCGACCGGTCAGGCCACCGGCCCGATCATCGCCATCGAGAAATTCCCCAGCGCCTGATGCCTGAGGCGTTGCAGGAGAGCGAGGGCGTTTGCCCATGGTGTGGTGAAAGCATCAGTCTGCTGATCGATGGCAGTGTCGAGCAGCAACACTATGTTGAGGACTGTTTTGTGTGCTGCCGGCCGATCGAGGTCACGGTGCACTTTGATGCCACCGGTCAGGCCGAGGTGTATCTCAGCGCGGAGTAGTTCCGAGTTCGCGCGCGCCGACGATCAGGGCCTCGAACATGCCGCTGACCTCACGCGATATCGCTGCCGCATCCAGTCCGGTGTCGCCGGTCAGCCATTCCGCGATCAGCTCATGGGTGGCGCCGACCAGTGCCACGGCCGGCAGGTGGTAATCGCGGTCCGGCAACTGGCCGGCTGCGACCAGATCATTGGCGGCAATGGTGATGAGCTGGGCGAACTGGCGCACTGACTTGCGCCGCAATGCTTCCAGCCGCGGGCTGACGCCGACCGATTCGACACTGCCGATGCGGGCGCGACGCGGATCGCCAAGGTAGTAATCGACAAACGCCTGAACCGTGAGCATGGCCCGCTGCATCGGGTCACTGCGTTTCTCCATGGCGTTGAGCACCACCGCGGTGACTTCCTCACGCAGCCGCGCCAGCAGCGCCTCAAGCAAGGCCTCACGGTTGCGAAAATGCTGATAGAAATGCCGCGTGGTGACCTTGGCTTCGCTGCAAATGCGTTCCACCGTGGTGTTCTGGTAGCCGTCGCTGGTGAACAGCTCGAAGGCCGTGTTCATCAGACGTTTGCGGCGCTCGCGCTGGCGTTCCTCGGAGCTCTGTCCGGCATAGCGGCGGGCCGATTTACGCAGCGGGTTGGGCAGTGAAGTGTTCAGGGCCATGGTGCAACGATAAGCGATCCGCGCCACGCTCAACACCCGTGAGGGCGCGATAGAATGCCGGCATGAATGCTTTTCGCCCGATCGACAACGCATTGCCGGGAATTGCAGCGCATCTACCCTGCGCCGGATTCGCCCACCTTCCGACCCCGCTGCAGCGGGTCGAGATCGACGGGCGCGCGGTGTGGATCAAGCGCGACGATCTGAGCCACCCCGACTACGGCGGCAACAAGGTTCGCAAACTGGAATTCATACTCGCCGCAGCGCAGCGTGCAGGCCAGCGCCGGGTGGTCACCTTCGGCGCCACCGGAACCCACCATGGCCTGGCCACGGCGCTGTTTTGCCGCGCATTGGGCCTGGAGTGTGAAGTGCTGCTGTTCGATCAGCCGGATTCCGCGCATGTGCGTGAAAACCGCGCCCGTCTGCAGGCCAGCGGCGCGATCTGCACACCCTGCGGGTCGCTGGCGCGCACGGTGGCCCGGTTCTACCTGCATCCACGCCGTTTGCGCCGCGACACGCTGTTCCTGTTTGCCGGTGGCTCGGGTGAACTGGGCACGCTGGCGTTTGTGAACGCGGCGCTGGAACTGGCTGAGCGGGTTGATGCCGGTGAAGCGCCGCGGCCGGCGCGGATCTACTGTGCGACCAGCTCGGGTTCAACCCTGGCCGGACTGACCCTGGGGGTGGCACTGGCCGGTTGGGACACCCAGGTGATTGGCGTGCAGGTTGCCGATGCCCGGCTGGGGCCGTTCGATGCGTGTACGCCGAAAACCATCCAGGCCTTGATGCGCCGCAGCCTGCGCTGGCTTGAAAGGCGTGAGCTGCGCTGGCCGGCAGATTGTCCTGAAGTGGTGCTGGATGATCGTTGGCTGGGACCGGGTTACGGGCACCCCACCGTGGCTGCCGAGCAGGCCGCGGCGGCGTTTGAGCAGGCCATGGGCGTCGCGCTGGATCTGACCTACACGGCCAAGGCCTTTGCTGCCTTGCGTGCCGATACAGCACCCGGCGAGGTGCTGTACTGGCACACTCTGAGCAGTACCTAGGTTTTCACCGGGCCGACCCAGACCTGCTGGGCGTTGACGAAGGCATGAATGCCGTGTGGTCCCAGTTCGCGGCCGTAGCCGGAGCGTTTGATCCCGCCGCTGGGTAGCCGTGGATCGGTCTTGACGATGCCGTTGACCGCGACCTGACCGGCGCGAATTTTTGCCGCCAGGGCTTCGCCCCGGGCGGCGCTGCTCCACACGCTGGCAGCCAGCCCGTAGGGGGTGTCATTGGCCATGTCCAGCGCATGGACTTCGTCATCCGCGCGAATCACCACCGCCACCGGGCCGAAAGTCTCTTCGCGGAAGGCGGCCATTGCGGGCGTCACATCGGCGAGCAGCGTGACCGGGTAGAAAAAGCCCGGCCCCGCCGGCGGCACTTCACCACCCAGCAGGCAGCGTGCGCCGGCCTCGATGCTGAGCTGAACCTGGCGGGCCAGGTTGTCGCGCAGATCCTCACGCGCGATCGGGCCCACATCGGTGCTCTCCTCGCGCGGATCGCCCATGACCAGTTTGCTCAGCCGTTCGGCCAGGCGTTCGACCATGGCGTCGTAAACCGGCGCTTCAACGATGATGCGTTTGGCTGCGATGCAGGACTGGCCGGCGTTGATGATGCGCGACAGGGTGATGATGTCCGCCGCTTTGTCGAGGTCGGCGTCGGCCAGCACGATGCAGGGATCGGAGCCGCCCAGCTCCAGCACCGAGGGTTTGATTTCCGAGGCCGCCATGGCCGCGACCTGCGCGCCGGCGCGATCCGAGCCGGTAAACGACACCGCGTGGATGCGCGGGTCGCGGATTGCCGCCTCCACGTCCGGGTTGGCCAGCGGCAGATTGAGGTAGATGTCCTGCGGTGCACCGGCCTTGTCAAAGCTTTCGGCCAGTGCCTGGGCACAACCCGGCACATGCGGGTCATGCTTGACCACGCAGGTATTGCCGGCCATCAGTGCCGGCGCACAGAAGCGAAAAGCCAGCCACATCGGGGCGTTCCACGGCAGGATGCCGAGCACCGGGCCAAGCGGCAGGTGCTGCACGTAACTGTGGCTGGCGTCCGAGGCCAGGCTCAGCGGTTTGAGGTAATCCTCGGCGTGCTCGGCGTAATGCTCGGCACACCAGGCGGCTTTGTCGACTTCGGCGCGGGCTTCCTTGATCGGCTTGCCCATTTCCTCGGTCATCAGCAGCGCAAGGTGCTCGCGATCCTGGCGCAGCTGGCTGGCCACGGCGCGCAAGACCTCACCGCGCTGGGCAAAGCTGCGCGACGCCCAGTCCGGCCAGGCCGCATCCGAGCGGGCCAGCAGTTGTTCGCGCTGGGCCTGGCTCAGGGTTTCGATTTCGCGGATGACCCGAGCATTGCTGGGATCGGTTGCGATCAGCATGTCTGAACCTCCTTGGCATCGTTGTCGCTGGCGGGTTTGCCGTTGCCGCTGTGCTTGCGTTTGGTGGGCGGCGTGGCGTGCTCCGGCTTGCACACAAAGTCCTCGTCCAGGCTGAAAAAGGACGCGCAGCCGGTGTCGGTGACATAGATCGTGTCGGAAATGCCGCAGGTCTTGTTGCCGTCGACCGCCCACATCCAGGGGATGATGTGGAAGGTCATGCCCGGACGCATGACACGCGAATCACCCTGCTTGAGGCTGACGATATAGCCTTCGTCCCAGCTCGGCGGGAAGGCAATACCGATGGAATAGCCCGAGCGCGTGATCAGATCGGCACCGATGTCATTCTCGGTGATGATGTCGCGGACCAGGTTGTCGGCATCGCTGACGGTCAGGCCCGGGCGCACCGCGGCTTTGATCTCGCGCAAGGCCAGTTTCATCCGCTCCTGGGCCTTTTCCATCGATTTGGACAGGCCATCCAGCACCACGGTGCGCATCATGGCGGTGTGGTAGCGCCGGTAGCAGCCGCCGACCTCCAGAAAGATGTGTTCGCCGGGCTGCACGGTTCGGCCCTCCCAGGTAGCGTGGCCGATCATCGTGCGTGGGCCGGAGGTCACGTAGGGCATGACAGCCGGGGGTTCGCCGCCGGCGCGGAACATGCCCGAGCTGATCGCAGCACCGATTTCGTTTTCGGTGACGCCGGCCGCACAGGCTTCAAAGCCTGCCTGCATGCCGGCTTCGGTGGCGGCTGCGGCCTTGCGCATGATCTGCAGTTCAGCCTCCGACTTGCAGATGCGGCCTTCCTCGACAATGCCAAAGCAGTCGAGCAGCTTGCCGTTCTTGAAGGCGGTGCGAATGTAGTCCTGGTGGTAGGCCGGGAAGAAATAACTGTTGCGCTCGTACCCGACGTACTTATCGGCCAGGCCGAATTCGCGCAGTGATTCCAGCAGCATCTGGATGGCATCGCCGGTGTCCGGATAGGGGCGCACGATTTCCACCCAGGTGCGGGCATGCACATTGGTGGCTTCAAGCTTGCGCGTGATCATGAACGGCTCTTTGTCCAGCGGCACCACCAGCGCCTGAAAGAACGAATACCCGGTGGTCTGATAATCGGTCAGATACATCAGGTTTTCCGGGTCGGTGATCACCACCGCATCGAGCAGCCGCTGTTGCATGCGCTGACGCAACTCGCCGATGCGCCGCTCGTATTCCTCGAACGGAAAGGTCATATCGTCACGGGCATGCATGTCAGGCCACCTCGCGCACGATGGTTTCCAGAGTCTTGAGCCCGGCGTCGAGGTCCTCATCGGGGATGGTCAGCGGCGGGATCAGCTTGATCACCTTGCCGCCGGTGCCGCAGGGGCCAACCAGCAGACCCGCTTCAAAACAGCGCTTGGCGATCTCCTTGCCACGCGCGCCG
This sequence comes from Oceanococcus sp., assembly GCA_030147945.1. GTDB lineage: Bacteria > Pseudomonadota > Gammaproteobacteria > Nevskiales > Oceanococcaceae > Oceanococcus. The sequence goes on along the minus strand of JASBUL010000049.1, from coordinate 9,278 downwards.
TCGGCCACATCCAGCGCCTGGATCATGCCCGCGCCACGCGCTGCATAACCTTTGTCGGCATTGGCGCTGGCCAGGCTTTCGACGCATTCGGCCATGCGCTGGCCTTTGCGTTTGACCTCGCTCATCAAGGCCTCGTCTTCAAAGTAGCGCAGCGCCTCGCGCCCGGCCACAAAGGAAATGTCCTGGCCGCGGAAGGTGCCGGTGTGCTCGCCCGGGTTCCAGTGCTGGTCGTGCTCCGGCTTGATCAGGTTCATGGCCATCGGGGTGCCGAAACCGCCGATGCCCTTGGCCAGGGTGACGATGTCCGGGTCCAGATCCAGCCCGTCAAAGCTGAAATACGAACCGGTGCGCCCGCAGCCGACCTGGATGTCGTCGATGATCAGCAGCGCGCCGGTTTCGCGGGCCAGGTCCTGGACTTCATGCAACCAATCGCGGGTGGCGATGTTGACCCCGCCCTCGGCCTGAATCACTTCGAGCAGAAAGGCGGCCGGTGGTTTGAGCCCGCTGGAGGCATCGGCCAGCAGGGCGCGGTAGGCGGCCAGGCTGTCAGCACCGTCGAGCTCGGCGCTCTGATACGGCAGGCGCTGCACATGCTCCAGCGGCACACCCGCGGCGCCGCGGAAGTAATCGTTGGCCGTGCAGGCCAGCGAGCCCAGGGTCATACCGTGAAAGCCATGGCTGAAGGCCACCACCTGGGTTCGGCCGGTAACCCGTCGGGCCAGTTTGAGCGCGGCTTCCACCGCATTGGTCCCGGTTGGGCCGACAAACTGCAGCTTGTGGTTCATGCCGCGCGGCTTGAGCACGGTTTCGACAAAGGCGGTGACGAATTCGCGTTTGGCCGTGGTGTACATGTCGAGGCTGTGGGTTACGCCGTCAGCCTGGATGTAGTCGACGATGGCCTGTTTCATCTGCGGGTTGTTGTGACCGAAGTTGAGGACCCCGGCACCGGCAAAAAAGTCGATGTAGGTGTTGCCGTCTTCATCTGTCTGGCGGGCGTTGCTCGCGGTCTTGAAGACCGTGGGCCAGGCCCGGCAATAGCCGCGAATGTTGGATTCCCATTGTTCGAATACGTCCATCGAGTTTCCTTCACCGCCCGGCGGGCAGCATGGTGGTTGGCGTGAATGGTCAGGCCAGGCCGGCAAGGCGGCTGTAGATCCTGACCATGGGTGCGATCAGTGCATCGTTGAAGTCGTAATGCGGGCTGTGACATGGCCACGCAGTTTGCGTGCCAGTGGCGCTGCCGACGAGGGCGAAGGCGCCGGGAATCTGCTGCAGGTAGTAGCTGAAATCTTCCGAGGCCATGATCGGAATGTCGATCTGCTGGTGTTCCCAGGCTTGACCGAACTCGCAGGCCAGGGCTTGGCGGTATTGCGCCGCGCAGTCGGCGTGGTTGACCGTCGCGTCGTAACGCCGGATGTGTTCAACCTCGGCGCGAACGCCATAGGCGTTGGCGGTGTGTTCGGCGATCTCGCTGATGGCGTGCTCCAGCGGCTCGCGCAGGGCCGAGTCAGACAGCCGGATGCTGCCGCCTAGCAGCGCCTGATTGGGGATCACGGTATCGCCGCTGGCGGCGTCGATGCTGGTCAGGCTGACCACGGCGGCCTTTTGCGGCGCGATGCGGCGGCTGACGACCTGCTGCAAGGCCAGCGTGATGGCGGCGGCGGCCAGCACCGGGTCCCGGCACAGCTCGGGTTGGCTGGCATGTCCGCCCTGGCCGATTACGCGGATGCGGAACGTGCCATTGGCCGACATCACCGGCCCGTCAGGGCAGACCGCCTGACCCAGCGGTATCGCCGGCCAGTTGTGCCAGCCGAATATCGCATCGACACCTTCCAGGGCGCCGTCTTCGATCATCTTTTTGGCGCCGTGGCCGCCTTCCTCGGCGGGCTGAAACAGCAGCGTGACCGGACCCGGTAGGCTGGCTTCATGCTGCTTGAGCCAGCGCGCGGCGCCGATCAGCGTGGCGGCGTGGCCGTCATGCCCACAGGCGTGCATGCAGCCACTGTGACGTGAACTCCAGCTGGCGCCGGAATCTTCGTCGATGGGCAAGGCGTCGATGTCTGCGCGCAAAGCGATGTGACGACCGCTGGCCTGGGCGTTGAGCGTGGCTACGGTCCCGGTGTCGGCACACACCCGCCAGACGATGCCCAGCGCATCGAGCTGCTCGCGCAAGCGTTGGGCGGTGGCGTGTTCAGCCCAGGGCAGTTCCGGGTACTGGTGAAGCTCCCGACGCAGGGTGGTGGCGGCTTCAACCAGATTGTCCCACGGCTGCGACATGGGTCTCCCAGTTGGGGGCGAAGCGTGAGGCCTGCTCCGCGCGGAATGTGTTCGGGGCGTTGACCATGCCCTGATCGCTCCAGACCATGCAACGCCGTCTACCCTAAGTCAACGTTCGCCGCCGGAAATTCCATCGCCCACAATACCTGTTTAACCCCACTTCCCTGACGAATTGCCCCACTTTTCTACGGGGAGGGGAGGACCAATGGTCTGATGGGAGGCTCGTACTCGATATAGTACCCGCCTCCCGAATCCTAGTCATTCTGAATCAGATGGCACAGGGACGAGATAGTCAGAGCTAACCCACCCTGGAAGCTGATTACCGTTCTTCAACCTAGCCAGCCCGCCTGACCATTCTTCCTGCTGTCTTGTGACCAGAAACTGAGCACCCGCCGGTAGCAAGGTGATGTGCTCATTGTCCTGAGAAGGTCCAGTGCGGAGGTAGACTTGAGTTGTAGTGATCGTCGCGCTCATCTCAGAGCCGGCGGCTACATCATGGCGAAGGGTCTCGACAGCATCATGGTGCTTTGCGATCTGGATCACTGTGCGCTCTATCTCATCGAGTTGCTTCTGATCTACATCGCATGACCCATGCAGTGCCAACCAGATGATTATGATCTTGTAGACGTACTCGAAAAGCACTTGTCGCAGGATATCCAGGCCTGCCAAGACGTCTGCGCGAGTCAGCTTCGATTCGGGCTCGTCTGTCTCCCCGATTGTGCCGAGGTAAGCAATACTTTCCTGAAGCTCTTCCAGATGTCGCCGTAGAGGGTCGATCTTGTGCAGCAATGCATCTGGGTCCATGCCCAAGAGTGAATCGGTATCGAGCCCTCGGCCGAAATTCATAGCCTGGTCAATGGAGTCGCACATAGAACGCAACGACTCGACGCCTGCTGTTTCGAGGCGCCTTTGTTGATCCGCAAGCCGCACGGTATCTAGATACGGTTGGATAGCATGCTGCGCCAATGCCAATTGGTCTATCTGCGGCCTCAACACCTCCGTTGCTCGCTCAATCGTCGCTTGCCGGTCGTCCAAGAGCTGCCGCACAAATTGATCATTCGCGGACAGACTGACGCTGGATGCCCCACCCAACGCCGCACGCGTGCTGGACAAGAGTTCGGACTCAACCCCGAGCACCGACGGAATCAGATGCCGCAATTGCCGGAAGGGTTCGTTCGCTTCAAGGATGGCTCGCATTGTCGGCCCACCCATAGCCCGATCGACCAGATCCTGCATGCGGTTCTGTTCGTCCAGTAAGCGGCGGATGTGGTCGTCGGAGAATCCCATCAGCAGTTATCGACTCCCGATCATTTTCTATGTGCCTGATTGTACCTCTCCGAAAGCGCCGGGCCGATCCTGAAATTCAATAGCTGTAACGTAATAAACGTAATATAATGAGTAATATTACATTACATTACATTATTTTCGGAGATCCCATGAGACCAGCAATTGCAACAACCGAGTCCGTTGAACGAGCGGTGGACGAAATCCTAGCCGCCGGCCAAGAGGTGACCGCCGAGGGGTTGTTTGCGGGAGGGGGCGAAATGACACCCTAAGCATCGGGCCAATGGTATTCACCAGTTAGATTGATATGCTCCCACCCCAGAGGGGATACATGGGGCAGTAGATCGGGATTTGGTGCCTCACCGGCATTGGTGAGTGTCTCGACAATTTCCCCCAGCTTTTTGGTGTTCCAATAGATAATGATTGCCGCAATGAGATTCATCCCAGCAATTCGATAGTGTTGTCCCTCAGAGGATCGATCACGAATCTCACCTCGACGATGAAAACTGATTGCGCGCTTTAGGGCGTGGTGTGACTCACCTTTGTTGAGCCCCATCTGTACGCGCTGTTGCAACTCAGCGTCCAACATCCACTGCATCATAAACAACGATCGTTCAACTCGACCGATCTCACGTAGGGCGACAGCCAGTTCATTCTGTCGCGGGTAAGCAGATAGTCGTTTTAAGAGCTGACTGGGTTTCACTGTGTTTGCCGCTGCACTTGCTGATAACCGGAGGATGTCGGGCCAATTGCGTACGATAAGGTCTTCGTTGATCTTGGCCGCAACCAACGGCCTCAGTGTCTTGTGTACCTCGCTTGGATTAAATGCATACAGGCGTTTCGCCGGTAGATCGCGAATACGAGGTGCAAAACGGTAGCCCAGCAGTGAGCACATGGCGAACACATGATCGGTAAACCCACCGGTATCTGCATATTGTTCCTTCACTCGCCGTCCGGCGTCATTCGACAACAGTCCGTCGAGAATATAAGGCGCTTCGTGTGCTGTTGCCGGAATCGCTTGCGTCGAGAACGGAGCATACTGATCGGAGACATGGGTATACCCCTTTATCCCTGGGTCTATGCCATAGCGTCTGTTCACCACATTCATGGCTTCGCCAGGCCCTGAGGCTCGGAAGAATTGACCATCGGCCGACGCGGACTCTCCGGGCCCCCAGACTTTGGACATAGGCAGTCGACTTTGCGCGTCTACGATCATCGCAAGTGCTTGCCGATAGCCATCGTCTTGTACGTGCCACCGAGAAATCCTAAGCAACTCCCAGAAAGAATGCGTGGTAGATACGGCACCCATCTTGCGAAGGCCCAAATTGACGCCGTCACTGAGTAGTACGGTTAGGAGCCCGATTTGGTCACGACACGGCGCTCCTGTTCGCAAATCTGTGAAAGCTTCTGTAAACCCGATTTCACGGTCTACCGACAACAGAATGTCAGTGACCGGTGTTTGCGGTACACGCCGGTACAAATCCATGACTAGCTGATGGGCATTGTCGGGCGCCTGTTTCTCCAATTTGGAGAGTTTGAGTACGCCGTCTTGAATTAGCCCGTTTGGTAGCCGGTCACGGCGTGCGGCTTCGCCTGTGGCTTCAAATGCTTGAGCCAGCACCTGTTTCCGTTGCGTTAACCAGTCGAGAGGGTCCAACGGTACTGCCAGTGCTGATGACGTTGCAACGGCGTTAACCGGTATCAACTCTTTCGATGGCTCTGCATATCGACGGCTATTTTTTAACCAGATGTCGCCTGCCCTAAATGCATCGCGAATAGCGAAAAGAATCGCAGTTTCCCAAGTTCGACGGTCTGTGCGCTGCAACCTCTTTCGCCATTTGGGTCTAGCGAAGGCTATCGGTAGATTGTTTGGTAACCCCCGATTATTCGATCGGTTCAGTTGTTGGAGTGCGTTAATTGCTTTGAGTATCGGTCCTGCTGACTGCGCACCTTCGATCGCGAGTGTGTTCAGAAACCGTGGTGCATAGCGACGAAATCTAGCGTAGCCACTGTTCACAAAATCCAGAGGATCGGCTCCAACTTTGGCATTCACAGCGGTGGCATCTTCGACCAGGCGATTGAATACCTCCCAGCCGCAATCCTGTTCAATGGCTGTGTCGACGGGCTCGCCGGCTTCTCGCGCCGCGATGATCGATGCGCCTACTTCGGAAAAAGTTTTGAGTGTTTGTTGGATGAGCGCACGTTGATCGTTAATTTGATCATCTCTAACACGCTCAGAAGCACGGTACAGCCGACCCACAATTCGATCATGGGTTTCGACGATGGCGTCACCGATTGCGCCATGCCATTCAACACCACAGACGACTAGTATCGCCAGTTTTCTATGCGTAGGTAGATCACGCATGCCATCGGCATAGTAGCGTTCACCCTGGCGACGAAGGCGGGCTACTCTGTGCGAGGGCACACCCTGAAGCAAAGAAGGGCTGAGTTCCAAATCAACGATCCGTTCCAGCCGATCGAGCAACCCATTGACCACCCGTGAGTTGCTGCCCGGTTCGTGTTGGCGCAACCAGACGAATCGGGTGACGCCTGTCACCGTTGTTTCGCTGAGCAATGCGGTGAGTCTGTCCACTGTGGTGTTGTCGAGACGATCCGCGATGCGCCTAGAGATACGATTGTCGGCGGCGACCAGAGCATCTGCACACAATCGTTCAACCGTTGAAGGTGCCGGTACAACAATGCGCCGAAGGCGCATTTGGGCGACCACTTCGCGTGCCAACCCTTCGTTAGAGTGGGCCTGTTCAGCGGCTGATGCCAGCCACTGGGCGAAATCTAGGTCAGAAGCCTGATAAGTTCGATAGCCGTATAGATTCTGGAGCGACACCGAATGCTGATAGCGTGTCTGCCGTCTCTCCGCATAGTCGGCAAGGTCGCTTTTCGACAAACCCAGTTGCGCCCCAATAAATTTGATAATTGGGTCTGGGATGAATTCGCCTGGTTGGAGTAGTCGACCGGGATACCGCAAGGCACATAGCTGCAATGCGAAACCCAATCGGTTGCCGGGGCGTCGCCTTGTTTTGACATGCTGCATGTCCTCGTCACTCAACACGTAGTGGCGGAGCATCGAGTCTTCATCCGCTGGCAATCCGAACAGTGCTTCCCGTTGTCGTTCGGTCAGAATGGTGCGTCTTGGCATGCGATACTGTCCCAGTTAAACTAAAGGCTAAACAGGACACCAATCCAGCCAGTAAACATGCGGCTTTGCAAGCCATGAAGAGAGGTAGGTTTAATTGGGACACCGGGTAGCCATTTATTGTCGAGTGTCGACAGCTGATCAATCGTGTGCGCGGCAGGCACGCGATCTTCGAGCATTCGCTAAACGAGCGAACTACGACGTCATTGGAGTTTTCAAGGAAACGGGGTCAGGTGCGAAATTGGATCGCACAGAACGAAAGAAAATTATGGCCTTGGCGCAACGCCGGGAAATCGATGCGGTAGTCGTGACAGAATTGTCTCGATGGGGTCGATCAACCATCGACCTGCTCAACACGCTCCGCGACCTGGAAAACTGGAAAGTCTCGGTGGTCGCCATAAGCGGCATGACCTTTGATCTATCGACATCCCATGGTCGGATGATGGCAACCTTTCTATCCGGCATCGCAGAATTTGAACGTGATTTAATTAGTGAACGCGTAAAATCCGGTCTTGCTGCAGCAAAAGCTCGCGGCAAAAAGCTGGGCCGAAAGAAGGGCTTCCGCCCAAAATCCGACAAACTTTCACCTAAAGTGCTTCACCTCATTGAACAAGGTAAGAGCTATCGATGGATTGCACGGGATCTCGGTATTAGCAAGAACACGGTCTCTGAGATTGTAAAACGCTCACGCGAGGCGGCCTAGACGCAGGCACTTTTTCTCGGTACCAGACCCTCAGCGACCTCGTTCAAACAGATCGACGAGTTCAACGATCTTATCTCTTTGCTCATCCAAAGAGCCTTCTCTAAGTGCACCTTCAATACAGGAATTTGCATGATCACGTAGAAGTTCGGTTTCAACTTTTTTCAACGCGGCTTTCGTGGCCTGAATTTGTTGCAAGATGTCGACACAGTAGCCCCCTCTGTCAGGATAGTTGTCGTGTCCAATTTTCAATTAATACTCGGGGGGCGCTCAGGAATGAGCAATGAAACAATACCCAGAAGAACGCAAGCAGGCGGTGCTTAGAAGAATGATGCCGCCAGAAAACACCCCGGTACGCGTGCTATCAGAAGAGACGGGAATCTCCGACGTGACCCTGTATCATTGGCGCAAACAAGCCCGATCAGGAGGGATGGTAGTGCCAGGGGATGGAAGGAATCCGGAAGGTTGGTCGCCCGAAGACAAGTTTGCAGTCGTGCTGGAGACCGCCGCTCTGAACGAGGCGGAGGTGGCCGAGTACTGCCGCAAGAAGGGGCTGTATGCGGAGCAGATACTGGCGTGGAAAGAGGTTTGCATGCACGCCAATGCCACGGCAGTAGAACAGGCCAGGTCAGCGCGGGATCAGGCTCGATCGGCGAAGAAAGAGATCAAGGAGCTGAAGCGCGATCTGCGTCATAAAGAGAAGGCGCTGGCGGAAACCGCTGCGTTACTGGTGCTTCGAAAAAAGATGCATGCGATCTGGGGCGAGGGAGAGGACGAATGATTAGCACCCCAGATCGCGAGCGAGCCGTCAGGCTGATCAAGGAAACAACCGATGCTGGTGCCCGGACCTTCAGGGCGTGCGCAGAAATGGGCATAGCCATGCGCACCTATCAGCGCTGGACCCGGGAGGGGGATGTTAAGGCAGATGGTCGCCCTGGTGCGACCCGTCCGCCACCGGTTCACAAACTGACACAGCAAGAGCGCGAGGCCGTGCTGGTCGCCGTGAATAGCCCAGTACACAGAAGCCTGCCACCCAGCCAGATTGTACCGGCCCTGGCGGATGAAGGGTGCTTTATCGCCTCTGAGTCCACGTTCTATCGTGTGCTTCGTGAACAGAGCCAACAGCAGCACCGGGGCCGCAGTAAGGCACCGACCGCCAAGCCACTCAACACGCACTGTGCCACCGGCCCGAATCAGGTGTGGTGTTGGGACGTGACCTGGTTGCCCGGTCCTGCCAAAGGAATCTTCTTCTACCTGTACCTCATCCTCGACCTGTACAGCCGCAAGATTGTGGGCTGGGAAATCCATGAGGGAGAGTCCAGTGAACTGGCGTCAGAACTGGTAACCAAGGCGTATTTACGTGAGGGTATTGCCGGTGTACACCTGGTTCTGCACTCGGACAACGGCAGCCCGATGAAAGGCGCGTCACTGATGGAAACCCTGTACCGACTGGGTATCATGTCGTCCTATAGCCGCCCTCGGGTCAGTAACGATAATGCCTATGCTGAGTCGATCTTCCGAACGTGCAAGTACCGCCCTGATTACCCTTACAAAGGCTTTGCAACACTGGGCGATGCCCGGGCCTGGGTACTCCAATTTGCGACCTGGTATAACCAGGAACACAAGCACAGCGGGTTGAAGTTCATCACTCCGGCGCAACGGCATAGTGGCCAGACGACAGAAGTCATACAACAGCGAAAGGCCGTTTACGAGGCCGCGAAAGCAGCCAATCCGAAGCGCTGGTCGGGGAGAACTCGGAATTGGGATTTGCCAGAAGAGGTCTGGTTGAATCCTGAGAAGGAGAGTCGCAGCTTAGAGGCCGCTGCGTAAAAAACACGACAACTATGCTGACAAACAGCGGTA
>JASBUL010000033.1 GCA_030147945.1 Oceanococcus sp. | reverse complement strand
GATCCTGCTGCTTGGCGTGACGCTGGCGCGTTATCCCGCCGATGCGCGCTGGGGACGTTACCTGCCCTGGGCCAGCGTGGCTCTGGCCGGCACACTGTTCGTGGTGTTCTTCCCGGCCATATCCGGATTGCACTGGCCGGCCTGGTACTTCAAATATCTGCACTGGTTGCCCGGCTGGTGGATGTTGTGAGGTAGCCATGCTCGGACAGTTCGTACGCTTTGCCGGCGTCGGTGGCATTGCCACCGCCTTGATGTACCTGCTGCTGATTGCGCTGGTTGAAGGGCTGAGTGCGCCGCCAGTCGCAGCCTCCGTGGCGGCGTACAGTCTGAGCGCCGTATTCAACTACGCGGCCAACTACCGCTACACCTTTGACAGTCGGGTGCCACACCGCCGTGCTCTGCCGCGCTTCATGCTCATCGCCATGGCTGGCTTGGCCCTGAACACGCTGATCATGTACTTAATGACCGCCATAGCCACCGCCCACTACCTGCTGGCCCAGATCGTGGCCACCGGCGTGGTGCTGGTATGGAATTTTGTCGCCAATCGCCGCTGGACCTATGCGGCGCACAAGGTTTGATCACCATGAAACAGCTCGCACTGGTTGTTCCCTGCTACAACGAAGCCGAAGTGCTGCGCGAAACGCACACGCGACTGCTCGAGATTGTCAGCCAATTGATCGAAGCTGGACGCATCAGCAGCGACAGCCTGATCTACTTCGTGGACGATGGCAGTGCCGATGACACCTGGCGGTTGATCACCGAACTGTCCGCGGCGCATGCGCACACCGCCGGTATCAAGCTGTCCCGCAACTGCGGCCATCAACGCGCCTTGCTGGCCGGCTTGCTGCATGTCGAAGGTGACGCCGTGATCACCGTGGACGCTGATCTGCAGGACGACCTGGCCGTGATCCCGGAGATGCTGGACGCTTTTTCCAATGGCAAGGACGTGGTCTATGGGGTGCGCAAAGGTCGCGAGAGCGACACCGCCTTCAAGCGCAACACCGCATTGGCGTTCTACCGCTTCATGCACCTGATGGGCGCCGAAGTGGTTGATAACCACGCCGACTACCGCCTGCTCAGTCGCCGCGCTATCGAGCATCTCAAGCAGTTTGGCGAAACCAATCTGTTTCTGCGCGGCATCATCCCGCTACTCGGTTTCCCCTCGGGCAAAGTCTTCTACGAACGCCACGAGCGCCATGCCGGGGTGTCCAAGTATCCGCTCAAGCGCATGCTCAGCTTCGCCCTGGACGGCATCACCTCGTTTTCCATGGTGCCGTTGCGCCTGATCGGCATCATGGGCATGGCGATTTTCTGTGTCACCTCAGCGATGAGCGCCTGGGTACTGGCCGTTGCATTGCTGGGCGATAGCGCCGTACCCGGCTGGGCATCCACAGTGTTACCCACCTACTTCCTCGGTGGCGTACAGATTCTGTGCCTCGGGATCATCGGTGAGTACCTCGGCAAGATGTATGCCGAAATCAAAGCGCGACCGCGTTTCATTATCGAACAAACCACCCGATAAAAACGCTGTATCTTCTTAATTTTAATACCTTCGCGTATACTTGCCGGTCTAAAAAAGAATTGTGGGAGCTGGGTCGCTTTAGGGGGCCCCGGATTCATGACTGCGTTGATCTTTTGCCTGGCCACAGCAATCGCCTTCGTGGTGTGCTTTTTGCTGGTCGCGACACAACACTGGCATGTGCACATCAGCGGCAAACGCGAGGATGGTGCCTGCCACGAACTACACCAGGGCGAAGTGCCGCGCCTTGGCGGTAGTGCACTGTTTGTGGCCGGCCTGATCTGCCTGACTCTGCAATCAAATTTCATCGACGATGCCTCGGCCAAGCTGCTGTGGTCTTTGTGGGCCTGCCTGTCGATGGTCGCCGCGGTTGGTATGTACGAAGATTTCCGGCGCAATTTGCCTCCTCTGGCACGATACTTCGGCACCGCATTCGCCGCCCTGTTCTTCAGTGTGGCCAATGGCGGCGTCGGTATCTTCGAGATTGGGATCGCACCGTTCGACTGGCTGCTGAGCCACAGCGTGTTCGGCGTCTTGTTCTTCGTTTTCGCGGTCACCGGCATGACCCATGCGTTCAATCTGATTGATGGCCAAAACGGCCTGAGTGGTGGGGTTGCCGCGCTCAGCCATGCGTCGCTGGCTTACGTGGCCATTCAGACCGATCAAGCGCCACTGGGACTGCTTGCCCTGACCATGGCTGGCGCCAATATCGGCTTTTTGCTGCTCAATTACCCGTTTGGCAAGATCTTCCTGGGTGATTGCGGGGCGTACTTCAATGGCGCCTCCCTCGGCGCTGTGGCCGCATTGGTCGTAGCCGGCAGCCCGGACGTATCACCCTGGTACGCACTGACGCTGCTCATTTACCCAACCTGGGAAACCGTGTTCTCGATGATTCGCCGGCGCCGCCGCAACGAATCTCTGTTCCATCCCGACGTGGAACATTTGCACCATCTGTTTTTTGCCCGGGATCGTCGACAGCCGGGCGTGTTGCGGCATTCATCCGCTCCGCGCCTGCTGATACTGGCGGCACTACCGGCTGCACTGGCAACCTTCTGCTTCGGCCATACAGCTGTCTTGGTCTCCGGCAGCATGGCGTTCGTCGCGCTGTATCTGGTGCTCTACACGCACCTGCTCGAATGGCCGGAAAACGCACACACACCGGAACCGTCCTGATCCGCCGGCCCGATGCACGGGCGATCTGAAGTCAGCGCGGTGGTGGTCACATACAACCCGCCACCCGGACTGAGCACGCGCTTGCAGGCCACTTTGCAGCAGGTTGACCGTATCGTGGTGTGCGACAACGGCTCCAACCAGCCGCTCAGCCTGGACGATCTGGCCGACTCACTGCGCGCACGCATCCATGTCATTGCCCTGAAAACCAACCGCGGCATCGCCACTGCGCTCAATGCCGGCATCGCCCACGCCTGCGCGCAAGGGACCAGACATGTGCTGTTGCTGGACCATGACAGCCATCCCGGCCACGGCATGGTGAAAGCTTTGCTCAGCAAACCGGACACGCCCGGTGATGCTGCCATCCGGGTGCCTGCCATACGCTACGGCCATCCGGAAATTCGCTGCCGCTGGCCGCAGGCCCGCAATCGCTGGCGCTTTCGCTTTGTCTACGCCGACCAGATGAGCACACCCCAGCCGGTCGACCTGGCCATCGGCTCCGGCATGCTGCTTGATGCATCGGTCTGGCAACGCCATGGCGGCTTTGACGAAGAGTTGTTCATCGATCTGGTTGACACCGACTACTGCCTCTACCTGCGCAGCCTCGGTTACACCGTGGTGGCCATGCCGCTAGCCGAACTCAAACACAGCCTGGGCGAGGTTGAACAGCGCAAGCTGCTCGGTGTGAAGACCTACCCCACACACCACAGCGCTCTGCGTCATTACTACATCAACCGCAACCGCATAGTACTGAGCCGACGCTATGGCGGGCGCTACCCGGCGTGGCTGGCCTACGAGTGGCTGGGTGCGGCCAAGCTGGCGATCAAGGCACTGTGTTTTGAACCACAACGTCTGCACAAACTGGCGCAGATGCTGCGCGGCACGCTGCATGGCCTGGCCCGCTCAGGCATGCACGCGCGCAGGAGCGGCGTATGAGCTCACCGCCCAGCTGGATGGTTTCGGTGATCAGCCACGGCCATGGGGCTGGCCTGCTCGGCATCCTCGGCGACCTGCATCAGCGCCTCAGCGGCCGCGACTACCACATCGTGGTGACCCACAACCTACCCGAGCAGGACACCCTGAGCGCCGCACTCACGGCCGAACAACGCGCCCGCACCCGTTTTAGAACCAACGCGACACCCGCCGGCTTCGGCGCCAACCACAATGCCGCACTGATCGGCGCGCAGGGCGACCATGTCCTCATGGTCGATCCGGATTTGCGTCTGCCGGTGCCTTTGTTCGATGCACTTGATGCCGCGCTGGCCAAGCCGAGCACAGCGATTGTCAGCCCCCAGGCGCGCACTCCGGAAGGCCTAGCTGAGGACAACGGGCGGCCGCTGCTCACACCACTGCGCCTGCTGCGGCGCTATCTACTCGGCCGTGCACGCGACACGCGTCGTCTCGCGCACGCACCATCGGCCGAGGTGGACTGGCTGGCCGGCCTTTTCCTGGCCATGCGGCGGGCCGATTTCGAGGCCCTCGGCGGCTTTGATACGCGCTACTACATGTACGCCGAAGATATCGATCTGTGCCTGCGCGCCCAGCTGCGCGGGGGACGCTGCCTACTGCTCCAAAACAGTCACATCGTGCATCCGGCACGGCGCGCCACCCTGAGCAGCCGCCAACACCTGGTGTGGCATCTGCGTAGCCTGCTCAGGCTGTGGCGTTCGCCGGTCTACCACAACTTCCGGCGCCAGCAGAAAACCCTATAGGCGCAGCACCACGCCGGCCGACAACGCCAGCTGATAGATGATCTGGATCAGATCCTTGGAGAACTGGAAGGTCTTGCGATCAACCTGAGGCAGCACCATGATTTCGTCGCCAGCCTGAACCTTGACGCGTCGCCCCCAGCCGCCCTTGGCTTCGACCATTTCGCCGCTGGGCCGGATCACGAAGACCCGGTTGCGGTCACCACGCTGGGTCAAGCCACCGGCCTGCTCCAGGTAGTACTCCACACTTTTGTCTTCCTGCCAGACAAACGAACTGGGGAAGAACACCTCACCCTGCACCGCCACGGTGTGGGTCAGGCGCGGAATCCGCAGCACATCCTGGTCCTGCAGGTCGATCAGGTTCGGATCAAAACCCTGATGCAGCACCAGCCGCCCCTTGGGCTCGACCTCGCGGGCGCGCTCGATGAACTGCAACACCAGCTCGGCCTCGCGGGTGCGCAATTCAGCCTCCTCACGGGTGCCCGAGCGAGCGGTCAATACCGACTGCTCCAGCTTTTGCAGCATCTCCTCCAGAACCTGACGCTGACGCTCGGCAATGCTCACCCGATACAACTGCAGACCGTCCATATTGGAGCGCGGCGTGGCCTCCACCTTGCCAATCAGGTCGGCCAGGCTGGCTTCATAGGGCAGCACATACTGACTCAGGCCCTGATATTCGCCCTCGACCTGGGCGATGATGGTGCCGATCTGACGGTCGGCAAAGACACTGACCTGATCACCCGAAACAATCCAGATCGACTCCAGATCGGCGCTCAGCGGCAGATAGTCGGATTCACGCACCGGGGTCTGATTGCGCACGACCTGAACATGGGTGGCGCGTTCATCCACACCGGCCAGATCCAGCAGTGCCGACAGGCGGATGCGCTCATCAAACTCGAACTGCGCCTCGTGCTTGACCAGCCCGGACACCTCGGCCGTAGACTTGCGCGGCCCCACCACGATGGTGTCGCCATCGCGGAACTGCATCAGCGGCAGATCACCGTTGCGCAGGAAGTCGTACAAGTTGATGCGCGCCAGGGTGCGCGAGCCACGCCTGACGCGAATATCAAGGAAACTGCCGGTATCGGTGTCGATACCACCCGCACGATCGATGAAATGCAGCAGCGAATCCGATGCGTAAGCGCCATACAGACCTGGCTCGCGCACCTCACCACTGACAAACACCTTGACCGGCTCGGCGCTGACCAAAGCCGCGTACACCCCGACGTTTTCGCGGAACACCTCCTTGATGCGCTGGCGCAGAACCTCGTTCAGATTGGCATTACGGGTGCTGCCAACCTTCACCGGCCCCACTTTGGGCACGAAGATATTGCCCTGCGAATCCACTTCCAGACGCATGACCAGATCGAACGCACCCCACAGCTTGAGATCGATCAGATCGCCGGGGCTGACCACATAATCCGGGTTGAATGCGCGGAAAGACTCTTCGGCGAAGCGGCCCAGAAACAGATTGGAGCCGAACACGCTCTCATCCACCTCACGCTCGACCTGGCGGAACTGGGCCGATGGAATCGGCGGCGCCCCACCGGTTGTGGCGGTGTTGGGCGGAATGGTCGCACCGGTCACCGGAATCGGCGTGTTACCGACCAGCGGGGCCGGCGACGGGCTGGGTTGCGGTTGTTGCTGCTGGCCAAACGCGCTGGTGCTCTGCTGGGCTGCAGCCGGCAGAACCACGGCCATGATCGCGGCGGCCCTGAAAAAGTGCTTGAACATGCTCATTCCCGGTGATCCTGGATGGTCGCGACGATGAGTCCGCTGACGAAATACATGAGGTTCAGAAGAACGAAGACGGTAACGGTCCAGTAGCCGACCCGCGGCAACTCGGCAGAATCCGGCACATTGGCCCGATCCACCGGAATCACATATTTGGCCTTGCGCACCGCATCCAGCCGGGTTGTTTCCAGACTGGTCAGTGCCGATTTGTACAGTTCACCGGCAATGCGCAGATTGACCTCCGCGTTCTGGTAGTCAAGCATCAGCTTGCTGAACTCATCGCGCCCCTCACCCACCATGCGGCGGCGCTCCTCAGCCACCTGCGCCTGCAAGGCATCGATACGCTGCTTGGTCGCCACAATGTCCGGCGCGCTCGGATTGAGGTAGCCGCTCAAGGCCTTGAGCTCGGTCTGCTGGCGGGTCAGCTCGGCCTCCAGCCCGGCCAGAATCTGGGCCACGGCTGCAGTTTCCTGCTGCGGATTGAGCACATCGTTCTTGCGCTGCAGCGCGAGCATTTCAACCGTGGCCTGACGCAGCCGGGTAGCGGCCTTGTCGACCTCGGCGGTGATGAAGGTCAACTGCTCTTCGGCCAAACTCTGGTTGATCTGGTTGACGAACTGCTCGCCCTGGCGGACCAGCTCAGACACCACCTTGTGAGCATATTCCGGATCATGCGCGGTGAATTCGACCGTCATGATCTGCGACTCTTCATCGACCAGCGTGTGCAGATGCTTGCGGTAGAACTCAAGAAAGTCCTCCTGCGAGGCCTCGGCGTCCATGCGGCTGAACAAATCCCGCTCATCGCTGGAGAAATGGCCACGCAAATCCAGACTGGACTGAATCCGCTCAAGCAAGGTGCGCGAGCGCAGAAAGGCATCGACCACCAGGGTGTCCTGACGGCTGGGGCCACCACCAAGATTGAGCAGGCTCAAAGCCATGTCACCGCCCGACATCGACGGTGAGTCCTGCTCAATCAGGAAGGATGCCCGGCTGACATAGCCGTCGGAAGCGATAAGCCCAAGGTACAACAGCGCCAGCGCTGTTGGCCCCAGAACCAGCGCAAGATAGCGCTTCATGCGCATGGCCGGACTGAAAAATCGTTCAATCATCGAGTGTTCTGATCCTTCTTGTAGGCCGCGATGGCCTCCCCGATATCATCAAAATAAAGCGGCCCCCGGGGGCTCATGTACAGCCCGACCTCGCAGTCGCGCTGCAGAGCTTGAAGATTGTGACTGACCATGATGATACTGGCCTGACCTTTCTTCTCGGCAAAGGTGGCTTGCGCCTTGGCTCGGAATTTCTGATCACCAACCGCGGTCAGTTCGTCGATCAGGTAATAGTCGTAGCGGAACGACATGCTGATCGAGAACGCCAGACGGGCTTTCATCCCGGAGGAATAGGTTTCGACCGGGCGTTCGAAAAACTCGCCAAGCTCAGAAAATTCGCGAATGAACTCGACCCGCTCACGCGCGGCAGCATTGTCATCCCCATTGATGCGGCAGATGAAGCGGGCATTGTTGCGTCCCGATATCTTCTGCGCGAAACCGCTGGACAATCCCAACGGTGGCGAAATCAGCCCGTCAGAGCGAACCTGACCGGTATCCGGCAACTCCATGCCTCCCAGCAGTCTCAAAAGCGTCGACTTGCCGGCACCATTTCGCCCCACGATACCCACGTGGGTGCGGGAAGGCAGTTCGAAACTGATGCCACGAAACACAAAGTAACGCGAAAATCCTTCAAGCGGATAGGACTTGGTCAGATTATGAACCTGGATCATGGCGTCATATCAGGCGATACAGATAACGACGATACGCGGCCAGACCAATGAACTGCGCAACCAGAATGAAGCCCCAGAGGTAAGACCAGCTGGCCGGCGACTCGTATTCCGGCAAAACTGCACCGCGGGTCAGATCGACACCATGCAATACCGGATTCCACAAGAGAACCTCACGCAAGCCTGACGGCATCATGTCGATGGTAAAAAACACCCCGGAGATGAAAAACATCGGCCGCGTCAACATCGAAATGACTTTACGCAGATCGGGATAAATCGTACCGAAGACTTCGAAGACCAGCCCCACACTGACGCCGAGTACGAACAGCGAGAACAGCGCCCATAGCAACTGGAGAGGGTCAGACAACGGCAGCGAATGCCCCAACCACCACCAGCCAGCAAGAAAAACCACCGCTACGCCGACCATCATCAGACCATCGATAACACCGCGGGCCAGCAGTACGTCGATAGGTTTGATCTGCCGGTAATTGAACAGCCCTTTCTGGCTGTTACACACCCCTTGCGCCGCCGCCACTACGTTGGCGTAAAGAAAATAGGGCACCGCTCCGAACACAAAGAACACGATGGGACTCTCACCGTACAACGCGTGATGTCCGCCACGCACGACGGCATGCAACCCGGCCAGGACTGCAACGGTGGCTGCCGGCTCAGCCAAGGCCCACACGTAGCCCAGCCGCGAACGCCCGAACTGGTTCATCATCTCGCGCAGCAAAAACGCACGCATCGAGCCGACAAAGACCTGCCAGCTGGTTCGCCCCAGCGGCCGCTCCGGCAACGGCGGGATCAGAGTGTCATTGTCTTGGCTGGCATTCATGACATCGGTGAAAACAAAGCGGGAAGCCGATACGGCGTCAGCAGACTCGAGGCGCTGGGCTCACGCAGGGACAAATCGTCCAGCGTGCGGCTCAAATGTGCGCTGTAAAACGGATCATGCGCAATCTGCTGCGGCCAGCACTGCTGCATGTATCGGATCTCTTCGGCAAAACGCCGCTGTTTGGCCACACTGTCCTCGGCGCCACGACTCATGGATTCATGGTGAATCAACGTGGCGTCGGGGGTATACAGCACCATGCCACCGGCCTGCCCCAGCTTGAGACAGAAATCCACGTCGTTGAAGGCCACACTCAGCGCTTGTTCGTTGAGTCCGTTCACGGCCCAGTATAACGCTCTGGTGGTCAGAAGGCAGGCGCCGGTGACCGCACTGACCTGACGCCGCTGATCATGCGGCCACAGCGGCCAGCGCGGGTCATCGGCGGCCAGCGTGCGACCGGGATGGCCGGCCACGCCGCCCAATCCCAGAGCAACGCCCGCATGCTGAATGTGCCCGTTGGGATACAGCAAACGCGCGCCCACGGCCGCCACCTGCGGACGCGCCAGTTCACCACGCAAGGCCTGCAGCCAGCCGGGCTGCTGCGTTTCGATGTCATCGTTGAGCAAAAGAATCTGCTCGCCACTGGCCTGCCGAACCGCCCAGTTGTTGATCGCCGAATAGTTGAAAGGATGGTCGTAGCGCAGGACCCGCAGCACATCGGGATGCGCGGCAGACAGTTCGCTGAGCACGCTCAGCGTGTGCGCATCACGACTGCCGTTGTCGACCACCAGCAGCTCGCCCTGCGCGTCCAGTGCGGCCAGTTCCGCCAGCACACCGCGCAGACACCTGGCCAGCACGTCGCCGCCGTCGCGGGTCGGCACAATGACGCTGATACTCGCCTCGCCAGCCGACGGCCGGGGTAACGACATGCCCGTCTGCGCCGGCTCGGCGTAGACCAGCGCGGCAGCCACATGCGCCAACACGCCTGTCTGAGCCGCCACCGTCAGCTCAGGCGCTGGCGCCGCGCCACGCCAGGCCGTTAGCGCCGGACTGTGGCCGCTGCCGGGTTGCCACGGGGCAAGACGCGGCGCCTGCGGGCCCGCATAGCGCTGGTCAGCCACCACACACAGCGAGGCTGCCTCACAGCGTTCAAAGCTGTGGGCCAAGGCTGCCGCAGCAGCGCGGCTCAGCTCACTGCCCGCGCGAACGGCAAACTGCATCTGCACATCCGCAAGCGCATGCATCTCCTCACGTCGGGCCGCATGCGGCAAGCCGGGGCGCGTCAACGGACCACACAAGGCCACCCGCTGTGGCGGATGCGACTGCGCTCGCAGCGATGCCAGGGTGCGCTCGAGCATCTGC
>JASBUL010000031.1 GCA_030147945.1 Oceanococcus sp. | reverse complement strand
GCGAGCCACAAACGGGCCACCGGATCAACACGATCGTTGAACACGACCGGCGCTGCCGCGGCATTGAGGCGGGCCTCATCGGACAAAATCAATTCCAGGGCCAAGGCCGTGCGCGTGCCGTCCCAGTTGAGCGGACCGTTCCAAGACTGAATCAGATTGGCTTCCAGCCAGCTGATATAGGCTTTGCGGAAAGTCTCGGCATCCGTCCACTGCGGATCGCTTGCGAGGAAGCGCGGGAGGTCGGCATCCACCACTGCCGGCAGATACTGTTTGTGCATCAGCAGCGTGTCATCGGCCAGACGCAGCGCCACATCCAGCATCAGACCTTCTGAAGCGGGCATGCGCGCAGCCGGGAAACGCCCTGCCGCCAGTGCCTGAGCGGCCTGCGAGGCCAGGCGGGACGGGGCCAGGTCGTTGCCGGTCAGCGCGGATTCGTTGAGCAACGCCTCATCGACCAAGTCCGCCTGCCGCCAGGCTTTGTGGCCACCCAGCGTCTGCGCGCTGGCAGCTTGCCACTCGCCGATAAATCCGGGGCGCGGTGTGAGTGCGGCCGCGTCGCTGATGTACTCGACCTCATACAAACGTCGCGCCAGGGGGAACTCGCGGAAACGCTGGGCGCGGCGCAGATAGCTTTCACTTTGAAGCACACCGGCATTCGCATCCGTCTGAGTGTTCTCGCCTGCGCGGGGTGTGAGTTGAGGATCGGGATCATCGGCGCGTGTGCCGCGCAGATCTTCATCCCAATCCGACCAGCCGTCGCCATCACTATCGACCGGCACCCAATTCGGGTCATTACGCTGGTCGGTATCGGCGCCGCGCAGCCATTCGTCGAAATCCGTCCAGCCGTCACCATCGCGGTCAACATCACGGTCGCCGCTGAGTGGGTCCAGACCGAGTTCGCGTTCGATCAGATCCGGAACGCCATCGCCGTCGCTGTCACGCAAGCGCCCTTTGCTATCGGCCACATCCAGCTGGTAGAGCTTGCTCGCTGCGGCCACCTGCTGATTGGCCGCGTTGCGCAGCTCCACCGAGACCGTGTGAGCGCCAGGCTCAATCACATGATCAATCAGCCCGCGGTACCCATCGCGCACCGCTTGTGCAGGCACGCAGCCGGGCGGACTCTGCGTACCGCACAAGACCACGCTGCGAAACGGCTGGGCATCCAGCTGCACATTCAGCGTGAGAGCGGTTTGAGATGCCAGCAACTCCGCCACAACACCAACTTCGAGGCGGATGGTGCGATCGTAAGCCCCGCTGTCTGGCCAGATGCGCAAAACCTGATTGTTCTGCGGATTTTGCTGGCTGTTGCTGGCCTGACTCAAACCCGCCAGTGACACCGCCGGTTGTTGCGCTTGCATGGGTGGCCGGCTGTCGGCCAGATTGTTGATCAGGGCTTGCTGCTTGCCGATCAGGCTGATGCCGCTGGCCTCAAACGTGTCCAGCCATTGGCCCGTGTCGATGGACGTAAGCCCAGGATTTTCGGCTTCGAAAATCCACGCCTCCGGATTACCCCCTTCGAACAACGGAGACTGCGCGGTGCTGACCCCGAACACGACAACACCGAGCAGGCCTACGGCCCATGCTTGCGGCTTCATTGGTCACCCCCGGCGTTGACATCGGCCTGAACGAACCAGTCACTCCCTCGCCACTGGCGGATACGCTGATCCGATGTGAAATAGACAATCTGGTAGCGGTAATCGCGCCCTGCCATACGTGGATAGCGGTCGACGTAGACGAACTGCCACTGGTCCGATGCCGGATCCAAAGGCACCAGACCGATGTAGGGATCGGCCAGCTTCCAGGTCGTCGGTGTGGTGGCCTGACGATCCCAATGCAAGCGGTCAATGCTTGGCGAGACCTGCTGCCAATCACTGAGCACACCGGCGGCGTTGCGCGCCTGGCGATAGACCACGAAGCTCAAAACCTCGCTGAGTGCATTGTCGGCACGCAGCAGTCCGTACTGGGAGCACACCGGCTCGCGCAATCCGGGCTCGGTCTTGCCGCCACCTTCAGCAGCAGTCCGATAGTCCGTGCACTCATTGCCCAGCGCGCCGATCTCAGCCAGAGGCAACGCCAGAATCACCCGGTCCACCAGCGCGAGTGCGCCGATGTCGAGGCCACTCAACACGCTGAGCGCGTCACCTTGAGGTGCCAGCGGCACATCGGGCCAGGGCAAATACTGCGGCGGCCCGGCCACCGTATCGCGGTAGGTGCACAGCGGCGCCGTCCACTCCGACTGCACGGCCGCTTCACCCTGCACCGTAGGACCGATCGCGCGCAACCGCACACACCATTCTTCGCCGGCAAACAGGCTGTCCGGCACGACCAGATCGTGACGCAGCACGGCTTGCGGGTCGTTGCCCGGCTGCGCGACGCCCTGGGTCAGCACTTGCGGCTGCGCGCCCGCGCGGCTCAGCTCAATCATGGTTACGGCGATGGGCTCGGCCGGCAGACGCCATTTCACGGTCGCTTTGTCACTGAGAAATTCCAGCGAAACCGGTTGCGGCTCACCCGGTGGGGTCAGTGATTCTGCCCCGGCGACCTGGAAACAACCCATCTGCAAAGAAGGCGATTGGTTGTTGTTTTCGTCCTGACTGTAGGCGGACAAACACAGGGTTCCGGCGATCTGCTCATACTCCAACTCGCCTGGCGTCGCA
>JASBUL010000084.1 GCA_030147945.1 Oceanococcus sp. | reverse complement strand
CAGACGGGCGCAGTCAGTGGATTACCGGTGCGCAGGCACGGCTCGACGGACACCGCTGGAGGGCGCGTTCCTGCGCCATGATTACCGGCGTGGGCACGGTGCTGGCGGATGACCCGCAAATGACCGCGCGCCTGCCTCACGACAGCGTGCAGCAACCTTTGCGGGTGGTGCTCGATCGTGAGCACAGGACCCCACGTGATGCGCGCTTGCGGGCCGATGCGCACTACCTGATTCTGCATGCCAGCCGGGAACCGGTGCGCAATGGTCAAAGCCTGCCTGTGCGCGATGAACGGCTGGATCTGCATGCCGCCGTGGATGCGCTTGCGGCGCGTGGCTGCAATGAAATCCTGGTCGAGGCCGGGCCTACTGTGTCGGCGGCGTTTCTGCGCGCGGAGCTGGTTGATGAGGTGATCATCTACGCCGCCCCCGCTTTGCTTGGTCAAGGTTTGCCTGCGGCCGAGCTCGGTGTGCTGGATGATCTTGATGCGAGAATCCGCCTGGACTGGCTGGATTCTCGGCGCATCGGCGACGACTTGCGTATCATCGCGCGTCCACAAACGCGTATCTGAATCATGTTCACTGGAATCATCACCGGTTTGGGCCGGCTCGTTGACCGTGTTGATCACGGCGGCGACATGCGCTTTCTGATCGAGACCGGCAATCTGCCAATGGACAAGCCCGATGTCGGCGAAAGCATTGCCGTGAACGGCGTGTGCCTGACCGCGCAGACCTGGGAAAAGAACGCCTTCTGGGCCGACGTATCGGCGGAAACCCTGCGTCTGACCACCCTGGATGATCTGCAGCTTGAACAGCCGGTCAATCTGGAGCGGGCGCTGGCGGCCAGCGACCGCCTCGGCGGCCATCTGGTCAGCGGCCATGTCGATGGCATCGCGCACATCCGCGCTTGTCGCGACGAGGTGCGCAGCCGACAATTTGAACTTGAAGCGCCTGCTGATCTGGCACGCTATATCGCCCGCAAGGGCTCGGTCACGCTCGATGGCGTGAGCCTGACCGTCAACGATGTCAGCGCCAACACTTTCACGGTCAATATCGTGCCGCACACCCAGGAGATGACCACCATCTCGGGGTGGGATGTGGGGCAGCGGATTAATCTGGAAGTGGATGTGGTGGCACGTTATCTCGAACGCCTGCTCAGCGCGCGTGACGACGCCCGCCAAGGACAGTAAAAGATGGATAGGATCGAAGACATCATCGAAGACATGCGCCAGGGGCGCATGGTGATTCTGATGGACGATGAAGACCGTGAGAACGAAGGCGACATCGTCATGGCTGCGGAATTCGTGCGGCCGGAAGACATCAATTTCATGGCCCGCTACGCGCGTGGCCTGATCTGTCTGACCCTGACCCGTGACCGTTGCCGCCAGCTGCGTCTGCCGCTCATGGTGAATGACAACGCCGCCGCGCACGGCACCAACTTCACCGTTTCGATTGAAGCGGCCGAAGGCGTAACCACCGGTATTTCCGCCCATGACCGCGCGCGCACCGTGCGGGTTGCGGTGGAGCCGGAGGCGCGCCCTGAAGACGTGGTTCAACCGGGTCACATCTTCCCCCTGATGGCTGAGCCGGGTGGGGTGCTGGCGCGCGCCGGGCATACCGAGGCAGGCTGTGATCTGGCCCGTCTGGCCGGGTGCAAGGAAGCCGCCGCGGTGATCGTCGAGGTGCTCAACGAAGATGGCACCATGGCGCGTCGCCCGGATCTGGAAAAGTTTGCCGCCGAGCATGGCATCAAGCTGGGCACCATTGCCGACCTGATTCGCTACCGTCTGCAGAACGAACATTCGGTGGAGCGAGTCTGCGAGTCGGTGGTCAACACCCGCCACGGCGCGTTCAAGCTGGTGGCCTACGAAGATTCGGTCGACAACACCGTGCATATGGCGCTGGTCAAGGGCGACATCGATCCGGAGCGGCCGACACTGGTGCGCGTACATCTGCGCAATACCTTGTCTGACGTGCTGGGTATCCAGCACGAAGACTTCGGCTGGCCACTGGACAACGCGCTGAAGACCGTCGCTGAGGCCGGCGAGGGCGTGGTTGTAGTGCTGCGCAAATGGGAAACCCCGCAGGCTCTGGTCAAGAACATCATGCATCTGTCAGCCAGCGAGCCGGTTACCGATGAAGAAGAAGTGGCCGATCTGCGCACCTATGGCATCGGCGCCCAGATTCTGATGGATCTCAATGTGCGTAAGATGCGGGTGTTGTCGGCGCCCAAGCGCATGCATGCCATCTCCGGATTTGATCTGGAAGTGGCCGAATACGTCCAGACCGACTGAGTACACAGCATGAACAAGATCGCGGCTCAAGCCGACAGTTTCTCCATGGATCGTTTTGCGATCGTCAGCACCCAGTGGAACCCGGTTATCGTGGATTCGCTGGTCGATGCGGCCGAGCGCACGCTGACCCAACGCGGCGTGCCGGCCGAGAATATCGACCAGTACGTGGTGCCGGGTGCATTCGAAATCCCGCTGATGGCCGGGCGTCTGGCCGAAAGTGAGCGCTACGCCGGGATCATCGCCCTGGGTGCGGTGATCAAGGGCGATACCGCACATTTCGAGTACGTGGCCGGTGAATGTGCTCGCGGCATCGCCGACGTGGCCCTCAACTATGGTTTGCCTGTGGGCTTTGGCGTGCTCGCCACCTATGACCTGCAGCAGGCCCTGGACCGGGCCGGGCCGAACGAGGAAAACAAGGGCGTGGAGGCGGCGGCTGCCGTACTTGATACGCTGAACATTCTGCGCGCGGTGGCTTGATGAGCGAGAGCAAGCGCCTTGCGGGGCGTCGCGGAGCACGTTATGGCGCGGTGCAGGCAGTGTACCGCTGGCTGATGAACCAGGTGGCGGCGCAACAGATCTGGCAGGAAGTCAGCGAGTGGGAGCACCTCAGGAACGCCAACAAGGCGATGCTCGAAGCTCTGGTCTTCGGCACCATCGAGGCCGCGCCGCGGCTTAATGAGCGCATCGCCGCACATGTGGATCGCGCGCTTGATCAGCTCGATCCGATGGAGCATGCGGTGCTGCTGGTTGGTGCCTATGAGCTGTCCGAGTCGATGGAGTTGTCCAAGGGCATCGTGATCAACGAGGCCATCGAGCTGTCAAAACTGTTCGGTGCCGATCAGGCGCACAAATACGTCAACGGCGTGCTCGACAAGCTGTCGCGTGAGCTGCGCCCGCACGGCGCCTGAGCGCTGCATCACGCGCGGTGACCGAATTCGAGCTGATTCGGAAGTACTTTCAGGGCAAACCGACACCGGCATGGTGCACTCTGGGTATTGGCGATGACGCCGCACTGATCCAGCCTCCGGCCGGGCGCGAGCTGGCCCTGTGTTCCGACACCCTGATCGAAGGACGCCATTTCCCTGTGCGCACGGCGCCCGCGGATATCGGCTGGAAGGCCCTGGCGGTCAATCTCAGTGACTTGGCCGCCATGGGCGCACAGCCGCTGGGGTTCTTGCTCAATCTGAGTCTGCCGCAGGCCGATGAAGCTTTTGTGGCGGGGCTGGCCGACGGTTTGTTCGAGCTGGCGGCGCAGCACGATGTGGCGCTGATCGGTGGTGACACCACACGCGGTCCCTTGAGCATCAGCATCACCGCATTCGGTCATGTTGCGGCGGGTCAGGCCTTGCGCCGTGATGGCGCAAAACCCGGCGATGTGATCGTGGTCGCCGGTGAGCTGGGCGCGGCCGCGTTGGCGTTGCAACAGGGCGCTGATGCGCCGCCGGCCTTGCGCGCCTATCTGGACCGACCGCAGCCGCAGTTGGCTTGCGGTCAGGCACTGGCCGGTGTGGCACATGCAGCGGTGGATGTCTCGGACGGCTTTGCCGCAGATCTAGGCCATGTGCTGAAGGCCAGCGGCTGCGGCGCGCTGATCGAGCTTGAAGCTTTGCCGCTGGCGCCTGCGCTGCGCGCGCTGCCGCCGGGCGAGGCGCAGACACTGGCTTTGCACGGCGGTGATGACTATGCCCTGGTCGCCACCTTGACGCCCGCCGCGTGGGCCAGTTTGCAGGGCCGGCACGCGGGCTTGTGCGCGGTGGGGCAGATTCAGCAGGAGGCCGGGCTTGTCGGGTGCGACGGGCAAGGTAAGCTGAAGCCTGTTCCACTCACCGGCTACAGCCATTTCTGAGCATGAATCCCAGCGCACGACAGGTTTTCTCCGATCCCATATTGTGGCTGGGCTTTGGCTTCGGCAGCGGTTTGTCACCCAAGGCACCCGGGACGGCGGGTACGCTGGCCGCGTTGCCGCTGGTGTGGCTCAGCCTGGCCTGGCTGGGTTCATGGCCGTATGTGGCGGTCACCGTGATCGTGGCTCTGGTTGGCATCCCGATTTGCGGTGAAGCATCGCGCCGGCTGGGTGTCCATGATCATGGCGGCATCGTGTGGGATGAGTTCGCCGGGCTCTATGTGACCGCGCTGCCACTGGCCTTGTGGCCGGTGTCCTACCCTTTGTCACCGCTGCTGCTGGGCTTGGCCTTCGTATGGTTTCGGGTCTTCGATGTGCTCAAGCCCTGGCCGATACGCTGGCTTGATCGCCATGTACATGGTGGCCTTGGCATCATGCTGGACGACCTTCTGGCCGGTGTGTTCGCGGCCCTGGCGCTGATGGCCAGTGTTGCGGTTCTGAGTTGAGGCGCAACATCGGGTAAAGTAGCCGCCCTTTTTGTTCGCACCTCCACTCATGCTGCGCATACACAACAGTCTCACCGGTCGCAAAGACGCATTCACACCACGGGTCCAGGGCGAAGTGGGCCTGTACGTCTGTGGTGTCACGGTGTACGACTATTGCCACCTCGGCCATGCGCGTTTTCTGCTGGTGTTCGATTCGGTGGTGCGTCACCTTGAGGCCAGCGGCTTGCGGGTGAACTACGTCCGCAACATCACCGATGTGGATGACAAAATCATCAAGCGTGCGCAGGAAAATGACGAGGCCACCGAGCAGCTGACCGAACGTTTCGTCGATGAGTTTCATGCCGACTGCGCGGCGCTGGGCCTGCGTGAGGCCGATCAGGAGCCGCGCGCCACCGTGCACATGCCGCAGATCATCGACATGGTGCAGCGGCTGATTGCCAATGGGCACGCCTATGCAGCCGCCAACGGTGATGTGTATTTCTCGGTCAGTAGCTATGACAACTACGGTGCGCTGTCCGGTAAACGGCTGGACGAGCTGCGCATCGGCGCCCGCATTGCGCCGGGCGAAGCCAAGCGCGACGCCCTGGATTTCGTGCTCTGGAAAGCGGCCAAACCGGGGGAGCCGGCCTGGTCTTCACCCTGGGGCGAGGGTCGCCCGGGCTGGCATATCGAGTGCTCGGCGATGTCGACCCACTGCCTGGGTGATGCCTTCGACATTCACGGGGGCGGCATGGACCTGAAATTCCCTCATCATGAGAATGAGATCGCTCAATCCGTGTGCGCCACCGGCGCCAGCTTTGCGGCAACCTGGATGCACAATGGCTTTGTCCAGGTGGGCTCGGAAAAGATGAGCAAATCGCTGGGCAACTTCAGCACCATACGGGATCTGCTGGCCGACTACAGCGGCGAGACCATTCGCCATTTCATACTCGGCACCCATTACCGCAGCCCGTTGGTGTACACGCGAGAGGCGCTGGATGTGGCCGAGCAGGGTTTGCTGCGCTGGTACACGGTGCTGGATGCGGTGAAGCCGGCGGCGAGTTATCAGGCCTCGGATTACACCGCGCGCTTTGTTGCCGCGATGGATGATGACTTCAACACGCCGCAGGCCTATGCCGTGCTGCATGAGATGGTCAAAGCCATCAATACGGGCAAGACTGCCGAACCGCAGGCGGCGGCTGCTCTTGCCGCCGAATTCAAGGCTCTGGCCGGGCGTTTGGGCCTGTTACAGGCCGATCCGGACAGTGTGCTCAAGGCCGGGGTCGCGCTCAGCGAGGCGGATATCGATGCACGCATCGCCGCACGCACGCAGGCCAAGGCGGACAAGGATTACGCCCTGGCGGATCAGATTCGTGATGAGTTGAGTGCAGCGGGTATCCAGCTGGAAGACGGGCCGGCCGGGACCACCTGGCGTCGCGCCTGAGCCTGAGGGCGGCGTGTAAGCGCCGCTTAAACCTGACGTGCGCGGTAGGCTTCGACCGTGTTGTGCATCAGCATGGCAATGGTCATGGGGCCGACGCCACCGGGAACCGGAGTGATCCATGAGGCGCGCTGTGCAGCGGCTTCGAACTCAACGTCACCGACCAGACGACCATCATCCAGGCGATTGATGCCCACGTCGATGACCACCGCACCTTCGGCAATCCAGTCACCGCGCACAAATTCAGGTTTGCCGATGCCGGCCACCACAATCTCGGCGCGGCCGACTTCCGCCGCCAGATCGCGGGTCTTGCTGTTGCAGATGGTGACGGTGGCGTTGGCCAGCAGCAATTCCATGGCCATCGGGCGACCCACGATGTTGGAGGCACCGACCACCACGGCACGTTTGCCGGCCACGGCGGTGTTGGTGCGCTCAAGCATCTTGATCACGCCGTAGGGCGTGCACGGACGCAGGCCCGGGCGACGCTGCAGCAGGCGCCCGATGTTGGACGGATGAAAGCCGTCAACGTCCTTGGCCGGGCTGATGCGATCCAGAATGCGGTCGGCATCAATGTGCGCAGGCAGCGGCAGTTGGACCAGAATGCCGTCGACATCCTCGGCTTCATTGAGCGTGTCGATCAGCTCGATCAGATCGGTTTCAGCGGTCGCGCTGTCCAGACGGTGGGGCAGGGAGCGAATACCGATCTGCTCGCAGGCCCGTTCCTTGTTGCGCACATAAACATGTGAGGCGGGATCATCGCCGACCAGGACCACGGTCAGACATGGCGCACGTTGGCCTTGCGCGGTGAGATTCGCGACCTGCTGCGTAAGATCGGCGCGGATGTCCGCGGAAATGGCTTTGCCGTCGAGAATCTGGGCGGTCATGGCGGGCGCAATCGTGGCAACAAGAATAGAAATGGTCGGGGCGGAGGGATTTGAACCCCCGACCCTCTGCTCCCAAAGCAGATGCGCTACCAGGCTGCGCTACGCCCCGACGGCCGCGAATGGTACGCCGAACCGGTAGCGGGCGGCAATTTTTATGCACGTACGCGCAGCGGACTGCGGTCGCCCTGATAGTGATGTCCCCAGTAGGCCCACGCCTCGCCGGCCAGAAAGGGGCGTGTTTCGCGCCCAGGTAGCCAGCGTGGATAGGCGTGAACTGCGCGGGTCAGAAAATCAAACCACAACAGATGCTGGCGCAGAATGCGTCGTTTGCGATGGGGCACCAACGGGTTGAACAGCCCCAGCCGGTTGAACAGCTGGCGCGGATTTTTCTTCACCCACAGCCATGAGCCCATCTCCAGGGTCAGTGGCAGGAACACCCGCTCCGGCGTGTCCAGACTTTCCATGTACAGCGCATCCCAGATGTCACCGTGGGTCATGTAATGACGACATTGCGGCTCGATGCGGTAGGTCACATGGTTGGGATAGGTGCGACGGAAC
This sequence comes from Oceanococcus sp., assembly GCA_030147945.1. Taxonomy (GTDB): domain Bacteria; phylum Pseudomonadota; class Gammaproteobacteria; order Nevskiales; family Oceanococcaceae; genus Oceanococcus. The sequence goes on along the minus strand of JASBUL010000084.1, from coordinate 42,535 downwards.
AGTTTGCGCAGCGCGTAGATCTCGGCCAGATGCGGAATCGGAATGCGGCTATGCGCATAGGGAAACCAGATGTAGTTGCGTATGCCGAAACCGGAATGGCAGTCCAGCGCGATACTCAATGGGGCGCTCATCAACCGTTCGCGTACGGTGCTCAGGACCGCCCGGTTTTCAGGTGCCAGCTCACCCCGGCGGCCGCGGTACCACGGCAGGTAGCGGGTGATGCGCTGGCCGCCCAGCAACCAGTGTGCATGCGCGCTCTCGACCGGGGCATTTCTCATCAGATCGATACCCGCGCCGGTGGCCCGCCGGTTGCGCGCCATGCCGGTCGGGTTGATCAGCGGCATGAACACCAGCCGCGTGGTGTCCAGCAGATGTTGCAGGCTCTCATCCCAGTGCACCGCTTCAAGCACGCTGTGCAGGAAGGCCAGCACCACATCGCTGCCGATGCGTTCATTGCCATGGATGCCGCCAAAAAAGCCCACCGCGGGCGCATCCGGGGCCTGGCTGCCCAGTTCAACCACGTGCACGGCGTAGCCTTCGCCGGGACCAACCACCACCGGGACTGAGGTGCGCAGCTGTGAGCCGAGCGCGACGCGGTGGCGCTCGATCAGGCTCTCCAGCGTTTTCAACTCCTTGATAACGATCATCGTGATGGCTGTGTTACGGGCATCCGGTCAAGCCTAACCGCGCTTTGCAACATTTCGATGACGCCTTGATTCCCCGGCGTTTGTGGCTGTCACGGGTTTGTCATATCGCTCCGATAATGTGCCGCGCCTTGAGATCGGGTGACGTTTTTCACCCGCGGATTTTTCCATCGACAGAGCCGCGTGCGACGTGCGGTTCTGCGTCAAAGCGCAAGGTATGAGATTGAATTTCCGGTTCCTGATGTTGGTGGCGGGCCTCGCCCTGGGCCAGGCTGCGTCCGCGCAGGAGCTTCTGGTGCATACGTTTCTGGAAAGCCGGCCTTTCCAGGGCCTGGACATGGAGCTGGATGAGCGGCGAATTGGCCGGACCGGCGCGCAAGGCCAAGTCAGCACTGACCTGACAGCCGGTGCGCACACATTGCGCACGCTGCGCAATGCCGCAGAGCTCGCCGTCTATGACTTCATCGTCGAGGCGGGTGAGAGCGCTGAGATCAGCCTCACCTTCAGTGATTTTCAGAGTGCGCCGGAGATCACCATCGCGACCTTCGACAGCAGCGCGCCGGGCGGGCCGAGCGGTCGCATTGTCGGTCTGGTTGCCGACATCAATGATCGCCCCATTGCGGATGTGCTGATTCGCGCTCCGCAGGCGGGTGTCGAGGTTCGCTCCAAACCCGATGGCAGCTACTCCCTGGAATTGCCGCGCGGGGTTCACAGCCTGGAAATCAGCCACCCGGATTTCAATACGGTGAGCAAGGACGATATGCGTGTGGTCGCGAATATCGGGATTGCGGCCAACATCATGATGCTGCGGCCTTTGTCCGAAGGTAGCACGGCGGGCGCTGACATGGACTTCTCCGATGTCGAGGAAGTCATGGTCATGGGCGCCTACAAGCCGGGTGAAGACACCGCAGACCTGGAGAAATTCTCCGTCGCCATCACTGACGCGATCAGCATTGATGACCTGCTGCGTTTTGGCGACTCGGACGTGGCTGCGGCGCTCAAGCGCATCGTCGGTGTGGCGGTGACGGGCGGCAAGTATGCCAACGTGCGCGGGCTCGACGGACGCTACATCTCGAGCACGCTCAACGGCAGTCTGATGCCGAGTACGGATCCGTTTCGGCGCGATGTACAGCTGGATCTGTTTCCGGCTGAAATTCTCGGCGGGATCGAGATTCAGAAGAGTTTCACCGCCGATCTGCCGGGCGACACCACCGGCGGGATCATTCGGATGACCTCGCGTGAACTGCCTGAAGAGAACGAATTCGGTCTGTCGGTTTCGCTCGGCTATGTTGACGGGGCGACCGGGGAGGATCTGCTCAGCTACGAGGGCAGCGATGCCGACATGTTCGGTTTCGATGATGGCCTGCGCGAGCTGCCGGGTGGCATTCGGGCCAACCTGTCCAACGGCAATTTCCGCTTCAGTATCTGTCAGTTCGACGGTCAGTCGAACTGCATTGCCCAGGAACAGGGTGCCGCGCTGGCCGCGCAGCTGCCCAATGTCTACAACACCACACGCGAATCGGCCGGGCCTGACTTTGGCTTGGCCGCCAAGCTGGGGCGTCGTTATGAGCGTGAGACCGGTGATTTCGCGTTTTACTCGTCGCTGACCTACGACCAGGGCTATGCCTCACGGCAGGACGCCAGCTTCAATGACACCGATGCGGTCGGGACCTACGACTGGGACAGCTTCGCTGTCAGCCTCAACGGGTATCTGGTCGCCGGCTGGGTGTCGGACAGCGGCTGGGATGTGCTGAGCAAGACCATCATCCTGCGTGATTCGGAAGACCGTGCCACCTACGAAGTCGGTTTCAACAAGAAAGACGAAGTTGATGAAACGCTGACCGTGCTGGAGTGGGTGGAGCGTCAGTTCCTGGGGCAGCAGATTGACGGCAGCATCAGTTTGTTCGGCAACCATGAGCTGCGCCTGCGCGCCGGTCTGAGTCAGACCAATCGCCTGTCCCCCGATCGGCGTGAATATCAATATCGCAACAACGTTTTCATTGCCTCCACGCTGGAGCGTAGCTACTCGGATCTGACCGAGGATGGTCTTGATCTGGGCCTCGACTACGAGATGCCGCTGCAGATCAACGACTGGCTGTTCACCAATCTCAAGTTCGGTGTGCTGAGCAACACGCGTGACCGCGACAACGAACTGATTCGCCTGGGCGTGTTGACCCGCTCGGGCAACGATCTCGACCCCTCGCAAGATCTGGAAACACTGCTGGTTGCGGAAAATTTCGAGAACGATCTTTACCGCCTCAACACCAACAAAACGACCGACACCGACAGCTACGCGGCCAGCCAGGACACCACCGCCCTGTATCTCTCGGCCGAGACGGATCTGGGCAGCGACCTGACTGTCGTGACCGGCGTGCGGCTGGAGGACTACAGCATTGATCTGAACTATCCGAACGCCTCGGATGACGCGGTCTCGGCAGATTCGGACCGTGATTCCAGTGAAACGCTACCGAGTCTGTCGGTGATTTACCGCCTCAATGATGCGCTGCAGGTGCGCGGCGGTTTTACCCGCACGGTGTCGCGTCCGAACATCACGGAACTGGCAGCCTCGCGGTTCTTTGATCAGGAAGGGCGCCAGTACATCGGTTGTCCCAATTGCAGCGATTCCGACATCAGCAATTTCGACCTGCGCGGCGAGTACTACTTTGGCGATCAGGACAGTGTCTCGCTGGCCTTGTTCTACAAGGACATCAGCGACCCGCTGGAGCGCGCCGTGTCCGATGGCTCCGGTTCGGCCGTATCGGCACTGACCTTTCGCAACAGCGAGTCCGCCACCGTGCAGGGTGTCGAACTGGATGCCAGCACACGGGTGCTGGATGGCATCGATCATGTCATCGACCTGAGCGGCAACATTGCCGTGATCGAATCGGATATCAGTCTGGATGCCGATGGCCAGCGCCTGGAAGGGCGCGACAGCCGCGAGCTTCAGGGCCAGTCTCCGTTTCTGGCCAATCTGCAGGTCGCCTACGACAACTATGCGTGGGACGCCAAGTTGACCTTCGTGGCCAATTACTTTGACGACCGCATCGATGCGGTTGCTCGTGCGCCACAAGAGCCGATCAAGGAAAGCGGGCGTCTGGACATCAACGTGACCGCGGAAAAGACCCTGCGCAACGGTTCCAAATTCAGCCTCAAGCTGAAAAACCTGCTCGACGAGCCGATCGAGCGCACACAGGGCGGGCGGGTTATCGAGACCTACAAGAAAGGCATGAGCCTGTCTTTGGGTTACTCGCTGAGCTTCTGATTATTTCACCTGACGTTCCAATGGAGAGGAAAACCCCATGACGATTCAGAAAACTGGCCTGGCAGTATTGGGCCTGACCGCAGCCGCGATGGTCGGTTGCGGCGGTGGCGGCGGCGGGGGCAGCTCCGATCCGACGCCGACTCCCACGCCCACCGCGACGCCGGGCACCGGCGACTCGGTGTGTGACGAAAGCTTTGTCAGCTGCAGCGGCAGCAATGCCACGCTGTCCGGCGTGATCGACAAGGACTTCACCCTGAGCTCGGATTTCAACTGGTTCCTTGACGGCTTCGTCCAGGTCGGCAACGGCAACGTTGAAATCACCAGCAACACGCAGGCCAATGAGCTGCGTAACAACGGTGTGGAACTGACCATTCCGGCGGGCACCCATGTCAAGGCGCTGGAAACCGGCGTGCTGATCGTGACCCGCGGCAACCGACTGATTGCCAACGGCACCGCCGCCAATCCGATCACCTTCAGCAGCGTCGACGACGGTTTCGACGGTCTGGGTGAATGGGGTGGTGTCGTGCTGCAGGGCTTTGCGCCGCAGTTTGGCGCGGGTGGCACCGGCAACTGTTTCGGTGACAACAACTACTGCAACGTGGCCGGTGAAGGCGGTTCTGAAGTGGCCTTCTACGGCGGCAAGTATCCGGCCGACAGCAGCGGCACCATCCGCTACGTGCGCATCGCCGAAGGCGGCCTGGTGGCCGGCCCGAACAACGAGGTCAACGGTCTGACCCTGCAGGGCGTAGGCCACGGCACCACCATCGAATACGTTCAGGTTCATAACAACCTGGATGATGGTGTGGAGTGGTTCGGCGGCACGGTCAACGCCAAGTATCTGGTGCTGACCGGCAACGACGATGACGACATCGACTACGACGAAGGCTACAAGGGCAACATCCAGTTCGCCATCGTCAAGAAGAGCAGCAACGATGCACCGCAGGGCAGCAATGACCCGCGCGGCATCGAAGCCAACAGCTCGGACGAGGATTTCGTGCCGCAGACCACCGCTAGCCTGGCCAACATTCTGCTGATCGGCAACACCGTGAGCGTGAATGAGCCCGGCATGCGTCTGCGCGGTGCGCTGACGACGTCGGTTTACAACACCGCACTGGTCGGCTGGGACAAGGGCTGCATCCGTATCGATGACGCCGACACCAACGGTGACGACGTGGCCGATCAGTTCTCCAATGTTGCTCTGGAAAATGTCTTCGGTGACTGCGCTGGCGGTTTCTACACCCATGAAGATGCCGACAGCACCGCTGGCGGTGTGGGCAGCCAGACCATCAGCCTGAACGACGCTTACGCCATCAACGAAGGCTTCGCCAAGCTGGCGAGCGCGACCAACATCGTGGCGGTCGACAACGGTTCGGGTTTTGCCTTCGAAACCACGGACTATGTCGGTGCGGTGGAGCCGGGCACGGCCATGGGTGATGCTTGGTGGGCTGGCTGGACCATCCCGGGTTCGCTCAGCGATGCGGAAGAAGCACCGGCTTCGGCCAGCTTCGTGAGCTGCAACGACAGCACCATGATCTGCGAAGTGACCGGCACCATCGACGAGGACTACACCTTTGTTGCCGGCTACACCTGGGTTCTGAACGGCCTGGTCAAGGTTGGCGACGGCAACGTCGAGATCAACAGCGAAAGCCAGGCTGATCAGATCAAGGCCGATGGCGTAACCCTGACGATCCGTCCGGGCGTGGATGTCAAAGGCACCGAAACCGGCGTGCTGGTGGTGACCCGTGGTTCCAAACTGATCGCCAACGGTTCCGCCTCGGCCCCGATCACCTTCTCCAGCCTGGACGAGAATTTCGACGGCCTGGGTGAGTGGGGTGGTGTTGTGCTACAGGGTTTTGCCCCGCAGTTTGGCGCGGGTAACACTGGCAACTGTCATGGCGCCAACAGCTACTGCAACGTGGCCGGTGAAGGCGGCGGTGGCGTGGCCTTCTACGGCGGTGACGATCCGGCCGACAACAGCGGTTCGCTGCGCTACGTGCGTATCGCTGAAGGTGGCCTGGTTGCGGGTCCGAACAACGAAGTCAACGGTCTGACCCTGCAAGGTGTGGGCTATATGACGTCGCTGGACTACATCCAGGTGCATAACAACCTGGATGACGGTGTGGAATGGTTCGGCGGTACGGTCAACGCCAAGCACCTAGTGTTGACGGGCAACGACGATGACGACATCGATTTCGATGAAGGCTACAAGGGCAACATCCAGTACGCCATCGTGATCAAGAGCGACAACGCCACCCCGCAGGGCAGCAATGACCCGCGCGGTATCGAGGCCAACAGCTCGGATGAAGACTACGTGCCGCAAACCCAGGCCACGCTGGCCAACATCCTGCTGGTCGGCAACACCGTCAGTGCCAACGAGCCGGGCATGCGCCTGCGTGGTGCCCTGACCGTGTCGATCTTCAACACCGCCCTGACCGGGTGGGATGAAGGCTGCATCCGCATTGACGATGCAGACACCAATGGCGATGACACCAACGATGCGTTCTCTGACGTGACCCTGGTCAACATCCTCGGCAACTGCAGCGGCGGCCTCTACACCCACCGTGATGCCGACAGCGAAACCAACTACGTCAGCAACGCCGTGAGCCTGAATCAGGCCCTGGTGGTGACCGGTGCCGCAGCTCAGGTCAGTGCGCCGAGCATCACCGCAGTGGCCAACGGGTCCGGCTTCAGCTTCGACGAAACCAACTACATCGGTGCCGTGGCGCCGGGTACCAACGTGGCTGATGCCTGGTGGAACGGTTGGACGATTCCGAACTCGGTGTCGGTCGACTGAGAGCTGAAGGGTTCTCAAAGAGCCCTCTGAACTGAGAAGCGGCGGCCGCATGAGGTCGCCGCTTCTTCCGATTGCAATGAATACTTTTGAGGATGGACTGATGGCGAAGCGCTTCAGCAGACATCAAAAATCATCTCTGCTTCTGGCTATAGGCCTGTGCGCGTCCACGTCGGTTATGGCCGCAGCCCCGCTGGACAAGGTGGTGGACGAGGGCATGACCAAGGCGGACTCGGCGCGCGAATCGCAAGCGCGTATCGATGCCATGGTCGATTCCCAGCAAGCCAAACTGATTACCTACCGGGCCCTGCTCAAGCAGATTGAAGGCCTGGAGCATTACAACCAGCAGCTGGAGACCCAGATCAAGGGTCAGGAAGCGCTGATCGAACGTTTTGACGGGTCCATCGCCCAGGTCGCCAAGATCGAACGGCAGATGTTGCCGCTGGTGACGCGCATGGCCGAAAGCCTTGAGGCTTACGTCAACCTGGATCTTCCGTTTCATGAAGTGGAGCGCCGCGAACGGCTGGCGTTCATTGATGAAACCATCAGCAAGGCGGATATCAATGTCGCCGAAAAATTCCGCCAGGTCCTCGAGGCCTATCAGGTGGAAAACGAGTACGGCCGCAAGATCGACGCCTATCAGGACATCATCGACATCGATGGTCAGCCGCAGGAAGTCGATGTATTGCGTTTCGGGCGCATCGCGATGGTCGCTCAAACCAAAGACACCACCACCACTGCCGCCTGGAACCATCAGGCCCAGCGCTGGGACGTGATTGACGCGGGCACCTACCGCAACAGCGTGCGTAACGGCATTCGCATGGCGCGCAAACAGGCTTCTATCGATATGGTGACGCTGCCGATTTCGGCGCCGGAGGTGGCGCAATGAATGCGTTCAAAACTGCAATGGTCGCTGCGGCTGCTCTGAGCGCTGTGACTTTTTCCGCACCGCTGGCGGCTCAGGGTCAGGATTCCCTGGCCATGGACAAGCTGCTGCAGGAAGTGCGTCAGGGGCGCCTGCGTGATGCGGAGGAAAACCGCAAGCGCGAAGATGCCTTCAAACAGGATGCGGCGCGTCAGGATGCGCTGATCGCCGAAGCGCAGGCTCAAATTGCGGCGCTTGAATCTCGCAGCGCCACGCTTGAAGAGCAATTCAATGCCAATGAGCTGGCGGTTGAGGAGAAGCGGGCGCAGCGCGATGAGCGTCTTGGCTCGCTGAAAGAACTGTTCGGCCATCTGACCGGCACCGCAGGGGATCTGCGGGCGCGTTTTGCGCAGTCGATCACCTCGGCGCAGTTCAAAGACCGCAGCGCCTTCATCACCGCGTTCATCAAGAAGATGAATGACGATACCGAACTGCCGACCATCGAAGAGATCGAACGGCTGTGGTTTGAACTGCACCGCGAGCTGACGGAATCCGGTCGCGTGGTTGCCTTCACCACCCAGGTCGGAACCGAGGCCAGCCGTGAGGTGGTGCGGGTTGGTCTGTTCAACCTGATTTCGGATGGCGATTATCTGAGCTATGACGGTGACACCGATGCCGTCTCGGTGCTGCCGCGTCAGCCCGACGACTACACCGCAGGCGCTGCCAAGCTGCAGCAGGCCGACAGCGGCTACACCGCGCTGGGTGTTGACCCGACCGGCGCTGCCGGCGGCGGTTATCTGCGTGCGCTGATCAACAACCCGACCCTGGCCGAGCGTTGGCATCAGGGCAAGCTGGTGGGTTACCTGATCACCGCGGTGGGTGTGTTCGGCTTGATTGTTGCCCTGTGGCGTTTTGTTGCGCTGGGTGCGGTCATGGCCAAGGTCAACCGCCAGCGTAAATCGGACAGCGCGCGTGATGACAATCCGCTGGGCCGTGTGCTGCTGGCCGGCGAAGCGCATGCCAATGACGATGTCGAAACCCTGGAGGTCAAGCTCGGTGAGGCCATCATCAAGGAGCGTCCGGCCATTCAGCGCGGACTGCCGCTGATCAAGATCATTGCCATGGTCGCGCCGCTGATGGGCCTGCTGGGCACCGTGACCGGCATGATCATCGTGTTCCAGGCCATCACCATCTACGGTGCCGGTGATCCCAAGGCCATGGCCGGTGGTATCTCCAGCGCGCTGGTGACCACGGTGCTGGGTTTGATCGTAGCCATCCCCATGCTGCTTTGCCACACCTTGCTGCACAGCCGCGCGCGTGGCCTGCTGCATGTGCTGGAAGAACAGACCGCCGGGCTGGTTGCTCAGCGCGCCGGGCGTTAGAGCGCAGCCATGTTGCTGTTTCTGCTCGATGCCCGCGAGGCGATCGATGACTTCTTCACCGCCGGAGGGCCGGTACTGCAGCTGATCGCAGTGCTGACCTTCGTGATGTGGATGCTCATTCTGGAGCGGGTGGTGTACTACCTGCGCCCGTTCCAGAGCGAGCTCAAACATGCGGCACATGACTTCCATGCTCGCCAGGATCTGTTTTCCTGGTACGGCGATGCGGTGCGCCGCATGCTGGTCTCGGAGCTCAAAGTCAAGGTCAACGACAACCTGCGCGTGATCAAAGTGCTGATCGCCCTGTGTCCGCTGTTCGGCTTGCTTGGCACGGTGACCGGGATGATCGATGTGTTCACCGTGCTCTCGCTGACCGGTGGTGGCGACGCCAAGCTCATGGCGGGCGGTGTCTCACGCGCCACCATCCCGACCATGGCCGGCATGGTGGCCGCGCTGTCGGGCGTATTCGGAAACATTTATCTCGAGCGCATGGCGCGGCGCCGCCGCGAGGCCATTGATCACGAACTGCCTCGACATCATCTGGAGCCGGCGCTTTAGCCGGCTCGTGACAAGGACTACTCATGGCACGTAGCTACGTATCCAACGACGACATGGAAGAAGAGGGCGCGGTTGATCTGACGCCGATGCTCGACGTCGTGTTCATCATGCTGATCTTCTTCATCGTGACCGCCAGCTTCATCAAGGAAGCCGGGGTTGAAGTCAATCGCCCGCAGGCCAACACCGCCGAGCAGAAAAACGCCGCGGTGCTGGTTGCGATCAATGCCGACAACTCGGTGTGGATGGATGGCCGCCGCGTCGATATTCGCTCGGTGCGCGCCAACATCGAACGCCTGCACGCGGAAAACCCGGAGGGCGCGGTCATCATCCAGGCTGATGAGCTGGCTTCGGTGAAGACCTTCACCGAAGTGCTGGATCAGGCGCGTCAGGTGGTGCCGCCGGAACGTGTTTCACTGGCCACAGAGCAGTAGGAGTCAGGGATGCGTTTATTGATGGTGGTGTTCCCGGCTGCGATTGTGACCTTCAGTCTGCAAATGGTGATGGTGTCGCTGATTCAGTTTGCTGACCGCCGGCTGGATGAATCGACCACGGTGAAATTGCCGGAAATCGCCATGCCGGAGGTCGAGATCAAGACCCAGCGCCAGCTGGAGAAGCCCGAAAAACCCCAGCTTGACGACACCCCGCCTCCGGAGGTGCCGGAGCAGGCCTTCGACAACATCGACGGCAATGCCCAGATCGGTGCGCTGGGTGGCGTGGATCAACTGGTGGCCAAGCTGGATCTCAGCATGGGGGCTGGTTTGTCTGCGTCGGATGGGGAATATCTGCCTATTGTGAAGGTTGCGCCGCAATACCCACGGCGTGCCCTCAAGCGTGGGCTGGAAGGTGACGTCGTGCTGGAATACACGGTGACCAGGCAGGGTTCGGTGCGCGATCCCAAAGTGCTGCAAAGCACCGACCCGGTGTTCAATCAGGCCGCCATCGATTCGGCCCTGCGTTACAAGTACAAGCCGCGCGTCATCAATGGTGAAGCCCAGGAAGTGCCGGCGGTGCGCACGCGTATCAAATTCCGCATGAGCAATGGATAAGAGCATGGCGAAGCGCTTGAAAATGCTGATGCTGGCAGCACTGTTGGCCCCGGCGGGCGCCCTGTGGGCGCAGAACGGTGCCATCGATGCACGCACCTTTGATCAGTTGACCAAAGCCCAGGAGCTGGCCGCCGAGGATCGCCATGATGATGCGCTGTACATCCTAGACCGACTCAAGGAGCGCGGGCGTTTGAACAGCTATGCCACGGCTCAGCTGTGGAATTTCTACGCCTTCATATACGCCAGCCGGGATGAGTATCAGCAGGCCATTGATGCCTATTTCAAGGTCATGGAGCAGGAGGATGCGCCCAACGGTTTGATCCTCACGGCCAAGTACACCATCGCTCAGCTGTATTTCCAGATGGAGCAGTACGGAGAGTGCATTCGCTTCATGAATGAATGGCTGGCCAGCGCCGATAAACCCACGCCGACCGCGCACATCATGCTCGCCCAGGCTTACTACCAGACGCACGAGTATGACCGGGCCATGACGCATGTGGATGAAGCGCTTGAACTGGAGCGTGCGGCGGGCAATCGCATTCAGGAGGGTTGGTTGCGCCTCAAGGCGGTGCTCAGTTACACCAAGGGTGACTACGCCTCGACCGCACAGACCTATGAAGAGCTGATTTCGCTGTATCCCAACAGCACCTACCTGCGTCAGCTGGCCGGCATGTACAGCGAGACCGGGCAGGGCGGCGAGCGTCTGGCCGTGTTCGACGCCTTGTACGAGCACGGCGCGCTGAAAACCGAATCGGACCTGCTCAATCTGGCTTATATGTGGCAGGGCGAGCAGGTGCCCTACAAGGCTGGACGCATCATCGAGCAGGGCATGGCCAAAGGTGCGATCGAAGAGTCGCCCAAAAACGTGGAATCGCTGGCCAATGCCTGGGCACAGGCCAACGAGTACGAAAAGGCCATTCCGACCCTCAGCAAAGCGGCGCAAATCAGCGGCGATGGGCTGTACTACGCGCGACTGGCCGGGGTGCATTTCAATGCCGGTGACTACGCTGCTGCGGCCGAGGCGGCGATCCAGGCCGATCAACAGGGCGGCTTGAAGAACCCGGCCGGCAACCTGATGCTGCTCGGCATGGCCTATTTCAACGATCGCAAATACGAGCCTGCGCTGCAGGCCTTTCGCCGCGCCAAGCAATCACGCGACACCTTCGCCTCGGCCAATAAATGGGAGTCGTATACGCTCAAGGAAATTGAGCGCATTCGTGAATTGTCGCGCAGCCAGGATGAACTGGAACAGCGCACCCGCGAAGCGATCGAATCGCGAGAGAACAACCTCAACGCGATTGGTATTGGCAGCTAGTTGAGTGCAGGTGACGCTGGCCAGGGCGCCTGCGTTGCCTGGCCCAGCGGCAGCGTGACCGCTTCAAGGTCAGCGCGGTAATCCACCGCATTGAAGAAGCGGTCCAGCCTCACGATCAGCGGAAAGGGTCGTAACGGCTTATTGAGTGGGCGGGTGAAATCATCCCAGTGCACCGGGATGATGACTCTGGCGCCAGTGGCGTTGATCACCTGGTCGAAATAGCGGCCGTAATCATCGACCAGCGCAACGCCGAGAATGGCTATATCGGCTTGGTAGGGCTCTAGCGCACCAGGTTCAAAACCGGCACTGCCGTGATGCAGCAGCGTGCCGTCGGCGTGCTCGATCAGGATCGACCAGGTGCCGCCCTGGCGATAATCCATGTAGCTGGCGGGAGGCCTAAGTGGTGCTTTGATATCGCCGGTCGGGCGCCCGCCGGTGGCCCCGGCATGTTGGCTGCGGACCCAGTGCAGGGTAAACGGGCCGTAGTGCATGGGCTGCTCGGGGCTGGCCTGCTTGAGCCGCTCGCCCGGCAGGCCGGCGCCACGGCCAATGTTCAGGGTGCTTGATGAGCCGATCAGATCTGCGCCGCTGATACGCGCCACCACGCCGGCGTCCATGGCGTGATCAAAATGCGAATGGGATACCAGCACGGCATCCAGCTGCTCGACGCCGAGTTGTTTCAGGCCGCGTTCTATGGCGGCATGATCGGGTGCAATGTTCTGGTTGCTCAACAGCCCCCACAGGCCCGGCGGCCTGCTGAAGAAAGGGTCGATCAGCAGGGCATGTTGTCCGTCGCGAACGAGCAGGCTGCTGACGCCCAGCCAGGTCAGCGTCACGCCGGGGGCGTCGGGCGCAGCGGCCTTGAGCTGCGCCTGCTGGTAACGCTCGAGTCCGGGTTGCCAGAGGTGTGGCAGTACCAGCCAAGTGGCCGAAACCAGTATGGCAGCGAGCACAAGCAGCTTGATAACAAGGCGCATCGAGGTTCATCCCGGTGATGGGAGGCGCACCATAACCCGAGCCTGCGCAGTAGGCCAGCAGCCTTAAAAAGCCGGGACGTCGCGCTGATCACTGCTAGAATCCACGCAGCGGAGGTGAGCTTTGATACGACTGATTCTGTGCGATGACCATCGGCTGGTGAGAGCCGGTTTGCGCCGGGTGCTGGAAGACACACCGGGCATGGAGGTTGTTGCCGAGGCCGGCAGTGGCGAAGACGCCATTGAACAGGTGCGCGAACTCAAACCGGATGTGGTGTTGATGGACGTCAACATGCCCGGTATCGGGGGGCTTGAGGCGACCCGCCGAATCCTGCAGCGGCATCCCTCGGTGCGCATCATTGCCGTGTCCATGCACATGGATGAACCGTACCCCAGTCGTCTGCTGTCGGCGGGTGCGCGTGGTTACATCAGCAAGGATGCTGCGGCCGACGAAGTGGTCAGTGCCATCCGGCGTGTCGCTGATGGCGGTATTTATGTGGCCGCCAGCGTGGCCAGTAATCTGGCTGCGAGCCTGGTCAAGGGCAGCGATGCCGATCAATCGCCGTTCGATCGGCTTTCGCAGCGCGAGATGCAGGTCATGCTGATGGTGACCAAGGGGCTGGGCAATCAGGAGATTTCCGACAGCCTGTGTCTTTCGCCCAAGACCGTCAGCACTTATCGCTACCGGTTGTTCGACAAGCTCAATGTCACCAACGACGTCGAGCTGACCCGCATGGCGATGCGTTACGGCGTGCTGGATGACGGCAGCTGAGGCATTTGATGCACAGGCTTTTGTTCGCCGGCTGACCACTCAGCCCGGCGTCTACCGCATGCTCAATGGCGGCGGTGAGGTGCTGTATGTCGGCAAGGCGCGCAATCTGAAGAAGCGCGTTTCCAGCTATTTCCTGCGCGCCAGCGGCAACCCGCGTATCGAGGCCATGGTCGATCAGGTCGCTGCCATCGAGATCAGCATCACCGCATCCGAGGATGAGGCGCTGCTGCTGGAGAGCAGCCTGATCAAGTCGCTCAAGCCCCGTTACAACGTGTGTTTGCGCGACGACAAGAGCTACCCCTATCTGCGTCTGACCGGCCATCGCTATCCACGCATCGTGTTCCACCGCGGTGCACGCAAGCCGAATGAGCGCTACTTTGGCCCGTTCCCGAGTGCGGCTACGGTCCGTGAAACGATCTCGACTTTACAGAAGGTTTTCGAAGTAAGAGGTTGTTCAGACAGTTATTTCGAAGCGCGAACGCGGCCCTGTCTGCAACACCAGATTCGACGCTGTAGCGCGCCGTGCGTGGGGCTGATCTCCGAAGCCGACTATGCCGCCAGCGTTGATGCGGTCAGCGATGTCATGCAGGGGCGCGCCGAATCCCTGATCGGCGCGTTGCAGTCGCGCATGGATGAGCAGGCGGCGGCGCTGGATTTCGAGTCAGCCGCGCGCACCCGAGATCGCATCGCGGCCATCCGGCGCATGCAGGAAACCAAGATCGTGACCGGACTCAAAGGCGATGCCGATGTGGTCGTGCTGGAGTCCATCAACGGCCTGACCGGCGTCGGGGTCATGAGTATTCGGGCAGGGCAGAACCGGGGACAGGTGCAGCACTTCCCGCGCGTGCCCAAGGATGTCAGCGCGGATGAGCTGATGGGTGACTTTCTGGCTCAGCATTACACCTCACATGCGCCACCGGATGAGTTGATCGTCAATGTGGCGCCGGCTGAGGCTGACTGGTTGACGCACGCCCTGAGCGAAGCAGCCGGACGCAAGCTGGTGATCAAGGCACAAGTGCGCGACGTGCGTCGGCGCCTGCGTGACATGGCCAGCGCCAGCCTGCGCGAAGCGCTCAAGCATCGGGTCTTGTCACGCCAGAACATTGGCAGTCGTCTGCTGGCGCTGCAGGCGCGTTTCGCGCTGGAGCGTGTGCCCGAGCGCCTGGAATGTTTCGACATCAGCCACAGCCGCGGTGAAGAGACCATGGCCTCGTGCGTGGTGTTCGGTAGCGAAGGGGCGGACAAATCGCAGTACCGGCGTTTCGCCATCAGCGGGATCACGCCGGGCGATGACTACGCGGCTATCCGCCAGGCGGTGCTGCGTCGCTTCAAGCGTGTGGTCAGCGGCGAGAGCCCGTGCCCAGACGTGCTGCTGATTGACGGCGGCAAGGGCCAGTTGGCCTCGGCTATGAGTGCGCTGGAGGAGCTAGCGATTGAGCCGCCGCTGATACTGGGTGTGGCCAAGGGCAGTGCGCGCAAACCCGGGTTGGAGCAATTGTTCATGCCGGGCAAGAACGAGGCGCTGCGCCTGGATGATGACGATCCGGCCCTGCATCTGATTCAGCAGGTCCGTGACGAGGCGCACCGTTTCGCCATCACCGGGCATCGCGGGCGCCGTGCCAAGGCGCGCACCCGTTCCGAGCTGG
Source organism: Oceanococcus sp. (assembly GCA_030147945.1). Taxonomy (GTDB): domain Bacteria; phylum Pseudomonadota; class Gammaproteobacteria; order Nevskiales; family Oceanococcaceae; genus Oceanococcus. The sequence goes on along the minus strand of JASBUL010000084.1, from coordinate 27,283 downwards.
ATGACATCCCGGGTTTAGGGCCGGTGCGGCGGCAGGCGCTGCTGCGACGCTTTGGCGGTATGCGCCAGCTGCGCCGCGCCAGCCTGGATGATTTGCAGAAAGTCGAAGGCTTTCATCGCGCCCTGGCACGGCGCGTGTATGATCATTTGCACGAAAACCCCTCCGGATAACTGTTTTGCGCCTGACTTTGCCGACGCAACTGACGCTGCTGCGCGTGCTGGCGATCCCCTTGCTGGTGCTCGTCTACTATCTCGACTTTCAGCACAACACCATTGTGGCCGCGATCATTTTCATTTTGGCCGCAATCACGGACTGGCTGGACGGCTACCTCGCAAGACGTCTCAACGCGATGTCCAATTTTGGTGCGTTTCTGGATCCGGTCGCCGACAAGCTGATTGTCGCAACAGCGCTGGTGGTGCTGCTTCAGAACGACCCCACCGTGGCGATGCTGTTGCCGGTGGCCGTGATCATCGGGCGCGAAATCACCATTTCGGCGCTGCGCGAGTGGATGGCAGAGCTGGGGCAGCGCGCCAGCGTGGCGGTGCGCGGCATCGGCAAACTCAAGACCGGCACACAGATGACGGCCATTTCGATGTTGCTGTGGCAGGAGTCCACCTTCAACTTGCCAGTTTACGATTTGGGCTACGCTTTGCTGCTGATTGCCAGCGTTCTGACCCTGTGGTCGATGGCCGTGTATTTGCGCGCTGCATGGCCTTTGCTGTCGCAGGCCGACTGACCATCACGGGGCCGATTCCGGCTTGGGTTGACACCCACAGAAAAACCCCTAAAATGCCGCCTTCCTCGCTGAGGCAGCGGCTTCAAGCCACTGCAAGTCAGTGAATCCGGAAGGGTTTCCGGGCGTCACCAAAATGACGTAAAATAGACCCAGATGCGGGAATAGCTCAGTTGGTAGAGCGCAACCTTGCCAAGGTTGAGGTCGCGAGTTCGAATCTCGTTTCCCGCTCCAGTTACTGCGGTCCGATGCGTTGTCGGAGCTTCCGCGACATCTGACCCCGGTTCATCCGGGGTTTTTTGTATGATCAGCACAATGGCTAGGTGGTAGAGTGGTTATACAACGGCCTGCAAAGCCGTGTACACCGGTTCGATTCCGGTCCTAGCCTCCATTCAATCGTGCATGGCCCGGGTGGCGGAATTGGTAGACGCAGCGGACTTAAAATCCGCCGGCCATTGCGGCCGTGCCGGTTCGATTCCGGCCTCGGGCACCAGGCTTTGTCAGTCCGGGTTCGAATCACGCTGGCCGTTGAGCTTCGGCATCCGGCCACCCGTTTTAAGCGCGACTGCGCGCCGTCTGCCTCTTTTCTGCGCAGCAGGCCGATGATGCGCTTCGGCCTCCCCTTGTGACCGCCACCAATACGCTGCTCAGCGCCACCAATTTGTGGCTGCGACGCGCAGAGCGTGAGCTTTACGCGGGGTATGACTTGCAGCTGGATGCCGGTGATGTGATCTGGCTGCGTGCGCCGAACGGGCGTGGCAAGACCACCTTGCTGCGGGTGCTGGCGGGTCTGGTCACACCTGAAAGCGGGCAGATGCGTTGGCGCGGTGAGCGCTTTGCCACGCGCCTGGATGAGCCTCGCCAGGCCATCAGCTATCTCGATGATCGTCTCGGCCTGAGTCGCGATCTGAGCGTTGCCGACAACCTGCACTACATAGCCGATACCTGCGGGACACAAGCTGCCGCGGTGATCGACCCGCTCGCGCTTGGGCCGCTGCTCGAGCGCCGCGTCGGTCAGCTGTCGACCGGCCAGAAAAAGCGTGTGGGCATGGCTCGCCTGCTGCTGGAAAACGCTTTGGTGTGGCTGCTGGATGAGCCCGCCAATGGGCTGGACGATGCCAATCGTGCGCGCCTGTCGGCGCTTATAGAGGCACATCGTGCACAGGGCGGTGCGTGTGTCTTCGCCAGTCACGACGAGCTGCCACTGGCTTGCCCCCCTCGGATAGAGACACTGGAGGACACATGCGCGGTGTAACGGCGCTGCTGCGCCGTGAACTCCAGCGCTATTGGCGTCGGCGTGGCGATGCGCTGCAGGCGCCGCTGATTTTCTGTCTCATCTGTTTGTTGTTCCCGCTGGGCGGTGTGCCATCGCCGGAACATCTGGCGCGCTATGCCCCGGCGGTGATCTGGGCCGGGGCGCTGACCGCGTGCATCTTTGGTCTGGAAGCCTTGTATCGCCAGGAAATGGCAGAAGGCTGGGTCGATGCCATGCTGCTCTCGGCCTGGCCCATGCCCCTGGTGTTGTTCATCAAGGCGCTGGTGCATTGGTTGTTCACCGGTTTGCCGGTGGTCCTGCTGGCTTGGCCGATGAGTCGCGCCCTGTATTTTCCCGCCGAGCAGGTCTCGGCGATTCTGTACGGCCTGCTGCTCGGCACGCCGGTGCTGGTGCTGCTTGGAGGTATCGGGGCCGGGCTCACAGCCGGCATGGGGCGGGGTGGTTTGCTGACCAGTTTGCTGATGTTGCCGTTGTATGTGCCGGTGCTGATTTTTGGCGCGGGCTGCGGGGTTGCCGCACACGACGGATTGCCCATCACCGGTCAGTTATACTTGCTCGCTTGTATGCTCGTCGCGGCCATGTTTCTTGCCCCCTGGGCCAGCGCCGCAGCTCTTAAGATCGCAAGCGAATCCTCCTGATTTCTATGTGGCTTTGGTTTCACAGGCTTGGCTCCGGCCCGACCTTTTATCCGTTTGCCGGGCGTCTGGCCTGGTTGCTCGCCATTCCTGGTCTGTTGCTACTGCTGCATGGCCTGTACGGCGCCCTGTGGGCGGCGCCGGTGGATTATCAGCAGGGCCAGGGCTACCGCATGATCTTCGTGCATGTGCCGGCGGCCTGGCTGTCGCTGTTCATTTATTCGTCGATGGCGGTGGCGGCCGTGGTGGCGCTGATCTGGCGCATGAAGGTCGCTGAGGTCTACATCATTGACGCGGCCATACCCGGCGCCGGTTTTACCGCAGCGGCGCTGATTACCGGCATGCTGTGGGGCAAACCCATGTGGGGAACCTACTGGGTGTGGGATGCGCGGCTGACCTCCGAGCTGATTCTGCTGTTTCTGTATCTGGGTGTTCTGGCCCTAGATCAGGCCATCGAAGACAAACGCCAGGCGGCACGGGCCTGCGCTTTGCTGGCGCTGGTCGGGGCGGTCAATGTGCCGATCGTGCATTACTCGGTCGAGTGGTGGAACACGCTGCACCAGGGCCCTACGGTGAGCAAATTTGATTCGCCATCGATGGACATGCGCATGCTGGTGCCGCTGCTGGAATTGACGCTGGCCAGCACGCTGCTGTTCGGCACCATTGTGCTGGTGCGCATGCGTGCCACCCTGCTGTGGCGTGAGCGACACAGCCGCTGGGTGGGCGAGATCGTTGAGGCGGGCCAATGACAGAGTTTTTCGCCATGGGCGGCTATGCGGTGTATCTGTGGCCGAGTTACGTGGTTTTTCTGGCAGTTCTATTCGGTGCGTGGGGAACCGCGCTGTGGCGCGGGCGTCGAATCCGCCGGGCGATATTGCGGGAGCGCCGGGGGCGTAACGACAAGCGATGACAAGACGACAACGACGTATCTTCATGGTGCTGGGGCTGGTGGTGATGGTGGCTGCCATTGCGGCCATGGCCAGTCAGGTATTTCGTGAAAACCTGATGTATTTCTACAGTGCGACCGAGGTGGTCAACGGTGATGTGCCGCCGCAGGCGCGCATCCGTCTCGGCGGGCTGGTGGTGCCCGGTAGCGTGCAGCGCGAGCCGGCCAGTCTCCGGGTCGATTTCCGCATGGCCGACTGTGAGCATGCCGTGGCGGTCAGCTACGAAGGCATCCTGCCGGATCTGTTCCGTGAGGGGCAGGGCATTGTGGCGACCGGGCGATTGCAGGATGGTGTCTTTGTGGCCGACGAAGTGCTGGCCAAGCACGACGAGAATTACATGCCGCCGGAGCTGGCCGAGAAGCTCGGTGCTGACGGCACCGGTCACAGCTGCGCGCCATTCAAATCGCTGGAGCGCTCATGATTGCGGCCGTTGGTCACTTTGCACTGGCCACCGCGCTGGCGGTATCGCTGATCCAGTTCGTGGTGCCCTTGTGGGGGTTGCGTTCACGCAATACCTCGTCGCTGATGCTGGCGCTGCCGGCGGCACGCGCATCCTTCGCATTGATTCTGTGTGCGTTCGTGCTGTTGAGCGTGGCGTTTCTCCAGGATGACTTCTCGATCGCTTACGTTGCGCATCAGTCCAACAGTGCTTTGCCGCTGATCTACAAGATCTCGGCAGTGTGGGGAGGGCATGAAGGTTCGCTGCTGCTGTGGCTGCTGATGCTCACCGGTTGGGGGTTGGCGGTGGCCTCGCGTTCGAGCAAGTTGCCGCTGGAGATCAGCGCCACGGTGCTGGCCGTTATCGCGGGCGTGACCGTGGGTTTTCTGCTGTTCGTCCTGTTCACCTCCAATCCGTTCGAGCGTCTGCTGCCGGCGCCGCTTGAGGGGCGTGATCTCAATCCGCTGCTGCAGGACCCCGGTCTGGCGATTCATCCACCCATGCTGTACATGGGGTATGTCGGTTTCACGGTGCCTTTCGCGTTTGCCATTGCGGCCCTGCTGCACGGACGTCTTGACACCGCCTGGCTGCGCTGGACGCGGCCCTGGACCACCTGGGCCTGGAGCTACCTCACGCTCGGCATCATGCTCGGCTCGTGGTGGGCCTATAACGAGCTCGGCTGGGGCGGCTGGTGGTTCTGGGATCCTGTCGAGAACGCATCATTCATGCCCTGGCTGGTCGGCACCGCACTGATTCACTCGCTGGCGGCGACCGAAAAGCGTCGGGTGCTGGCCAGCTGGACCATTCTGCTGGCGATCGCGGCGTTTGCGCTGAGCCTGCTGGGCACGTTCCTGGTCCGGTCCGGGGTGCTGGTCTCCGTCCATGCGTTTGCAACAGATCCGGCTCGAGGGGTCTATATCCTGGGCTTCTTCAGCGTTGTGGTCGGCGGTTCGCTGGCCCTGTACACCTGGCGTGCCGCGAGCATGAGTCTGCAGGCGCCGATTCGCCTGAACTCGCGAGAAGGGCTGTTGCTGATCAACAATGTGCTGCTGGTGGTGGCGGCTTTCAGTGTGCTGCTCGGGACCCTGTACCCGCTGCTGGTTGATGCGCTGGGGTTGCCCAAGCCGTCGGTGGGGCCGCCCTGGTTCAATGCGACCTTCGTGCCGTTGATGTTGCCGATGCTGGCGCTGGTCGGCTTTTCCTGGCGGGTGAACTGGTGGAAAGCCGATTGGGGTGCGGCGGTGCGGGCCAATCGCGTGGCCATGCTGGTGGCTTTGGTGGGTGGTCTGGCGCTGCCTCTGATGACCCCGGATGTGCGTGGTCTGGGCATCTTTGTGGCGTGTGTGCTGGCCATGTGGTGCACGGTGACGGCGCTGGCTGAGATCCTTGCCTGGCTGCGCAAAGGGCGTTTGCCGCCAGCTTCCATTCTGGGCATGAGTCTGGCCCATCTGGGTTTGGGCGTGTTCGCCATCGGCGTTGGTCTGGTCAGTCAGGCCGATGCCGAGAAAGACTTGGCCATGCGCCCCGGGCAGCAGGCCGATTTTGCGGGGTATCTATGGGAGTTCCAGGGTACCGATCACCTGGAGGGCCCGAACTACAGTGCCGAACACGCGGTGATCGTGATCCGGGACGGTGCGGGTCAGGAGATCACCGTGCTGGAGCCGGAAAAACGCCGCTACCACTCGCAGCCCAATAACCCCATGACCGAATCCGCGATCGACATCGGCGTGTGGCGTGATCTCTACGTGTCGCTGGGCGAACCGCTGGGCGAGGGCGCCTGGAGCGTGCGGTTGTACGTCAAACCGTTCATACGCTGGATCTGGTTTGGCGCCATTTTGATGGCGATCGGCGGCGCGATTGCAGCCAGTGATCGGCGCTACCGTCTGGCACGGCAGGCGCGATCAGCGGATGCCGAGATGGGTGTGGCCATATGAAGCGCCTGTTTGTCGCCGTGCCGCTGCTGATACTGCTTGCGCTGACAGTGGTGCTTGGCCGCGGTCTGTCGCTGGACCCGCGCGAGGTTGATTCGCCCCTGATCGGCAAGCCCGTACCGGCATTCACATTGCCGCTGCTGGGTGGTGACCGTCTGGTGTCGGAAGATCTGTTTGTCGGCCGGGTCAGTTTGTTCAATGTGTGGGCCAGCTGGTGCGTCGCCTGCCGGGCGGAGCACGGCATACTCAATGCCCTCAGTCAGCAGCCGGGCATGCACATCATCGGCTTGAATTACAAAGATGAACGCCAGGATGCCGAGCGCTGGCTTGAGGAGCGTGGTAATCCGTATACCGCATCGCTGCGAGATTACGATGGCCGGGTCGGCATCGACTGGGGGGTTTACGGGGTGCCGGAAACCTTTGTCATCGACCGGCACGGCGTGATCCGGGCCAAGCGCATCGGACCGCTGACCTGGGATTATGTAAACGAGACGTTGATGCCGCTGCTGCAGCAGCTTCGCGCGGAGTCCTGATCATGCGCTGGATGGGTCTTGTGGTGTTGCTCCTGCCCCTGCTTGCTCACGCCTGGTCGGAGCGGGACGAAAACCGCTGGCGAGCATTGAACGAAGAGCTGCGTTGTCTGGTCTGCCAGAATCAGTCGATTGCCGAGTCCGCAGCGCCGCTGGCCGAAGATTTGCGTGCACAAACCCGGCAGATGATCGCGTCCGGCAAAACCGACAACGAAATTCGCCAGTACATGACCGCGCGCTACGGCGATTTCGTGTTGTATCGACCGCCGTTCAAGCCCACCACCTGGCTGCTGTGGCTGGGGCCGGTGCTGATGCTGCTGCTTGGTTTCGGGCTGGTATGGCGGGTGCGGCGCGGCGAGGCGGTCAGTCCGGCGGTGCCGGCACAGCAACAAACCCATGCAGACGTCGAGCGTCTGCTCAAAGATATTGATGATGATTGAACTGGTCTGGATAACCGGTTTACTGGTGGCGCTGGCGGCAGGCCTGTGGCTGGTGATCGGTAGTCAGCGAGGCGCTGCCGGCGTGCAGGCGCGCGAACGCAGCAAGCTGAATGCGCAAGCGTTCAAGCAGCAGCGTGAGGTGCTGGCCGAGCGCGCGCGCAACGCCGAGCTGAGCGCGGCGCAGCACGACGAAGCCCTGGCCCATCTGGAGCAGACTTTTGCTGCGGAAATGGCTCAGGTTGATGCCCAGTGGCGTCAGCGCGGCTGGCCGCTGTGGCAGAAGCTGGCTCTGTGTGTGGTGCCGGTTGTGGTGGCCGCGATCACCTTCCAGCTCAGTCATGGCGCCCAGCATTTTGCTGCGGCGCAGCCGTCCGAAGAGGAGGGGCAGCCGTCGCTGGAGGAGCTGGTCGCTGCATTGCATGTGCGTTTACAGGAACAGCCTAATGATCCGCGCGGCTGGATGATGCTGGGGCGTTCGTACAGCGTGATGGGGCGGCATGGTGAGGCGGCACAGGCTTACGCACGTGCCAACGCGCTCACCGGTGAAGATAACCCCGACCTGCTGGTCGCGCAGGCTGAGGCGCTGGGGCTGGCCAACGGTCAGCAACTGGACGATGCTGCGCTGGCCTTGATCGACAAGGCGCTGGCACTCAATCCGGGGCATTTGCGTGGCTTGTGGTACGCGCTGCTGGCAGCGGCACAGCGTGGCGATGACGCGGCTCAGGCTCGCTACATCGAGCGTTTGCAGCAGCTGCCCAATCTGCCCCAGGAAATGGCCACATGGTTGAGCGCCGAATTCGGGGTGGACGTGGTGGCGCAAAAAGACAATGCGGCGGAGGGCCTGCGCTTCGAGATCGATGTGGCGCTGGCGCCTGAGCTGGCCGCCCAGGTGCCGGATGACGCCGTGCTGTACGTGCTTGTTCGTGCGCTCGATGGTCCGCCCATGCCGCTGGCGGTGTCGCGTCAGGCCTTGCCTCAGCGTTGGCCGCTGCGGGTTACCCTGGATGACAGCAAGCGTATGCTGGAAAACACCAGTCTGGCCGCTTTTGATGCCTGGCGCGTGACCGCGCGCATCAGTCGCAGCGGCGAGCCGCAGGCCCAGCCTGGCGACTGGCAGGGCAGCATTACACTCAACGAGCCGCCACGCGCGCCGCTCGAACTGACCATTGATCAGCAATTGCCCTAAAGGCGATGCACCTATTTATTTCATTCGGAGTTTTCAATCATGGCTGAACTGAATTTCGATCGACTGCCTCCGGCCTTGCCGGCTTTCGGCAAAGTGGTGGTCTCGCGCGCATCCAAGACGGTTGAACTCAAGGAGCCGCTGATTGCCACGGCCGACAACGTCAAGCCTCGGGCCATGATGGTCGCAGCCTACCGGCGCGTGTGTGGTGGCAAGAAGAGCGAGTTCCTGCCGGTGTGCTACCCGCAGGTCATGGTCTTCCCGCTGCATCTGCATCTGATGGGGCATCCCGATTTCCCGCTCGCGGCGATGGGCATGGTGCATGTCTCCAATCGCATCGAGCAGGCCCAGCCCATGCGCATCGACGCCAGTTATGACGTATCGGTGGAAATCAACGGTATTAAGGAAACCGCACGCGGTTACGAATTCGATCTGGTTACCGAATTCCAGGACGCACAGGGCAAGGTCGTGTGGCGCGGTATCACCTCCATCCTGAGCCGGCGCAGCGACAAGAGTGCGGCGTCGGGGGGCAGCAAGAAGAAACCGCCAGCAGCGCAGCCCAGCAGCCTGCCTGAACTTGCGCTGTGGACACTCAAAGGCAATCTCGGTCGCCGCTACGCTCTGGTGTCTGGCGACATCAACCCGATTCACATTTCCGCACCGACGGCCAAACTGCTGGGCTTCAAACGGGCCATTATTCACGGTATGTGGACGCTGGCGCGCAGCGCCGCGACACTGCCGGTCAACACCGAGGACGCCGGGGTGCTTGAGGTCGAATTCAAGACGCCTTTGTTCCTGCCGGGCAAGGCCAAGCTTCACGGTGAGGCCAAAGCCAGCGATTTCGTCTTCGAGGTCAAAGACGCCAACAATCACAAGCCGATTCTGTCCGGCAAGTGGACAGCAGGAGCCTAAGACATGCGTATTCGCAAAGCTGTATTTCCGGTGGCCGGTCTGGGCACGCGGTTTCTGCCCGCGACCAAGGCCAGCGCCAAGGAAATGTTGCCGATCGTGGACAAGCCGCTGATTCAGTATGCGGTCAATGAGGCGATCAGTGCCGGTGCCGAAGAGCTGGTGTTCATCACCAGCAACAACAAGAATTCCATCCTCGACCATTTCGATCGCTCCTACGAGCTTGAACACACGCTGGAGCAAAAGGGCAAAACCGACACTTTGCGAGAGCTGAGGGAGGTGCTGCCGATCGGGGTGAGCTGCATGTACATTCGCCAGCCGGAAGCCATGGGGCTTGGCCATGCGGTGCTGTGCGCAGAGCCGGCGGTTGGTGATGAAGACTTTTCCGTGATCCTCGCCGATGACCTCATCGACGGTAAGCTGCGCCCCTGTCTGGCTCAGATGCAGCGTGTTTATGCCGAATATGGCACGGCCGTGATTGCGGTCCAGCGTGTGCCGCCGGAAGAGACTTATAAATACGGTATCGTCGATGTCGAACCCATCGGCAATGGGGTCAGCGAAATCAAGGGCATCGTGGAGAAGCCCAAGCCGGAGGAAGCGCCGTCCAATCTGGCTGTGGTGGGGCGTTACATTCTGCCGCCACGCATCTTCAAGATCCTTGGCTCCACCGGGCGTGGCGCCGGCGGTGAAATTCAGCTCACCGATGCCATCGCCAAGATGCTGGAAGAACAGACTGTGCTGGCTTTCGAGTTCGAAGGCACACGTTTTGATTGCGGCAGCAAACTAGGTTATCTGCAGGCCAATGTGGAGTTCGGACTCAAGCATCCGGAGTTTGCAGACGAGTTCAAAAGCTACCTGAGCGAACTGACCACCACCTGGGATGCAAAAAAGTGAGATTTTCCCGGTGAAAACAGCGCTTTTTGCCTCACGTTCTCGTACAATAACCGAAGTAATCTGACGACCTGGAGATACCCATGAGCGGGGACCTCATTCGCAAGTTTCTGGCCAGCACCCCGATGTCGGGTGTCAGTTCCGGATACGTCGAGGCGGTGTATGAGGAATACCTGAAAAACCCGGATGCGGTCGACGAAAGTTGGCGCAACTATTTCCGGGGATTGGGTGAGGCCGAACAGGCCGAGGTGGCGCATCGACCGATTCGCTCCTCCTTCGTCAAGATGGCCAAGGAGCGCGCGCGCCGCGCGCGCCGTGGCGAGGCCATGAATCCCGAGGCTGCGGAAAAGCAGGCGGCGGTGCTGCGCCTGATCAACTATTACCGTGTGCGCGGGCATCAGGCTGCCAATCTCGATCCGCTGGGTTTGACCAAGGGCCCGCACGTGCCCGATCTGGAGCCGGCCTTCCACGGTCTGGGCGAGCAGGACATGGACACGGTGTTCAACACCGGGTCGCTGGCCGCCGAAGATCGCATGAAGCTGCGCGATATTCTCGATCTGGTGCGCACCGTGTACACCGGCTCGATTGGCGCCGAGTACATGTACATCACTGAAACCAGCGAAAAGCGCTGGATTCAGCGTCGTCTGGAAGGGCAGGTCTACCAGCCGTGGCTGACCGAGCAGGAGCAGCGCACCGTGCTCATGCAGCTGAGCGCGGCCGAAGGCATCGAGCGCTATCTGCACACCAAATATGTGGGCCAGAAGCGCTTCTCGCTGGAAGGCGGCGACAGCCTGATTCCGGCGCTGGATGAGCTGCTGCGTCGCAGCACCACGCATGATGTCGAGGAAGTCATCATCGGCATGGCGCACCGTGGGCGTCTTAACGTGCTGGTCAACACGCTTGGCAAATCGCCGGCGGACCTGTTTGCCGAATTTGAAGGCAAGAACATCGAAGACGATCCGCGTGCATCGGGCGACGTGAAATACCACATGGGTTTCTCCACCGATGTGGACGTGGATGGTCGGCGTTGCCATCTGGTGCTGGCCTTCAACCCCAGTCACCTGGAGATCGTCAACCCGGTGGTGCAGGGTTCGGTGCGTGCGCGTCAGGTGCGCCGGGGCGATGAGGCTGGCAAGGAAGTGATGCCGGTGCTGATCCACGGCGATGCCGCGTTTGCCGGCCAGGGCGTGGTCATGGAAACTCTGCAGCTGTCGCAGGCCAACGGTTTTTCGACCGGTGGCACCATCCACCTGATCGTCAACAACCAGATCGGCTTCACCACCCCGAACCCGATCGAAGCCAGCGGGCGGCGTGATTCACGTACCTCGCTGTATTGCACCGACATTGCCAAGATGCTTGAAGCGCCGGTGTTCCACGTCAATGCCGATGATCCGGAAGCGGTGGTGTTCATCACCCGGCTGGCGGCGGACTACCGCGCCGAGTTCAAGAAAGATGTGATCATCGATCTGGTCTGTTATCGCCGTCATGGCCATAACGAGGCTGATGAACCGGCGGTGACCCAGCCGCAGATGTACCAGAAGATCCGCAAGTGGCCGACCACGCGGGCGCTGTTTGCCGAGCGCCTGGCCGAGCGCAATGTGGTGTCTGCGGATGAAGCAGCCCAGATGCTGGATGACTACCGTGAGGGGCTGGATCGCGGCGAGAACATCGCGCGCAAGACCCTGGGCATGGTCGGCAACGAGCACACGGTGGACTGGAGTGTTTATCAGGGTGGCGATCATGCGGAAGCCTGCAAGACCACCATCACTCTCAAGAAGCTGCGTGATCTGAGCGAACGTCTGCTGCAGTTGCCGGAAGGCTTCACCGTGCATGATCGCGTCAATCGCATCATGAAGGACCGCTCGCGCATGGCCGCAGGTGCGGCGCCGCTGGATTGGGGCTTTGCCGAAACCATGGCCTATGCCAGCCTGATCGATGACGGCCACAATGTGCGTTTGACTGGTCAGGACTGCGGCCGCGGCACCTTCTTCCATCGCCATGCGCGCCTGCACAACCAGCAGGAAACCCTGAGCTATACGCCGCTGGCCCATGTCGGGCCGGGCCAGTTCGAGGTGCTCGATACCCTGCTGTCGGAAGAGGGCGTGCTCGGTTTCGAATATGGCTACGCCACGGCAGATCCGACCACCATGGTGATCTGGGAAGCCCAGTTCGGTGATTTCGCCAACGGCGCTCAGGTGGTGATGGACCAGTTCATCGCATCCGGCTACTCCAAGTGGGGGCGCTTGTGCGGCCTGACCATGTTCCTGCCGCACGGCTACGAAGGGCAGGGGCCGGAGCATTCGTCGGCGCGCCTGGAGCGCTATCTGCAGCTGTGCGCCGAGAACAATATGCAGGTGTGTGTGCCGTCCACGCCGGCCCAGATGTTCCACATGATTCGCCGTCAGCAATTGCGCAAGCTGCGCTCTCCGCTGGTGGTGATGACGCCCAAGAGCCTGTTGCGTCACCCGCTGTCGGTGTCACAGCTGGAAGACCTCACCAAAGGCGAGTTCCAGCACGTCATTGACGAGATCGATGATCTGGATCCGAAGAAGGTCAAGCGGGTCGTGGTGTGCAGTGGCAAGGTGTTCTTTGACATCTACAAGGCGCGCCAGGAAGCCGGTATTGACGATGTCGCCATCGTGCGTCTGGAGCAGCTGTATCCGTTCCCGACCGAGGCCTACGGCGCGGCGCTCAAACGTTATCCCAATGCACGCGACATCGTCTGGTGTCAGGAAGAGCCTGAGAACCAGGGCGCCTGGTATCAGATCAAGCATCGCTTGCAGATCCCGCTGAGCAAGAACCACCGCATGATGTACGCCACCCGTCCAGGCGCGGCGTCCACCGCAACCGGTTACAACAAGGTTCATGTGATTCAGCAGAACATTCTGATGCAGGCCGCGCTGAAGGAAGGTTCAGTGCTGGTCGGCGCGTAACACATTCAAGGTCACGAACAGGCAGGAATCCCGCGAGGAGCCAATTCAATGAGTATCGAAATCAAGGTGCCGGCATTGCCGGAATCCGTCACGGAAGCCACGGTGGCGGAATGGCACAAAGCGGAAGGCGACAGCGTCACCCGCGATGAGAATCTGGCCGACCTGGAAACCGACAAGGTCGTGCTGGAAGTGCCAGCCACCGATAGCGGTACTCTGGTCAAGATCATGGTTCAGCCGGGCGACACGGTCACCGCGGGTGACGTGCTTGCCGTGCTTGAAGCCGGCGATGCCGCGGCCAAGAAGGCTGATGACAAACCGGCCGCCTCGCAGCCAAGCAAGCCAGCGGATGAGGCCGAACCGGCTGACGACGTGCAGCAAAGCCCGGCAGTGCGCCGCCTGCTCGAAGAGCATGACCTCAAGGCTGAAGGGATTCCGGCCAGCGGCAAGGGTGGTCGCCTGACCAAGGCTGATGTCGAGAAGTATCTGAAAGACAACGCCAGCAGCAAACCGGCCGCAGAAGCCAAAGCGGCGCCCAAAGCCGCCGATGCGGCGGTGGGTGATCGTGATGCCGGTGCGGTAGGTTCGGCCCCGGCTCAGGATGAGCGTATCGAACAGCGTGTGCCGATGACACGGATTCGCGCGCGCATCGCCGAGCGTCTGGTCGAGGCTCAGCAGAGTGCGGCCATGCTGACCACCTTCAACGAGGTTGATCTGCACGCTGTCGACAAGCTGCGCAAGCAGTACCGCGACGTGTTCGAGAAGAATCACAAGGTTCGTCTCGGCTACATGAGCTTCTTCGTACGCGCTGCGGTTGAAGCGCTCAAGCGCTATCCGATCGTCAATGCCTCGGTGGACGGCAACGACATCATCTACCACGGTTACTACGACATCGGTATTGCGGTGTCCTCGCCGCGTGGCCTGGTGGTGCCGATCCTGCGCGATGCCGACAAACTCAGCTTTGCCGAGGTGGAATCCTCCATCGGCGAGTTCGGGGCGCGCGCCAAGGACAACAAACTGACCATGGACGACCTGCTTGGCGGCACCTTCTCCATCACCAATGGTGGGGTGTTCGGTTCCATGATGTCGACGCCGATTCTGAATCCGCCGCAGAGTGCGATTCTGGGCATGCACGGTATCAACAAGAAGCCGGTTGTGGTGAATGACGAGATCGTGATCCGTCCGATGATGTATCTGGCGCTGACCTACGATCACCGCATCATCGATGGCCGTGAAGCCGTGCTGTTCCTGCGCACCATCAAGGAAGTGCTGGAAGATCCGGCACGCATGCTGCTGGAAATCTAAACGCCGCGGCGGGACGCCGCGCGTGCAAACTCCAGGAGCCGGCTGTGCCGGCTCTTTTTACTACCGCGGAGAGATGGATCCGCGACAAGGAACTGATCATGAGCAAGAAGTACGATCTGATCGTTATCGGCGCCGGCCCGGCGGGCTATGTCGCAGCCATACGCGCGGCCCAGCTCGGTATGAACGTCGCCTGTATCGACAAATGGGTCAATCACGACGGTAAAGCGGCCTTCGGCGGCACCTGTCTCAACGCCGGCTGTATACCGTCCAAGGCCTTGCTGGAATCATCGGAGCTGTATCACCGGGCACAGCACGAGTTCGAAAAGCACGGCATCGCCACCGGCAAGGTCAAGCTGGACGTGGCTGCGATGCAGGCGCGCAAGACCGGCATCAGCCAGCAGCTGACCGGCGGCATCGCCCAGCTGTTCAAGGCTAATGGTGTGGATGGGCTGGCTGGCACCGGGCAGATCCGTGGCCAGGGCAAGGTCGCATTCACCGCCCTGGGCAAGAAAAAAGCCGAGATGCTGGAGTGCGACAAGATTCTCATCGCCAGTGGTTCCGAACCGGTGGAACTGCCAATGGCCAAGTTCGACGGTAAGTACATCGTCGATTCCTGGGGTGCGCTGGAGTTTGAAAGCGTGCCCAAGCGCGTCGGTGTGATCGGCGCCGGTGTGATCGGCACCGAGCTGGGCAGCGTGTGGTCACGCCTGGGTTCGGACACTGTGCTTTTGGAAGCGCAGGATCAGTTTCTGGCCGGTATCGCCGATGGTCAGATCGCCAAGGATGCACTGCGTCAGTTCAAGAAGCAGGGCCTGGATATCCGGCTTGGCGCAAGGGTCATGTCCGCTGATGTCAAAGGCGCCGGTGTGGACGTTAAATTCAGCGTCAACGGTGAAGAACACAGCGAGCGCTTCGACCGCCTGATCGTGGCCGTTGGCCGGCGTCCTTACACGCGTGATCTGTGCAGCAGCGACGCCAGTGTGGAACTGGATGAGAAGGGCTTTGTTGCGGTTGATGAGGCTTACCGCACCAGCATGCCCGATGTGTATGCCGTGGGTGATGTGATCGGTGGCCTGATGCTGGCTCACAAGGGCAGCGAAGAAGGCGTGGCCGTGGCCGAAATCATCGCTGGCCACAAAGCCAAGGTGAACTACGATTGCGTGCCTTCGGTGATCTACACCGCGCCGGAAGTGGCCTGGGTTGGCAAGACCGAGGAAGCCCTCAAGGCGGCCGGTGTCAGCTATCGCGTGGGCAGTTTCCCGTTCACCGCCAATGGCCGCGCCAAGGCGCTGGAAGCCGCTGCCGGTCAGGTCAAAATGCTGGCCTGTGCGGAAACTGATCGCATTCTCGGTGTTCATATGGTCGGGCCTTATGTGTCTGAGCTGATAGCCGAGATGGTCCTGGCGATGGAATATGGCGCGACCAGCGAAGACATTGCCTTGACCATGCATGCACACCCGACGTTGTCGGAGTCGGTGCACGAAGCGGCGCTGTCGGTTGACGGACGCGCCATTCACGCCATTAACAAAAAACGTTGATCCTATGATTCGTGGTTTGATCGCTCTGGGCTTGGCCGCACTGGCCATGCCGGCTTTTTCGGCGTCGCTGGATTTGACCTTCGGCGAAGATTCGATTCGCGGCGAATATGCCGTTGCAGTGGGCCCGAACCGGGCCGACAACGTGGCCACGCTCGACCTGGGCGTGTTGTACCAGGATGAGAGTGGCAGCGATGCGCTGCTCGGTCACGTCGGCTTGATGATTCTCGGTGACACCGGCGCCCCCAAAGCCAATGTCAAAGCCGGCGTAGGTGGCCGCGCCGTGATACTCGACAGTGACAGCGGTTTGACCGGTGCGGCGGTCGCGCTGGGCGGCACGCTGGATGGTCGGGTGCCGGACTTCAACCGTATCGGTGGGCGTGCCTGGGTGTTTTATGCCCCCAGCGTCAGTGCCTTCGACGACATCGACAAATACTTCGAATTCGGCCTGAGCGTGGATTACCAGCTGATTCGTCAGGCTTATATCGTTGCCGGCTACCGCAAGCTTGAAGCTGGCTTGGACGGTGGGCGGGATTTCGACATAGAAGACTCGGCCTTCATCGGTTTGAGGATGGTGTTCTAATGGCGGGTCACAGCAAATGGGCCAATATTCAGCACCGCAAAGGCGCGCAGGATAAGAAGCGCGGCAAGCTGTTCACCAAGCTGGCCAAGGAAATCATCGTTGCTGCGCGCATGGGTGATCCGGATCCGGCGACCAACTCGCGTTTGCGCCTGGCCGTGGACAAGGCCAAGGCCCAGTCCATGCCCAAGGACAACATCGAGCGTGCGATCAAGCGTGGCGCCGGCTTGCTTGAAGGTGACGCCTACGAGGAAATCCGCTACGAGGGCTACGGCCCGAATGGTGTCGCGGTGATGGTCGACTGCATGAGCGACAACCGCAATCGCACCGTGGCGGAAGTGCGTCATGCGTTCAGCAAGCATGGCGGCAACCTCGGTAACGATGGCTCGGTGGCCTACCTGTTCGACAAGAAGGGTTACTTCCTGTTCGCACCGGGAAGCAGCGAAGAGCAGATCATGGAAGTGGCGTTGGAAGCCGGGGCGGAAGACATTGTCAGCTACGACGACGAATCGGTTGAGGTGATCACCGGTCCGGATGAGTACGAAGCGGTCAAAGATGCGCTGGAAGCTGCCGGTCTGGTCGCCGAAGACAATGATGTCACCATGCGTCCGCAGACCAGCGTGGATCTGGATGAAGAGAGTTACGCCAGCATTCAGCGTCTGGTCGACGCGCTGGAAGATCTGGATGATGTGCAGAACGTCTATGCCAACGCCGAACTGAGCGAGTAGGGCGTGAGCTTGCCGGTACGCATTCTGGGGGTCGACCCGGGGTCGGTGCGTACAGGTTTTGCCATCATCGATTTTCACGGACAACAATTCACCCATGTGCACAGCGGTCACCTGGCGCTGGGTCGGGGTGACATGGCTCAGCGACTGGCCCGCATTTTTCAGGGGTTGAATGACATGATCGAGCAATACCAGCCGCAGGCTGCGGCGGTGGAAACGGTGTTCGTTCAAAAGAATGTCGCCAGCGCGATCAAACTGGGACAAGCGCGTGGTGCAGCCATCGCGGCCATCGCCTGTCAGCAGCTCAGCGTGGCTGAATACCCGCCGGCGACGGTCAAGCAGGCCATTGTTGGCGGTGGACGTGCCGACAAGCAGCAGATCAACTTCATGGTTCAGCGTCTGGTCGCATTGCGCGAGGCGCCGCAGGAGGATCAGGCCGATGCGCTGGCGATAGCCGTGTGTCACGCCTTTCACATGCGTTCGCAGCGGCGGGGGATTGCGCGATGATCGGGCGGCTGTCAGGAACCCTGCTGGAGAAGGCCCCGCCACAGGTGCTGCTGGACGTGCAGGGCGTGGGCTACGAGCTGGAAGCGCCAATGTCGACCATTTTCGCTTTGCCGGCCGAGGGTCAGGCCGTGGTGTTGCACACTCACATGGTGGTGCGTGAAGACGCGCAGTTGCTCTATGGCTTTGCCAGCCGCGAGGAGCGCACCATGTTCCGCGAGTTGCTGCGTATTACCGGCATTGGCGCCAAGATGGCGCTGGCGGTGTTGTCGACCATGAGCACCTCAGAGCTTTTTTCCGTCATCGAGGCGGGAGATGATGATCGCCTGACCCGGGTGCCGGGGATCGGCAAAAAAACCGCACAACGCGTGTTGCTGGAGATGCGCGGGCGCCTCAGCCGTTTCGAGCAGCTTGGGCCTGCCGGCTCGAGCGCATCCGGCGGTGCGGCGTCCCAGGACCGCGCCGAAGCGCAAGATGCCTTGCAGGCGCTGGGCTACTCGGCGGCAGAAGCGCGCAAACTGGTCGGCAAGGTTGATGCCAGCATCAGCGGCGCCCAGGATGTTATTCGTCTGGCTCTGCAAGCGGCTGCGCGATGAGCGAGCTGCCGTTCGAAGAGCGCTTGTTGTCGCCGCAGGGTGGCGGCGAGGAAGAGCGCATTGATCGGGCGATCCGACCGCGCTCACTGAGCGAATACATCGGCCAGCAGCCGGTGCGCGAGCAGCTCGACATCTTCATCAACGCCGCCCGTGGTCGGGGGGAAGCGCTTGATCATGTGCTGGTGTTCGGGCCGCCGGGCCTGGGCAAGACCACGCTGGCGCACATTATCGCCAGCGAACTGGATGTCAATCTGCGCCAGACCTCCGGTCCGGTGCTGGAAAAGCCGGGTGATCTGGCCGCTCAGCTGACCAATCTCGAACCCAATGATGTGCTGTTTGTCGACGAGATTCACCGCCTCAGTCCGGTGGTCGAGGAAATTCTCTATCCGGCGATGGAGGATTACCAGATCGATATCATCATCGGCGAAGGGCCGGCGGCCCGCTCGATCAAGCTGGATCTGCCGCCGTTCACGCTGATCGGGGCGACCACGCGAGCCGGGGCGCTGACCTCGCCGTTGCGCGATCGTTTCGGCATCGTGCAACGGCTGCAGTACTACAACACGGCTGATCTGACCTCGATCGTTGCGCGTTCCGCCAAGCTGCTCAATGTCGAGATGGACGATGCCGGTGCGCGTGAGATCGCACGACGGTCGCGCGGCACGCCACGTATCGCCAACCGTCTGTTGCGGCGGGTGCGTGACTACGCCGAGGTCAAGGCGGACGGTCGCGTCGACGCAGCCCTGGCTGATGCCGCGCTGAAGATGTTTGAGGTCGATGAAGAAGGTTTCGACCTGATGGATCGCAAGCTGCTCGGCGCTCTGGTTCACCGCTATGGCGGCGGCCCTACGGGCGTGGATGCACTGGCGGCGGCGATTGGTGAAAGCAAGGACACCATTGAGGATGTCATCGAGCCGTATCTGATCCAGCAGGGCTTTCTGCTGCGCACCCCGCGCGGGCGTCAGGCCACACCGCAAACGTACCGATTGCTGGGCCTGGATGCGCCGGGCAACAGTGATCTGTTTCAAGGCTGAATCTCATGTTCGAGCAGCGATTTCGTGTGTACTACGAAGACACTGATGCGAGCGGGGTGATGTACCACGCGCGCTATCTGGCTTTCTTCGAGCGCGCCCGCACCGAGTATCTGCGTGCACTGGGGTTCGATCAGCAGGCGCTGATGCAGGAGCAGGGGATTGCTTTTACCCTGAGTGACCTGGCGGTGCGCTATCGTCGCCCGGCGCGGCTGGACGATGAACTCATCGTGTCGGTTGTAGTCGAAAAGGCCGGTGCGGCGTCAGTGCAGTTCCGTCAACGTATGTGGCTCGCGGCCGCAGCGGATCAGGATCTGGCGGAACTGACTGTGCGCGCCGGGTGTGTGGCGTATCCTTCCTTCCAAGTTACCCGCATGCCCGAGGATGTGCGGACCGCATTGCAGAGCAAGTAAAACCCTATGTCCTTCAGTCATTTGATTCTCAATGCCAGCCTCCTGGTGCAGATCGTCATGGGTCTGCTGGTGCTGGCTTCCGTGGTGTCCTGGTTCATGATCATCCGTAAGAAGGCCACGCTGGATGCGTTGCGCCGGGCGGCCGATCGCTTCGAGGACAACTTCTGGTCGGGTGGTCGATTGCACGATATTGCCGATGCCATGCGGCGACGCAATCAGCAGCCTCTGGGGCTGGAGTCCCTGTTCCAGGCGGGCTTCGAAGAGTTCGAGCGCAGCCGTGCCGAAGGTGGTGATCGCGACGAAGTGCTGGGCGCGGCACAACGCGCCGTGCGGGTTGCCCACATGCGCGAGATTGACCGGCTGGAAAGCGGTCTGCCGGTGCTGGCCACCATTGGCTCCACCTCGCCCTATGTCGGTTTGTTCGGCACGGTGTGGGGCATCATGCATGCCTTCATCGGTCTGGGTAACGCCAAGCACGCCACCCTGACGATGGTCGCGCCGGGCATCGCCGAAGCTCTGATTGCAACGGCCATGGGTCTGGTTGCGGCGATTCCGGCGGTGATCGCTTACAACATGTTCACCAGTCAGGTGGATCGCCTGGAATCGCGCTTCCATGCTTTCGCCGAAGAGTTTATCGGCATCGTCGAACGCGGCCTGCAGAAACCGAACGTATGATGCAGCAGAAAAGACGCCGTTTGGCGCACGAGATCAACGTCGTGCCGTATATCGACGTCATGCTCGTCCTGCTGGTGATCTTCATGATCACCGCGCCGCTGCTGACCCAGGGCGTCGAAGTGGATTTGCCCGATGCTGCGGCCGAAACGCTGGACTATGACAGCGAAAATGAACCTGTTGTGCTCAGTGTGGATGCCCAGGGCAACTACTACCTCAACCGTGGTGAGAATCCCCAGGATCCGGTGAGTGACGAGGACATTCATCGCATTGTGGTCAGCATTCTCAAGCACAAGCCCGACACCTCGGTGGTGGTCGAAGGTGACGAGCAGGTACCGTATGCCCGGGTGATGTACGCCATGGGGTTGTTGCAGGGGGCAGGCGTCAAAACTCTCGGTTTCGCCACTGAAGCACCGGAGTAGGGTTGCGCGATGAAATTCGACGCCCAAGACGTGTTCGCTCTGACCTTGGCGGTGGCCTTGCATGTGCTGGCCGTGGCCCTGCTGTGGTTTGGCGCGCCGTCCTTGTTCCAGCAGCAAGCCCAGATCGTGCCGGTCAAAGCGGTCTTTTTGGATACGCAGCGGCAGAATCAGGCAGAGCAGGCACGTTTGCAGGCGGAAGCCGAAGCTCGCCGCAAAGCCGAAGAGGAAGCCCAGCGCAAGGCGCAGGAAGAAGCCCGGCGCAAGGCCGAGGAAGAGGCCAAGCGCAAGGCAGAAGAAGAGGCGCGTAAAAAGGCTGAGGCTGAAGCACAGCGCAAAGCCGAGGAAGCGGCCAAACGCAAGGCGGAAGAAGAGGCGCGTCAGAAAGCCGAGGCGGAGGCACGCCGCAAGGCGGAAGAAGAAGCCAAGCGCAAGGCGCAGGAAGAGGCGCGCAAGAAGGCCGAGGCAGAAGCCAAACGCAAAGCTGAAGAGGAAGCACGCAAGAAAGCGGAAGCCGAGGCCAAGCGCAAGGCCGAGGAAGCAGCTCGCAAGCGGCGCCAGGAAGAGAACGAGCGGCGCATGCGTGAGGCGCTGGCCGCTGAAGAGGCGGCGATCGAGGCCGAACGTGAAGCGGCGGCCCAGGCCAAGCGTGACGCCAGCGACCGCGAAATTTATCAGCGACAGCTGTTCGAACACATCCAGCGCCACTGGTCGCGACCACCGGGCGTGGATGAGGATTTCTCCTGCCGGATTCAGATCAAGCAGCTGCCGGGCGGACAGATTCAGAGTTTCCAGCTGCTGCAGAGCTGCGGCAACAGTTTCCTCGACGCATCGGTGGAAAAAGCCATACGCAGCGCTGATCCGCTACCCTTGCCCAAGAACCCGCGGGTTTTTGAACGAACACTGACTTTGATATTCCAACCGTGATGATGAGCCGAATTCTGATCCCCCTGCTGTGGCTGCTGTGCACCCCGGCGCTGGCCAACCTGGAAATCACCATCACCGGAGGCCAGGTTGAACCGGTCTCTGTCGGGGTTGTGCCGTTCCAGGTTGAAGCACTGGACAATCTCGACACCGACGTGGCGCGCATCGTCGAGGCGGACCTCAAGAGCAGCGGGTTGTTTGCCCCGTTCCCGCGTGAGGATATGCTGGCGCAGCCCAGTCAGACCGAGAACGTGCGCTACGAGAACTGGCGTGCGTTGGGCGTGGAGCATCTGGTTATCGGCAGCATCCGCCGCGGGTCCATGGGCAACTGGCTGGTCGAATTCCGCATGCTGGACGTGTTTCGCGGAACCGAGTCCCTGGCTTACGAGATTCCCGTCAGCGCCAGCGGCTTGCGTTATGCCAGCCACCAGATCAGTGACCTGATCTATCAGAAACTGACCGGCCATCGGGGCGTGTTCAACACGCGCATTGCCTACGTGACGGCGGAAGGTACGGTGGAAAACCGTACTTACAAGCTGATGATAGCCGATGCCGATGGGCATGATCCGCGCCAGCTGGTCAGTTCGCGCGAGCCGATCATGTCACCGGCCTGGTCGACGGATGGTCGCCAGATGGCTTTTGTGGCTTTCGATCAGGGCCAGTCGGCGATCTACCTGCAAACGGTCTCGACCGGGGTGGTGCGCAAGCTGACCAATTTTCGCGGCATCAACGGTGCGCCGAGTTTCTCGCCGGATGGGCGCAAATTGGTGGTCACGCTGTCGCATGAAGGCAATCCGGAAATCTATGAGCTGGAGGTGGCCAGCGGCAACACCCGGCGCCTGACCAATGACCCGGCCATCGATACCGAGCCGTCCTATTCGCCGGATGGTCAGTACATCGTGTTCACCTCGGATCGGGCCGGGCGACCGCAGATTTATCGCATTCCGGCCGGCGGCGGCGAACCCAAGCGCCTCACGTTTGAAGGCCGCAGCAATGCCCGTGCAAGCTATTCGCCGGATGGCCGTTTTCTGAGTCTGGTCCACCAAAGTGACGACGGTGGTTTCCGTGTCGCCGCACTGGAACTGAAAAGTGGCGATCTGCGTGTGCTCAGTAATGGCCCGTTGGATGAAAGCCCAAGCTTTGCACCCAACGGCGTTGTTATAATTTATTCGACCAAAGGGCCCCGTGGGGCCGAGTTGGCGACAGTAGCGATAGACACCGGCATACAGCAGGGTTTGAGTCAGCCGGGTGATGTCAGGGAACCGGCCTGGTCGCCGTTCAACAAGTAGGACGACACAATGAAAAATCAGTTTGGCATCTGGATTATGGCCGCCGCGCTGGCGCTGGCGGGTTGCAGTTCAACGCCGGATCAGCCGGAGGACAGCAGCGCCTACGACCAGGACAGCATGGGTCAGAGCGGCGGTCTGGACGGGCAGGGCGTTAATGATCGTGAACTGGGGCAGGCCAACGCGCTGAGCCAGGCCGAACAGCGCGACGCCGCACTGCGTCAGCAGCTGACCGTTTATTTCGACTACGACAGCAGCCAGATCCGCGCGGACTTCCTGCCGGTGCTGGATGCCCACGCCCGCTACCTGCGCGACAACCCCAGCGCGCGCATCCGGCTTGAAGGCCACACCGACGAGCGTGGCACGCGTGAGTACAACATCGCGCTGGGCGAACGCCGCGGCGAAGCCGTGCGTCGCGCACTGCTGCTGCGCGGCGCGGCCCGGGCTCAGCTTCTGGTCGTAAGCTACGGCGAGGAACAGCCGGCCGTGCTGGGCGCGGGTGAAACCGCCTGGGCCAAGAATCGTCGCGTCGTTATGGTTTATCAGTAATGCGTATACCCATCGTTCTGGCCGTGGCCGCAATCAGCGGCTGCGCAAGCATGGGCTCGGAGCCCGATCCGGTTCAGCTCAAGCTCAACGCCCTGGATGCCGAAAATCAGGAACTGCGTTCGGAGCTGGCGGAAACCCAGCGGCGTCTGAGCGGTCTGGGAGCGGTGGGGCTTGGCAGCAGCGTGGCCAACCTGGAAGAGCAGGTGCGTATGTTGCGTGGCCAGGTTGAAGAGTTGCAGTACAAGCTGGATCGGCAGAACGAACGTCAGCGCGCACTGTACGTCGACATCGACACTCGCCTGCAGGGGCTGGAAGGTGGCTCCTCCGCTGGCGCTGCGGCTGCTCTGCTGCAAGAGGATAACAACGCTGACCAGAAAGCCTATCTGGCCGCATTCCAGAGTTTGAAATCGGGCAGCTATGATCAGGCGGTCGGTGCATTTCAGGATTTTCTGGGCAAGTACCCGGAAAGCCCCTATGCACCGAATGCGCAGTACTGGATTGGTGAGGCGTTTTATGTGGATCGCGCTTTTGACAAGGCCTGGGATGCCTTTGCCAAGGTGCTGAATCGCTATCCTGCCAGTTCCAAAGCCAGCGATGCGCTGCTCAAGCAAGGCCTGTTGCGGGTCGAGCAGGGCAAGAATGCCGAGGCACGAAGCTTGCTGCGCAAGGTCGTCAGCGACTACCCAAACAGCTCGGCAGCCAATCTGGCGCGTGAGCGTTTGCAGCAGATGGGCGGTGAGTGACGCGCTGGCCAGCCCAGGTACGCCAGTTCGAGCAACACAAGTCGCGCGCCTGAAGATCACCGAGGTGTTTCGCTCCTTGCAGGGCGAGGCGCTGCAGGTTGGTCTGCCGACAACGTTCATACGCCTGACCGGGTGCCCGTTGCGCTGTCGTTACTGCGACAGCGCCTACGCATTCCATGGTGGCCAGTGGCGTGAGCTTGATGATCTGCTGAGCGACCCTCTGGTTCAGGACACGCGGCACATCTGCGTGACCGGGGGCGAGCCGCTGGCCCAGAAAGCCTGCATTCCCTTGCTTCACGCGCTGTGCGATGCCGGACATGCGGTGTCGCTGGAAACCAGCGGTGCGTTGGATATCTCGCGCGTGGATGCGCGCGTCAGCCGGGTGGTGGACATCAAAACCCCCGATTCCGGAGAAGTGCGGCGTAATCTGTGGGACAACCTGGACGGCCTGCGCGCGCATGACCAGGTCAAGCTGGTGATCTGCAGTTGGGCTGATTTCGATTGGGCGGTCACCATCATTGACCAGTACCGTTTGCTTGAGCGTTGCGCGGTGCTGGTGTCGCCCAGTTTTGGCCAGGTCGATCCCGGCGCGCTTGCGCAATGGGTACTGGACAGCGGACTTGAGCTGCGCTTTCAGTTGCAACTGCACAAACTGTTATGGGGCGATGAACCAGGACACTGAACACACACCGCGTGAAGCGGTCATCCTGCTTTCCGGCGGTCTCGATTCGGCCACGGTGCTGGCCATGGCACAGGCGCAGGGTTTTCGTTGTCACGCTTTGAGCATTTCCTACGGCCAACGCCATGTGGCTGAGCTTGAGGCGGCGCGGGCGCTGGCGGAGCGGGCAGGCTGCCTGAGCTATCGGCGTATCGAGATGGATATGCGCTTAATCGGTGGTTCGGCCCTGACTGATCTGGCGATCGATGTGCCGACCACGCCCAGCGATGACATCCCCATCACCTATGTGCCGGCGCGCAACACGGTTTTTTTGTCCCTCGCGATGGGGCTGGCCGAGGTGCTTGATGCGCAGGATCTGTTCATTGGCGTGAACGCCGTGGATTATTCCGGTTACCCTGATTGCCGCCCGGCCTTTCTGGAACAGTTCCAGAAGCTCAGTCAGCTGGCGACCAAAGCCGGGGTTGAAAGCGGGCAGGGTTTGCGCATTCATGCCCCGCTGCTGCGCATGAGCAAGAGTGAGATTATTCGCCAAGGCATCGCGCTGGGCGTGGATTATGCGGCGACGGTGTCGTGTTATCAGGCGGATGATCAGGGCCGCGCCTGCGGACTTTGCGACAGCTGTCGCTTGCGCCACGAGGGTTTTGTGCAGGCCGGGGTGAGCGATCCAACAAGATATATCAGTGCAAGCACTTGAATTCGTCGCGAAAATGACTATCCTTTCGCGCTCCGCAGAAAACGCGGTGCAGTAAAAGCAGCATCCGGGCCGTTAGCTCAGTTGGTAGAGCATCGGACTTTTAATCCGCTGGTCCCGCGTTCGAGTCGCGGACGGCCCACCATAAATCTCGAGGTTTCACGCTGGCATAAGCCGGCCTAAAGAAACCGGGACGCGCCATCAGGGCGTCCGCAAAAAGCCAGCCTTGAGCTGGCTTTTTTGTGCGCGCGACAAGGCGAGGTCGATCACCCGCCCACGTCACGCGGTGTTGTGGGCACTGAGGTATAATTTCCGGCTTTTTCGGCAGCGTGCAAACGCAGCCACAGTCCTCACAAACCGGAGTATTCACCATGACCCAACGCGTGGAGCGCGCTGGCCTGCAGGTTGCGGCTGTTCTTGATTCGTTCATCGTCGAACAGGCTCTTCCGGGGACCGGCATCAGCGTCGACAAATTCTGGGACGGCTTTGCAGCCATACTGTCGGATCTGGCGCCGAAAAACCGCGCACTGCTGCAAAAGCGTGAAGATTTGCAGAAGAAAATCGATGCCTGGCACGCTGAGCGCGCCGGCCAGGCGATCGATATGGACGAGTACAAGGCCTTCCTGAAGGCGATTGGCTATCTGGTTGAAGAACCGGCTGACTTCCAGATCTCCACCCAGAACGTTGATCCGGAGATCGCCCAAGTGGCCGGCCCGCAGCTGGTTGTGCCGGTGATGAACGCACGCTTTGCCCTGAACGCTGCCAACGCGCGCTGGGGCAATCTGTATGACGCGCTATACGGCACCGATGTGATTTCGGAAGAGGGCGGGGCGGAGCGTGCCGGTGCCTACAACCCGGTACGTGGCGCCAAGGTGATCGAGTTTGCACGCAAATTCCTGGATGAAAGTGTGCCGCTGGCCGCTGGCAGTCATCTGCAAAGCACGGCTTATCGCATTGTTGATGGGCAGCTTGAGGTCAAACTGTCGTCGGGCGAAACCACTGGTTTGAAAGACGCCGCTGCGCTGGTCGGGTATCGCGGTGATGCGCCGAACCCGAGCGCGGTGTTGTTGGTGCAGAACGGTCTGCACATCGAAATCGAAATCAATGCCGATCATCCGGTCGGCCGGGACGACCCGGCACATGTCTGTGCTGTGCATCTTGAGTCGGCGTTGACCGCCATTCAGGACTGCGAGGATTCGGTTGCTGCTGTCGATGGCCCGGACAAGAGCGTGGTTTACAGCAACTGGCTGGGCCTGATGAAAGGCACGCTGGAAGAGTCGTTCAACAAGGGTGGCAAGCTGATGACGCGTCGCCTGAATCCGGATCGTGAATACACGGCGCTGGACGGCAGCACGCTGAGCCTGCCGGGGCGCAGCCTGCTGCTGGTGCGCAATGTGGGCCATCTGATGACCGTTGATGCGGTGCTCGACGGTGATGGCAATGAAGTGCCTGAAGGCATCCTCGACGCCGCTGTCACCAGCCTGTGCGCGCTGCATGATCTGAACAAGACCAGCGGCCCGCGCAACTCGCGCAGCGGCAGCGTGTACATCGTTAAACCCAAGATGCACGGCCCCGAAGAAGTGGCGCTGACCTGCGAGTTGTTCAATCGGGTTGAAGATCTGCTCGGGCTGGCGCGCAACACGCTCAAGGTCGGCATCATGGATGAGGAACGCCGGACCACGGTCAATCTGAAGGCCTGCATCTTTGAAGCACGCGAGCGCGTGATCTTCATCAATACCGGCTTCCTGGATCGCACCGGTGATGAAATTCACACCTCCATGGAAGCCGGT
>JASBUL010000015.1 GCA_030147945.1 Oceanococcus sp. | reverse complement strand
TGGGTATCGATCTGGCCAGCGGTCGCACCCTGCATGGGGTCATGCACAATGCCCCGGTCACCCATCATCCTGACACCCTGCACAGCGTGGGTGATTTCAGCGTGCCCGGCTGGGAACAGGTTCTGCTGCTGGCGGCACAGTGCTATGACCTGGCGCGCCTTGGCTATCTCGGGGTGGATATCGTGCTTGATCGCGACAAAGGCCCCCTGGTGCTGGAACTCAACGCCCGCCCGGGTCTTGCGATACAGCTGGCCAACGGGCGTGGACTGCGCCCGGCCCTGCAGGCCATCAGTGCCCTGGACAGCATCCCCCCGTCAGCCGAAGAGCGTGTTGCCCTGGCCTTGTCACTGTTTGCTCCGGGGGCCGATGAAGGCTGCCCTGCAACGTCTCAGGACGCTGATTTGCCCGCGGCGCCAGCGCCCGGTTCTGGCAAAGACGAAGCGCCGTGAACCTGTTCCTCCAGCGCTGAGTAGGTCATATCCGGCAAAGGTTGCGTGGTATTCCAGTGCTGGCAACTGGGGCACTGCCAGTTGAGCTGGCGGCCACTGTAACCGCAGTGGTCGCAGCGGTAAGTCGGTGATTTTTCCAGCGGCACGCGCAGCACATCGGCAAAGCCCTTGAGCAAGCCCGCGGCCTGCGACGGCAAGTTCGACCAGTCCTGACCCAGCGCCGCGTGCAAGCCGACCCAGCTGGGCTGCTGCACCAGTTGATCCAGTGCCTGCTGGCGCGCATCAGTCTGCCCGCTCTGCGCCTGAGCCTGAATCAGGGCGACCTGAAGATGCGGATGCGGATGACGGCGGTAAACCCGCTCCAGCTCAGCGGCCCATTGCTCAGCGCTGTGCTCACGCAGAAAGGCATCACGCCAGGGAGCCAGAACATCCGGGATAAAAGCCTCATGGTGCTGGATCACATCGCGGTAGATCTTGAGTGCTTGCGCCACCTTGCCGCTGTCCACGGCTTGCCCGGCCCGGGTCAGCTGGGCGCGCACGCAGTGTGGGTCCGCGGCCAGCGCGCGTTTAAGACATTGCTGCTGGCCACGTGCATCGTCGCGGCGCAGCGCACTGTCGGCCAGCTCACACCAGTACTGGGCGATACGCGGGCCCATGTCGCGCCCCTGTGCACTACTCAGCCACTGGGCCGTGTCAATCGCGCGTTCCCACTCACGCTCACGTTCGTATATGCGCATCAGGCGTGACAGACAGTCACTCAGAAACATGCCTTGATGGGCCAGCTCGAGAAAGATCTCCTCGGCCCGATCCAGCACCCCCGCCGCCTGGTAATCACGGGCCAGCTCGAAGCGTGCCTGATTGCGATGCAGGGGCTTGAGGCGCGGTCGCTGGACCAGATTCTGGTGAATGCGCAATGCGCGATCGACCTCACCACGGCGCCGGAACAGACTGCCCAGCGCCAGATGCAGGTCAATGGTGCCTTCATCCGCTTCAATCAGGCCAATGAAGATTTCAATCGCCTGATCGGTGTCGTTGTTGACCAGATGACTCAGGCCACGCACGTAGTCCGGATTAAGGCTGCTCGCCTCAAGCTCCTCCCGGGGGCGCGACTGGCGCGCAACGAACCAGCCCGTTGCTGCTGCCAAGGGCAGCAACAACAACACCAGTCCGGTGAAGTCACCCATCCTTCAGAGGCAACTGGCGCAGGTTGTGGAGTTCGTTCTCGGCTTTTTCCAGACGCCGCCGCAGGCGCAGGGTTTCGGCCCGGCGCGGCAGGGAGATCAGCCAGAACGTCAGCACCATCACCGCCACGCTGAGCGCAACGGTCGCCATGACCAGCGCACCGAGCGCAATCTCGGTCTGTCCGGCCAGATAGTTGAGGGTCACGGCTTGCGGATTGTGATAGCTGAAGGCTGCACCCAGGCAAAAGGTCGCAATTACCAGCAAAAGAACGACAATCCTACGCATCGATGATCCCTATCCTTCGTTATTAACCCGCTCGCGCAATTCCTTGCCCGGCTTGAAATGTGGCACACGCTTGGACGGAATGGCCACAGCTTCGCCGGTCTTGGGGTTGCGCCCCGTGCGTGCCGGACGATGATGCAAGGAAAAACTTCCGAAACCGCGTATCTCGATCCGTTCGTTTGCCGACAGGGCATCCGAGATCGTGTCGAGCAACAGTTTGACACCCAGCTCCACATCCTTATGTGACAGGTGTCGCTGACTCATGGCCAGCCGGTCAATCAGCTCTGATTTGGTCATACAAAATTCCCCGATACCCCCACGCAACGGACGCCCGTAACCTTGTCAGCCGCGCGGACTGGAGACAGCCCCAAAAGCGAAAGGCCCGGTTGCGAACAACCGAGCCTACCGAAAAATCTTTAGAAAATCCAGTGACATAGCCGGGAATCAACCCGGCCATGTCACGCATCCTGCAATCAGGAATCCTGGTTGCCGATCTGCTGCTTGAGCAAGTCGCCCATGGTCGTGGCGCCTTCGGCGTCCTGACCCTGGTTGTACTCCTTCATGGCCTGATCTTCGTCGTACATTTCCTTGGCCTTGATGGACACACCCAGTGTGCGGTTCTTGCGATCGATGGTCACGATACGTGCTTCGATTTCCTCGCCCACATTCAGCTCGGTGCGAGCATCTTCAACGCGCTCACGCGAGATGTCGGAGGCACGCAGGAAGCCTTCCACGCCTTCGGCCAGTTCCAGCTTGGCCACGCGCTGCTCCACTTCGGTGATCTTGCCGGTAACGATCGAGCCCTTGGGATGCTCGGCAATGAACGCGGTCAGCGGATCGGTCTGCAGCTGCTTGATGCCCAGCGAGATACGCTCGCGGCCGGCTTCGATAGCCAGCACCACAGCTTCGACTTCTTCGCCTTTCTGGAACTGACGCAGTGCATCTTCGCCATCCAGGTCCCAGGCCACGTCGGAGGCATGAACCAGACCGTCGATGCCGCCGTCCAGGCCGATGAACACACCGAAGTCGGTGATCGACTTGATGGTGCCGGCCACGCGGTCGCCCTTCTGATGGTTCTGTGCGAACTCTTCCCACGGGTTCGGCACACACTGTTTCATGCCGAGGGAAATACGACGACGCTCTTCGTCGATGTCCAGGATCATCACTTCGACTTCCTGGCCCACGTGAACGGTCTTGTTCGGGTTGCAGTTCTTGTTGGTCCAGTCCATTTCGGAGACGTGAACCAGGCCTTCCACACCGTCTTCGATTTCGACGAACGAACCGTAGTCAGTGATGTTGGTGACCTTGCCGAACATGCGGGTGCCTTCCGGGTAGCGACGTGCGATGTCGATCCACGGATCGTCGCCCAGCTGTTTCAGGCCCAGCGAAACGCGCATGCGCTCACGGTCGAACTTGAGGACCTTGACTTCAACTTCCTGGCCCACTTCGATGACTTCCGACGGGTCCTTGACGCGCTTCCACGACATGTCGGTGATGTGCAGCAGGCCATCGATGCCGCCGTCCAGGCCGATGAACACACCGAAGTCGGTGATCGACTTGATGGTGCC
>JASBUL010000011.1 GCA_030147945.1 Oceanococcus sp. | reverse complement strand
CGTTGCTCACGTCAAAGAACAGGCCGTTGAAGGCCAGCACCTGCAAATTGTCGAAGCGGGTGTCGTACACGGTGGCATTCAGGCGAAGGGTACGGTCAAACAGGGTGGCCTTGACGCCGAGTTCGAAGGTTTCGGCATTCTCGGGTTCGAATTCGAGGTCTTCGCCGGTGAACGACAGGGAGTTGAAGCCGCCGCTTTTGTAGCCACGTGCGTAAGAGGCGAAGAAGTTGATACCGCTGTCGCCAAAGTACTGCAGCACGAATTTGGGTGAGACGTCGGACTCGTTACGTTCGAGGCCGCGTTGTTCGTAGTTTTCGGCTTCCAGCATGGTCGACATGACGCACACCGGCAGACCGAGTGAATCGAAGGTACATTGCCGCGTTCCGGCTGCGTCGACCTGCTTTTGCTCGGAGTTGATGCGTATGCCCGGGGTGACCGCAATACGTTCGCTCAGATACCAAGTCATCTGGCCGAAGAAGGCCAGTGATGAGACAGCCTGCGCATAATCCAGCTGGTAGTAATCCTCACCAATGACCGGGTTAAGCACCGTGCCCAGCAGAGGGATGCCCGGCAGGCTGCCCGGCAGGTTTATGCTGCCCTGGTCGCTGGCCAGCTGCAGGAAGTCCTCGGTGAGCAGGAAAGCGCCGATGTCCGAGCCGGTGCGGATGCGCGCCAGCAGGGTGTAATCGGAGTCATACCAGAACGCCCCGGCGACCAGGTCGACGTCGCCGCCCCAGCCGAACAGGCTGTCGGCGCGCGCCGAGAAGCGCAGTTCGGCGGACAGTTGCTTGTGGTCTTCAAAGTTGTCGAGTCTGGCGATGTCGGCCGGTGACACGTCGAGTTCGTTGAGCTGGTCGATATGCAGCTTTGAGCCGGCCAGCACCAGGGTCAGGGTGCTGTCCTGCAGGCCCCACAGCGAGCCGATCTCCCAGTTGCCGATGGCGGAAAGCGTTTCCGAGCCTTTTTCAATGAAGCCTGGCGTGTCGAACGAGGTCCGGAAATCGTAGGGGTTGTCTTCGATGTCGGGATCGTAGCTGCTCAGGAAGTCGCGCGTGTCGTCATCCAGCACGGCGAGCTGAAACGGCCAGAACGGTGCTTGGGTATCGGACACCTGTGCGCTGATATCCAGGCTCAGGCTGTCACTCGGCAACAGGCGCAGTTTGAGGCGCCCGGCCATCTGTTCCAGAGCTTGTTCATCGCGCTGCTGAAACTGGTTGTAAAGGGCGCCGTCCTCGTAGCGGTACAGCCCGGAGATGCGAATACCGCCCCAGTCGGCAAACATGCCGCCAACCCCGCCTTCCAGTCGGTGTGCGTTGTTCTGGCTGTAGGTGTAGCGGGCATCGCCTTCGAACAATTCGCTGGGACCACGGCTAGTCACATTGAAAACACCGGCGATGGTGTTCTTGCCGAAGAGGGTGCCCTGGGGGCCGCGCAGGACCTCAACGCGTTCGACATCGAACATGGATTCGGTGAAGTAGGCCGGACGCCCGAAATAGACCTCGTCCTGCACGAAACCCACCGAGCTTTCGAAGCTGGGGTTGAAGGCATTGGTGCCGAAACCACGGATGAACAGCTGCGGTGAGCCCAGATCATCGGCGTCCACCCGTACATTGGGCACGTACAGCGAGACATCGGCCAGATCGGATGCGTTGGTCATTTCGATGAACGATCCATCCACTGCGGTGACCGAAATGGGGACGTCCTGCAGGGATTGCTCGCGCTTCTGCGCGGTGACCACGATTTCCTCGATCACGCGGGCTTGCGGCGCACGAACAGGCGTTGGCTCAGGTGAGCGCAAGGCATCCACCGGGATGGTCTGCAAGTCGGGCTCGTCTTGAGGTTGGGCGCTGCTGCGTGCCGGTGCGGGTGTAGGGCGCGGTGTCGCTGTAGTCGGGGTGTCCGCGAACAGAAAATCCAGATCGTCGTCCTGGGCCGCGGTGGTTGAGGTCCACAGTGCGAGCGGGAGCAAGGGCAAAAGGATCAAACGCATCGAAGTTCTCTGGTTTTCATGAGGGGCCGGGCCGTCAGCTCGATCGGGCCTGTGCCGCAAGTGCAAGCAAAATGTGGTCCGCTTCATCGGCCAGCTCGCGGGCTGTCCGTTGCGGCGTGTCGGAGTTCACCACGGCGATGGCACCCTGCAGCACCAAGCCCATCAGCAGGGTGGTCAGCGAGGTCACTGACAACGGTGCGAGTTCGCCCAGTTCGACCGCGTTCTGCAGGCCTTCCATGACGATTTCACGCGAGATCGCGTTGTCGGTTTCGTACCAGCCGGTCCAGCCGATGACCGGCGGCGCGGTGATGTAAACGAAGCGCCCGTAGCGAGGCTGGGTGCACAGCTCGAAGCAGCTGCGCACGCCGCGCTGAACCATGCCCAACGGCGTTTCTGCGGTCAGGGCGCGGGCGCGCACGCGGTCGGCCATTTCCTGGTCGATCGCCTCGAAAACCTCGCGAAAGATCGCCAGCTTGTCGCCAAAGTGGTGATAGAAGGCGCCCTTGGTCACATCAGCAGCGGCGACGATGCGCTCAATCCCGACCGGGTCATAGCCTTCGGCGATGAACAGTGTCTCTGCAGCACTGAGCAGCCGCTCGCGCGTGGCCAGCCCGCGCGCTTGCGGGCGGCGCTTGGCAGGGCTCGGCTTGCGGCTGGTTTTCGCGGCAGAGTGGACGGCCATGTATTCAATCGGTTTTCGGGCTGTGTTGACATAAACATACCCTGAGTATGTAATTTGCGAAAGCGCCCGCGTGGCCGGCCTGCGTCATGCGCCTTTGCAAGAGGACATACAAACGATGAAGAAGAGCTTGGGGAACA
Source organism: Oceanococcus sp. (assembly GCA_030147945.1). Lineage (GTDB taxonomy): Bacteria > Pseudomonadota > Gammaproteobacteria > Nevskiales > Oceanococcaceae > Oceanococcus. The sequence continues at coordinate 124,814 of JASBUL010000011.1, read as the reverse complement.
GCGCCGTGATTGCCGCGCTTGTGGTGATCGTCAGCGCCTGTGGCAACAGCGCTCCAACCGGCAAGGCGCAGGTGACCGCGCCGCCACCGCCTCAGGATGCGGCACTGGCCCGTTTGTACGATCAGACCTGTCGCGCCTGTCATGCCTCGTCACGCACCGGCGCGCCGATGGCAGGTGATACGCAGGCGTGGGCGCCACGCATGGCGCAGGGCATGGATGTGCTGGTTGAGCACACCATCAACGGTTACAACGGCATGCCGCCGCTTGGGGCCTGCATGGATTGCAGCGAAGACGATTATGTCGCGCTGATTCGCTATATGGCGGGCCAATGACATGGCGATGAATCGACGTGATTTGCTGATTTCATCGGTGGCCGCCGCCACTGGCGTGGGGCTTGCCGGCTGCGATGATCATGGTGCGAGCAAGCTGCCGCAGGCCCCGGCACCGACCACCGGCCCGGATGGAAAACGCCTGATTCCCTGGCAGAACTGGTCGGGTTATCAGTTCGGTGTGCCGGTTCAGCGTCTGGTCCCCAAGGATGAGGCCGAGCTGGCCGACATCATGCGCCATGCACCGGGGCCGATTCGCCCGGTTGGCGCCGGCCATTCATTCACCGCACTGGTGCCGACCGACGGCACGTTGCTGTCATTGCGCAATTTCAGCGGCCTGCTGTCCCATGACCAGGACAGCATGACGGCGCGCCTGGGTGCCGGCACCCGGTTGGGTGACGTGGGGCCGATGCTGGATGAGGTGGGGCAGGCGCTGGCCAATATGCCGGACATCGATTCACAGACCCTGGCCGGCGCCATCGGCACGGCCACCCATGGCACCGGTGCTGGGCTGGGCGCCCTGCACAGCTATGTCAAAGCGCTGCGTCTGGTGACGCCAGGCGGCGAAATTGTCGATTGCAGCGCCGAGCAGAACCCCGAAGTGTTCAGCGCGGCCAAGGTGTCGCTGGGCAGTCTCGGCGTGATCACGCAGATGACATTGCAAAACGTGCCCACGCACCGGCTCAAACGGCGCAGTTGGCTGGCCCCGATCGATGAGCTGATCGAGAACTTTGATCAGTTGGTCAGCGCGAATCACAGCTTCGAGATGTATTACATTCCGTTCTGCAGCCAGGCCATGGCGATCGCCATCAACCCGACCGAGGAACCGATGCAGCCGCGCGGGCCGGAGCAGGACAATGATGCGGTCATGCAGATCAAGCAGCTGCGTGACTGGCTGTCGTGGTGGCCGGGCATGCGCCGGCGTTTGCTCGATATGGCGACGCGTGATTTCGAGCCGGAAGAGGCCGTGGATGTGTGGTACCGCATTTTCCCCTCGAGTCGCGAAGTGCGTTTCAACGAGATGGAATATCACCTGCCGTCGGAAGCGCTGATGCCCGCCTTCAAGCAGGTCCGTGAACGGGTCGAATCGCAGCACCACGAAGAATTCTTCCCGATCGAGGTCCGTGTGGTGCGTGGCGATGACGCCATGCTGTCGCCTTTCCAGGGGCATGCGGTGTCCGGCTCGATTGCCGTGCATCGCTACCACAAGGAAGATCCGCTGCCGTACTTCGCCAGTCTGGAACCGATTTACCAGCCCTACGAGGGCCGTCCGCACTGGGGCAAGATGCACACCCTGAGCAGCGCGCAGCTGGCCGCACGCTACCCGCGCTGGAAGGATTTCCTGGCTGTGCGCGAAGCGCTTGATCCCGATGGGCGTATGCTCAATCCCTACCTGCGCCAGCTTTTTGGCATCAGCTGAGGCCTTGCCATGAATCGTCGTTTTCTTCTTGGCGCCGCAATAGCGGCACCGGCAGCCGCCGTGGCCTTGCGCCCCTCCACGCGTGGCGGGCGGCATGATGACTATTTTCTGTCATTGCAGCAGGCCCTGGCCGATGCCGGGTTATTCCGGCCCACGCTGGTCATCGACAAGGCCCGGCTGGATCACAACATCGCGCGTCTCAAGGCCCATCTGCCGTCACGCATGGCCTACCGCATCGTGGCCAAGTCGCTGCCCAGCTTGGCGCTGATCGACTACGTGCGTCAGGCCACCGGCAGTCAGCGCCTGATGGTCTTTCATCAGCCCTTCCTGAATCTGGTTGCACAGCAGATGGACGATGCGCAGGTGCTGCTGGGCAAGCCCGTGCCGGTGGGCGCGGCGCAGCGCTTCTTCACGCATTACGGCCGCGGTGCGTTTGATCCGGCCCAGCAGATCGAATGGCTGATTGATACCCCTGTGCGCCTGCGTGAATACGCCGAGCTGGCGCGGGCCAGACAGGCCGAGGGCATGGGCCCGCTCAAGGTCAACCTGGAGCTTGATGTCGGTTTGCATCGTGGCGGTCTGCGCGATGCGGCGGCAGTGGCCGAGGTGCTGAAACTGATCGATGAGGAGCCGGCCCTGCGCTTTTCCGGTTTCATGGGTTATGAAGCCCATGCTTCGAAAATGCCGGGCTTTCTTGGCGGTCCGCGCAAGGCCCTGGAGCTGGCCATGCAGCGCTACAGCGCGGCGTTGCAGGTGTTGCGTGAACAACAGGGCGGTGGCTTTGACGCCGAGGCGCTCACACTCAATGCGGGCGGCAGCTCGACTTTTGCGCTGTACGACAACAGCGCGCCGTGCAATGAACTGGCGATGGGCTCCGGTCTGGTCATGCCTTCGGATTTCGATGTGCCGGCCTTGTCCGATCATCAGCACGCCAGCTTCATCGCCACGCCAGTGCTCAAAGCTTTGGACCGCACCGAATTGCCCGGCCTTGAATCCATGAGTGGTGTTCTGCGTGCCTGGGATCCCAATACCGCGCAGGCCTTCTACACCTATGGTGGTTACTGGCTGGCCGACAGCGTGTCGCCGCCCGGCCTGCAACGCAATCCGATCTGGGGGCATTCGACCAACCAGGATCTGTTGAATGGTTCACGCGAGGTGGAGCTGGGTGTGGGTGACAACGTGTTCTTGCGCCCGCGGCAGTCCGAGTTCGTGTTCCTGCAGTTTGGTGATATCGCGGTCTACGACCAGGGTGCCATCGTCGACACCTGGCCGGTCTTCACCAGCGGCGCCTGAGGCCCTCAGGCCGTTGCGTGCTCCGGCGCGATGCCGGACCAGCTGCCGCGGTCGATCGGACCTGCGGCTTTGCCAATGCGCACCGGGATGCCGCTGAGGTGGGCCATGCCGGACACCGGCTCGACCGCGTCCGCACCATCGGCGGCCAGCAGATTGACGTTGGCGCCGCCCAGACGGGCGGCCACGCTCAGCCCACGGGCGTGCTGGTGCCCCCAGCCATGCGGCACCGCCACGGTGCCCGGCAGTAGCGTGTCGAGCAGTTTGACCGGCAATCGGATGGTTGCGGTCTGTGAGGAAATGTCCGCCGCATCCGTTTCACTCAGACCGTGGGCGGCAGCGTCGTCCGGATGCATGTACAGGTAGTTGGTCTGGCCCATGCGGCCATTGGTGAGTTCGGCGATGTTCTGGGTCCACGAGTTGTGGGTGCTGTGCATGCGTTTGCTGATCAGGCGCAGTTCGCCGCGCTGGTAGCTCGCCATCTCGCTGCGGAAGATCGCGTCCAGGCGTGAGGTCTCGGCCATCAGGCGGGCTGGCGCCAGCTGCACCTTGCCGTCATCGGTGACGACACGCTGGCCCAGATAGCTGTCCGGACGGGCTCCGCCACGCCAGCGCATGCCATTGGGTTGCGCCGCCAGGTCGCGAAAACGCCCGGTTTTGCTCAGCCTCAGGATCAGGTCGAGGATCAGACGCAGTGGCAAGGCGCGGGGCTTGCCCCGCCGCCATGGCGTATTGGCCGCCACCAGCCCCTGCAGTATCCACTGCAATGGGCGTGACTTGAACAGGCTGACACCGCAGGCGCGGGCCAGTTCGGTGTAGATCGTGGCCTCGTCTTTTTGCTCGGCATCGGCTTCGACGATGGCGTCGGTCGCGGCCACATAGGGCTTGGATTGCATGCCGAGGAACAGCGGGAACACGAAGGGCAGGTCAGGCCGCTCCAGCGGAGAGGTGGCCGGTAGCACGTAATCCGCCAGGCTGGCGGTTTCGTTGAGGTAGATGTCGGTCACCACCAGCAGGTCCAGCGTGCTCAGTGCATCGCGCAGCCGGGCTGAGTTGGGCATGGTCATCAGCGGGTTGCCACCGGTCACGAACAGACCTCGAATCTGGTCGTCGCCCGGCTCGAGAATTTCATCGGCCAGGATGCCGCCGGGGAAGCCGCCGTTGAGTTCGAAGAAACCGCCGATGCGGGAGCGCGCGTGGCGTTCGAACAGCTTTTCCTTTTTGGCGTAGGCCGCGAAATCGAACATGCCCTGGCCAACCAGGGTGCCACCCTTGCGATCGAGATTGCCGCTCAGGGCATTGATCGCCTCGGCCAGCCACTGGGCCAGCGTGCCGTGGCGCCCCATGCCCAGTCCGGTCCCGGTCACGATGGCCGATGCACCGGCGGCGATGTAATCGGCAACCAGTTGTTTCAGGCGTGGCGCGCTGATGCCGGTCAACTCGGCGGTGCGCTCGGCCGGCCAGTCGGCCGCCAGCTTTTCGAGCGCCTGACTACCGCACATATGGGCTTGTGCGCGGGCCTGATCCACGCCGTTCTGCAGGAACAGTTCGTGCAGAAAGGACAGGAAGAAGAACACATCCGTGTTGGGGCGAATGAACTGATGGTCGCTGGCCACCTTGGCGGTTTCGGTATAGCGCGGATCGACCACCACGATCTGGGCGCCGCGTTCGCGCACCTGCTTGAGGCGTTTGACCGGGTGGGCCACCTGCAGGAAGGTCCATTTCGAAACCACCGGATTGGTGCCGACGATGAGCATGAATTTCACATGGTCCAGATCGACAAACGGCAGGCAGAACGGAAAGCCGTACATTTCGCTGGAGGTGGCGAAGCGGTTGGCGCAGTCCTGGGTCGATGAGGAGAAGATGTTGGGCGAACCCAGCCCCTGCATGAAGCCCTCGGCAAATATCGGGTGCAGGATGCTGAAGCCGGCGGCGGTGCCCACGTACATCGACAAGGCGCGCGGGCTGCGCCGGCGCAGTTTTCTCACCTTGGCGCCGATTTCTGCATAGGCCTGGCGCCAGCTGATGCGCTCGAAGTGCTCGCCGACCCGTTTCAGCGGATAACGCAGGCGGTCGGGCGAGTCGTACATCTTGTGCTGGTTGAGCCCTTTCATGCAGGCGAACCCATCGGTGCCGATGTGCTCACGATTGGGGCGCAGCTCAACGATACGGCCGTGCTCAAGCTCGGCTTGCAGTCCACAGCCGGCTTCGCAGATGCGGCAGAAGGTGTGCTTGTGCTGTGTCATGAATTCGCCCGTTGGCCCTGGGAAGACTCAACGCTGCCACTGCGGGGGCGCGTGCGCCTACTCAGCAAGGACTACATCGGGCGCGACAAAATGAGTAGAACTGCTCATGGTGCTGTGATCCCGGCTGGCCTAGCGTTGGTGCAACGACAATATGCATTGGAGCGGGGCATGGATATTCAGCGACGTGGCATGGTTTTGGGCAGCCTGGCCCTGACCCTGATGGCTTGCGGAGGCGGCGGTGGTGGCGGCGCGGCGGCAATTTCCGAGCGCACCGTTTACGTCAATCCGGATGACAGCGCGGTGTACAAACTGGATGCGGACAATGGCGAGCAGGTGACATTCTTTGGCCAGCGCGACGCTGATGGCCTGCCCACTGCGATCACGCATTTGTCCTACCAGGACGCGCAAGGCCAGGCTTTCGAAATCGGTGTGGATGAATTTGGCTTGCCGGTCCGCGGCGCGGATGAGAGCGGCAACGTTATCCGCTTGACCTACCTGGATGCTGAAGGGCAAGCGATCCAGAAAAGTCTGAAAGCGGATGCCGCGGATGCGACCCGCAGTGTCAGCAGTATCGGCATCGATATCATCAGCAACGATGATGATGAGGCGCGTTCGATTGGTGGCGTGCTCAGTCTGGACAGTCCGGTCATCGTCGATCTGGACGAGGCCCTGGCTCAGTTGCAGGCTGCTGAACCGGTCGGCAACGTCACCGTGGACGTGGCCAAGTGTGATACGCCGGTGAATCCCAGCGGCGGTGTGGTGGTCAATTTCGCCAGTTTGAGTGTGGCCTCCAGTGGTCGTTACCCAGCCTGGCCGACAGGGCAGACGGGGCGTTACGTGGCGCGCGTGCCGGTGCGCCAGCCGATAGACGTGCCGGATCAGCTGGAAGCCGTGTGCACCGGCTTCTCCGGTCTGCTCAACCAGGCCTGTCTGGTGTTCAACCCGGCCGCTTCGCCTGCGGGCAGTCAACTGGTCGGCGATCCGACGTTCCAGGCCGGATTCTGTGCCCAGGTCGCCGTTCTAGCCTCGGCCACCCCGGCTGCTCCGATCACCGGCAGCGCCGCCGGGGCTTTGTGCCTGGCCACGCTGGCGGGTGGCACCTTCGCCTGCAACACACTGGGGCAGAGTTTCAGTGCCTCGCCGGACACCCCGAGCATTCTGGATCGCTTGTGCGACGTGGAAGGGGCATTGAATGCGGTTGATTCGGCTGTTGGCCTGGATCAGGTGTCCTTGCAGGCCATCGCCGATTTTCAGGCCGGGGCATCGATCTCCGCACCGGGTTCACAGCCCCGCGGTATCGTGGCCTCCGAGCAGCGCAGCGTCAACGCGGCCGGGCCGTTCCCTACGCTGGCGATCAACGATCTCAGCCCCAGTGTGGATCGTTTCGTGACCTCGCCGGCCACACCGCCAATCAATCAAGCGTATACCGCCAGCGCCACACTCTCCTGCGTGCAGGATGCCGACATTGCGCTCACTGCCGAGCGGGGAGGTGGCACGGTTGCTGCGAATGCGGTGACCAGTTCCAGCAACCGACGCAGCATCTCCGTTCAGGTTGCGGCCGCGACCCAGGCCGACACGGTGGATGTTCTGACGGTGTCGGCGAGCAACATGGCAACGGCGCAGTCGGTCACGCAGAAACGCAGCGTGGTGTTTGAGGGGGAACCGGACACGCAGCCAGCACCCGGTGATTTCGATTTTTCCGCTGTGAATCGTGCGCGCTTCACTCTCAGCGTCAATGCACAGGGCATGTTCTACCCGGATGCGAGCGGGGCCGATGCGTTCACGCAGGTGCGTGCGGTGAATGATGACCAGAGCTATCCGGGCTTTGGCAGCGTGCCGTGCCCGCGGCAGGATCTGGGCAGTGAGCAAAATAATCAGGCTTTTGGTTTTGCTTTCAGTAACCAGAACGGCGGTGGCGAATCACAAGGTGCGATTGTGGTTCAGGTCGATCCGCAAACCTGCAAGACTGCTCATGCGATGCAGGTGACGCACCGCGATGGTGACGATCGCGAGATCACCATGCAGCTGCTGGATGTTTCGGTCGAGGCCGACATCATCAGCGCGCAGCGTATCCGCTACCGATTGAGCGGCAGCGGATTATGCGAGGCGGTGTCGAACTTCGACCTCTTCGAGAACGACAGCGACGGCGACTTCGAAGCGGATGTGCCGCTGTGCAATGCCTCGTCCGCCTTGAGCATAGAGCTGCTGCATTAGGCCCGCCGCCAGGCCGAGATGAACTTGACGGCCGGCTGGTTCATCATCAGGCACAAGACGATGTGCGCGATGGATGCGGTTTGGCGTGTCGCAGCGCAAACGGGGGTGGCGTGGACTTTGCGGTATTCGGGGTGGGACTCGGCATGCTTGCAGCAGCGTGGCTTACGCCGGACTTTGCCGTGCTCGAGGATGAGGCCGGGCGCATGTCGATTGAGCAGGCTGCGGCGCAGCTGGACGGCCTTGCCCACGCCTCGACGGATGCGCAGCACGGTCTGAATGCCGGGCTGAGTGATTCGGTTTGGTGGATGCGCGTTGATCTTGCGGCCGCGGCCAATGCGCGGCTGCTGGTCGTGCCGTATTCGCAGAACGACCAGCTCGATGTCTTTCGGCGGAACCTGCCAGGCCGCTGGCAAACTGCCTCAGCGGGCGATTTCACACCGATGTCCAGTCGCGAGATTGCCCATCCGCAGCCGATCTTTGCGATCGAACCAGATTTCGCCGGACCCTTGTATCTGCGGGTGGCATCAAGCGGCGCGGTCAATGTGCCGTTGCAGCTGTGGGATGAGCGGGCGTTCTGGCGCCAGGATGGGCGCAACCAGCTGGCGTACGGGTTTTACTACGCCGTGCTGTTTGCGCTGGCGATCTACAACGCGTTTTTGTGGCTGGCCTTTCGTGATCGCGCCTATCTGAACTATGTGCTGTATCTGCTGGGCCTGCTGCTGTTTCAGGTCGCCTACAGCGGGCACGGCCACTGGTTGCTGTGGCCACATGCAGGCTTGTTTGCACATCTTGCGACCCTGCTCGGGCTGGCCGCCACACTGGGCTTTGGTGCGGCCTTCGTGTCCGACATGGCGCGCGCGCGGCGCTGGGCGCCGACACTGCACAAGATGCTTTGTGGCTTGATGCTGGTGGCGGTCGTGGCGGCGCTGTTGACCCCGCTGACCTACCGTACGGCCATGCTGATGCTGTTGCTGAGTGTGGCCGTGTGCAGCGTGGTGTTTCCGCTGACCCTGGTGCAGGCTTTGCGTGCCGGTGAGCGTCAGGCGCGTTTTCTGCTGCTGGGCTACTGCGCCTTCATGCCGGGGGCGGCCTTGCTGTCCTTGCGCACGGCCGGGTTTCTGCCGGCCAGTTGGCTGAGCGAGCATGCCTATCAGATCGGGACCATGGCCGAGGCCATGCTGCTGTCATTTGCCTTGGCCGACCGGATCAATCTGCTCAATGTGGAAAAGGAGCGCGCCACCCACGCGCTGGCCCAGCAACGTGAGCGCGGTGCCCAGGCCTTGCTGGACGTGCAGGACGCCGAGCGCAGACGCATCGCCCAGGAACTTCACGACGGTATTGGCCAGCGTCTGCTGACCATCTTGATGAGCTTGCGTGGCATGGCCGCACCCGAGGTCCGCGCGTTGCAGCACGAGGTGCGTGAAACGATCCGTGAAACGCGGCGTGTCTCGGCCAATCTGTACCCTTCGCAGCTCGATCGTCTGGGCCTGGTTGAGGCCCTGCAGGCGATGCTGGAAACGGCCTGTGACAGCGCCCGCTTGCGCTGTACCCACGATCTGCACGATGTGCCGCTGAGCCGGCGCGATGCTTTGCAGGTCTACCGTATTGCCCAGGAAGCGATCAGCAATGCTTTGCGTCACGCGCAGGCTCGGCACGTGCATCTGGCCTTGCAGGCGGATCAGGATCACTATCGGCTGCGGATCGAGGATGATGGCCACGGCTTTGCCGAGCACGCCGCCCGGCGCGGGCAGGGCATACCGGGTATGCACGACCGTGCGATGCGCCTGAATGCTTGTTTGACTGTGCAGACCAGACCACAGGGTGGCACCCAGGTCACGCTCGAGGCGCCACTGACATGAACATCAGCGTGCTCATCGCCGATGACCATCCGATATTCCGCCGTGGGCTGCGCGAGATTCTAGGTCTCACCGCGGACTTTGCCGTGGTTGCTGAAGCGGGCGATGGCGAGCAGGCCGTGCGACTGATTCGTGAGCACCAGCCGCGTCTGGCGCTGCTTGATGTGAGCATGCCGCAGATGGATGGGCTGAGTGTGCTGGAACAGGTTCAGCGCTGGCCGGACGCGCCGGACTGCGTGATTCTGACCATGCATGATGAGCGCGCCTACTTCAATCGCGCCTTCAGACTGGGCGCACGTGGTTATCTGCTCAAGGAACAGGCGGAAGAGGAACTGGAGCGCTGCCTGCGCGCGGTGATGAGCGGGCAGCGTTATGTCGGGCACGACATTCGCTGGACCCTGGATGAACTCGGCGATCCGCGAGCCCAGAGTCCGCTGGCAGGCTTGACCGCCGCCGAGCGCAGAGTTCTGGATCTGGTTGCGGATTACCACAGCAGCCGCGAGATCGCGGACCTGCTCAATATCAGCATTCGCACGGTGGACAATCACCGGGCACATATCTTGCGCAAGCTCGGCCTGCGCGGCAGCCACGCCTTGCTGCGTTTTGCCCGCGAGCAGCGTGATGCCCTGCCGCGGGCCGACTGAGCCGCGCTTGTGAGTGCTCGGGCCGACGCGTCATCATAGTCGGCTTGATTTCACACGCTGCCTGTTCATGGATGCATTCTGGCTGTTACTGACCTGTCTGGCACTCGGCGCTGCGGTCGCGCGTTGGGCGCAGCCGCCCATCGGTCTGGCTCAGATGCTCAACTGGTGGGTCATCAACATCGCCCTGCCGGCGCTGGTGCTTTATCTGGTCCCGCGCATTCACCTCGACCCCAGTCTGTGGTTCCTGGTGGCCTCGCAGTGGCTGGTGTTTGGCGGCGCCTGGCTGCTGTTTGAAGGGCTGGGACGACGCCTGAACTGGAACCGGGCACGCATTGGTGCGCTGGTGCTGGTGTGTGGCCTGGGCAACACCTCGTTCATGGGTTATCCGATGATCGATGCCCTGCGCGGGCAGGATGCGCTGGCCCTGGCGGTAATCGCCGATCAGCTGGGTTGCTTTGTGGCCTTGGCGGTGGGCGGCGCGGTGGTTGCCGCGATGTATTCCGGCAAGCCCGCCAATGCGAGCGAGATTGGCAGGCGAGTGCTGCGCTTTCCGCCATTTCTGGCCCTGCTGGCGGCGCTGGTGGTGGGCTTGCTGGGCGGCTGGCCGGCGCCGGTCAACGGGGTGTTGCAGCCGATCGGTCAGACCTTGACGCCTTTGGCCCTGTTCTCGGTCGGGCTGCGTTTTCGACCGCGCATCAGCCGGGATCAGGCTTTGCCGGTGGTACTGGGGCTGTCGTGGAAGTTGTTGCTGGCGCCTTTGCTCGCGCTGGCGCTGGGCGTGGTGGCCGGCTCGTCCGGCCAGACCCTGCATGTCGGGGTCCTGGAGGCGGCCATGGCACCGATGATTTCAGCCGCCATTCTGGCCGATCAGCATCATCTGGATCCGCCGTTGGCCAACGCGGTGCTGGCCTTCGGCATATTACTGTCCCTGCTCAGCGTGCCGGCCTGGCACCTGATGCTGGGTTAGGGCCGCGCTGCGTCGGCAGCGCGGCCCCGGATTTCAACGGTCGCGGATCGGGTAGACGAAGGCTGCGGCCTGGGTGCCTGTGGCGGACCGGGCCGGCGGTGGCGGTAGCGGTTCGCCACCCACGATCATGCGACCGCTGTTGTCCACGTAGGTCAGCCACGACACCGTCTTCTGCTTGTTCTTGCCCGGCGCGCGGTAGTCGCACACACCATCAGGGAAAGCACTCTGCAATTGCTCCCACTGCGCGTCGGTGAACGGCACAAGCCCATAGTCGTCATTGCGATCCATGGGTTTGAGCTGACAATCAAAGTTGTCCGCCGTTTGCGTATCGCCGGCTACGGTGCGTGGGGTGCCATAAGCGTATAGCGGGCGCAGTAAATCGACGCAAACCTCGCCTAGGATCGGTTGCCCGGCAACCACGGCGCACTGGTCCTGAATATCACCAGGCCGGTTGCGGGAGATTTTGTCCGGCAGGGGCGTGTCGCTCAGATCGGTTTCGATATTGGACAGCCAGCGATCCATCGCATCCAGGCCTTTGTACACATAGGACAGATCGCCCAGCAGCGGCACCGGGCCGGCCCACATCACATGATTGCGTGCGCTGCCGTGCTCGCGCTCAATGCGCCAGCGTATCCACCAGGCGTGCAGGGCGTCGTGCGCAATGCCGGGGTCCGGGCCGACAAAATTCAGGATCGGCACGGTATCCAGATTGTTGGTCATGTTGATCATGCCACTGCGATAGGCATTGCCCACGGCCGGGTTGTCGGCACGCGTGCGCGCTTCCTGCGGTTGCATATCGATGTCGAGACCGCCGATCTTGACGTTCAGATCGACAAACATGGCCGGTGTGATCAAACCCGCCCGCAGTGCCTTGAGACCGTACTGAACACCGGTGTTGCCCAGCGGAATGCCGGTGAAACCGTAGCCGACCTGCTTTTCGATATCCGACCAGACCTCGGGAGAGCGTTGTCCGAGGATGTGCGGAATCCACTCGAGAATGCCGCAACGTTGCCCGGTGGGGTTGGTTTCGGGATCGTAGGTATTTTCGGCAAAGCAATCACCGGTGGTTTGGGTGGCAGCTTTGAACAGACCTTCGTCAGCGACGATGGCGTTGAGGTGGGTCAGATGGCCTTCAACCGGCCCCCACAGCAGCGGGTTCCAGATCACGCCGGGTGCCCAGCGCGCGGGCGCCTCAAAGTACTTGCGCATGAGATGCAGATCGGCGAACTGCAGGCCTGCCGACAACGAGTCGGGATAGGCGCACATAACCAGCAAGCCCTGGTAGAGACCCGGATAGGCGTTGGCGATGGTCAGCTGGGCAATCGAGCCGCCCGAACAACCGGTGCCGATGGTGTAGCGCAGTGGGCCGTACTGCTCCACGAAGCGCTCTTTGGCCATCATGATTGATTCGGCGTTGAGTGCTACGTCGCAGTTGTGTCCGGTGTTGGCCAGTGCGGTCGAGAGCACGGCATAGCCCTGACCCAGCGCGTAGATATAGCTGGGTTCGAGCAGGGGCAGGTCGCCAAAGGTGCCGGAATAGTCATCCAAAGGGGCGCTGCCCGGGCGGTACTTTGCGCCGCAGTTGCCGCCGTGGGTGATCAGCATTTTGCCATTCCATTGCGGCTGCGGGGCCCAGGGCTCCCAGGCCTCATCGGGGTTGAACAGCGTCAGAATCTTGTATTCGTCGCGATCCTGATAGCCGCGCTCTAAACGCACGATGAAGGGCACGGTCTGGCCATTTTGCGTGGTCGTCATGGCCACATCGTCGGGTGGATTCTGCGGATCGTAGGGCAGCAACTCGGTGCCCAACTCGGCGATCGGCACGATGTCGGTGACTACATCAAGGTTGTCTACAAACGCATTGGGACGATACAGATAGGTGTATTCGGCCGGTTGGTTGCAGTGAATGTCGGTGGCGCTGTCCTGGCAGCGGTAACGTTTGATTTCCGGACGCGAAAAGATCGGGCCCTGATTCGGATAGTTGTAGATCTGGCTTTGGGCCTGTGCGCCACCGGCACGGGCGCTGAGCGTGTTCTCGCCGAGCTTGAGCCCCTCAATACGGCCCATCAGCGAGCCGTCGGGCATGGGGTGGAAAAGTGCACTCACATCGCTGCCATTCAGACTGACGTGAATGGCATTGAGTGGCGCACCATCGTGCGCACGAATCCCGATCAGGGCGTCGTCGCCACTGATCATGTCGGCGCGGTTGGAAAGAATTTCGATGATCGGCGCCGCCGCATCGTCCCTGTTTGTCGCTGTGGCCGCATCGCGACCACCTTGCCCGCATCCTGCAAGCATTGCGCCTGCCCACAGCACCACCAGCGCTGCTGCGCGTCGCCCAATCACCATATTGTGTCTCCTCAGTGCACCCCCGCGGCCGTTTGTGTGTAATCGTAGGTATCGGCTCGTCGAGTGCGTGTTTGGCTAAAAATCTATCGCCATCCGCGAGCGTATTGTGCCCGTCCGCGCGGTGCTTGGGAACATCCGTGGCATTTTGGGTGGGGGCTAGTCCGGCTGTTTATGCGGGCGCAGGCAGCGCCACGCAATCACGCCCATGATGATCATCACGAGCACCACGCCCCAGTAGAACAGGAAGAAGGCGAGCTGGTTGGTTGCCGAGCCACCAAATTCCAGGCCTCGGCTGTCCGGAAACAGCGGATCCAGGGCGGAGGCGATGACGATGGTCCAGCCCACCGAGATCAGACCCCAGGCGATACGTTTGAGCGCTTTCAGGCCAAACGGAAACACCGGCAGCACGGCTGCGGCAATCCACAGCCCAAAGCCGTTGACGATGCCTTCCATGTGGGCCATACGCCAGGCGTCATAGGTGCCGGGTAGCTGCACATCAATGCTGAAGGGAAACGGCCACAACGCGACGCGTTCCATGAGGAAAAACAGGAAGCCGAAACCCAGCACCCCGCCGATGAAAATCAGCAGTGCGCCGTGGCCTACGAGCAGACGTTTGGTGTTTTCAAGATCGGCGGTCATGCGGGTCTCCTTTGTATGTCAGCGGCTGTTGTTCTGTTGGTTTGGCTGATCCAGCCGTCACATCTCACGATGCGTTGCTGGTTTGCATGCTGGCGCTGGCATTCTCCAGCCCCTGAACCAGGGTCTGGATCATGGCTGGCAGCAGGTCATCGAGCTGGCGCCCCATCACGAACTGGCCGGAAATCTCCAGTGACACCAGGCCGTGCGCGCCGGCCCAGAACAGATGGCTGGCGGTCAGCGGATCAGTGCGGAGGTGCAAGGCGCCGCTGTTGTGGGCGGCGGTGACGGTGCGCGTGCACACATCCAGCGCAGCGTGCTTGGCTGCGGTCAGTTCTTCCAGGTGAGGGCCGGTTTCCGGCTCGGGCAGGCGAAAGAACATCAGCGCATAGCGGCCCGGTCGTTCGACACCGGCGCGTATGAATGCTTCAGCCAGCAGGTTGAGGCGCTGCAGCGGCGACTGGTGGGTGTCGACCGCGCGCAGCATGCTCTGCTCCATCCAGCGAAAGGCCTGGGCGCGCATCGAGGTGAGCAGCGCATCCTTGCTGGCGAAATAACGGTACGGCGTTGAATAGCTGCATTGCAGGCGTGCGGCAATCTTGCGCAGGCTGACCGACTCCAGGCCACCGTCTTCGAACAGCTGCATGGCGGCTTCGAGAATTTCCTCGCGCCGCTGTTCCACCTGTGTGTCGCTCAAGCTTTGTCGTGCCATGGATTTATTTGACAGTGTTAAATTGACGGTGTCAATCTTTGTGGCTGCCGGTCAGGCGAATGATCAAACACAACAACAAGAGGAGTGGCGATGAGGCCTGAAAATCTGAGCGCGGCGGAGCGCGCCCGTATCCTGGCGCCTGCTGCCGGGCTGTTTGGCCTGGGTCTGGTGATCGGTCTGGTTTTCACCTTCGAGGCGATTGGCCATGTCGCCGCATGGCCTTTGCTGCCGGCGCTGGATATCCAGATGCCCGGCACCGAGGCGGCTTGGCGGCGGACCCATCTGGGCCTGCTGATCAATGCCATCGCGATGATCGCCTTCGCCGCAGCGGGCGCCAGCATCCGCCTGACTCAGGGGGCGCGACGCTGGTACATCATCTGCGTGTGCGTCACGGGCTGGTCCAACAGCCTGGGTTTTCTGGTCGGCGCTCTGTTCGGTGTCCGCGGGCTGGCCTTCGGCGGTTCGCTGACCAACACCCTCAATTACCTGCTGTTCCTGATCGCCGTCCCCACAGCCTTTGCGCAGGCCTGGCTGCTGTGGCGCGGTGCGCGCAATACTCGTCTGGAGGCCCAAGCATGAGTCCGATCAAAATCCTCGCCGGCCTGTTCAAGGGGCTGTTTGTTCAATCGCCACGCATGCTCGGCTTTGCCCAGCGCTTTCTGGATGCCTGGAACAAGCATGATATCGACGCCATCATGGCCTTGATGGCGCAGGGCAGCAGCTACCGCGATCCGCTCAGCCAGGGCGCGTTGTCCGGTGAGGCGTTTCGCGCGCATGCGCAAGCGCTGATCACCGCGTTTCCCAATCTGAGTTTTGAGCTGACCGGCCCCATTTCGATTGGTGATCGCAATCTTGTTGCCGGCTATCGTTTGAGCGGCCGGCATGACGGGCCGCTGCCCGGTGGTCTGGGCATTGATGCGGTTGACCCGACCGGGCGTGAGCTCGCGCTGGAAGCGACCATGAGTCTGCGTTTTGATGCCCAGGGTCAGGTCTGTGTCGACAATCATTTCGCGCTCGATACCCTGGCCGAGCAGCTCGGCTTTCTGGCCTTGCTGATGCCGCGCGAGCAGGGTGATTACCAGTTTGGTGCCTATTACCGCCTCAACCGTGGCAACCGTGCACCGCCCGAGGCCATTGGCATCACCTGGTTGCTGGTGCGCGGTGGTCAGGAGCCATTCGATGCGGCGGCTGATGTGACCAACAAGGTGCTCGAGAGCTTTGCCGACAAGCCGGGCTTTGTGACCGGCATCATCGGCGCCCGACCACCCGATGAACACGGCAATTCATCCGGTTTCACGCTGTCGGCCTGGGAGTCGATCGAAGCCCTGGAAGAAAATCTGCTGCCCAACGAAGACCACAAGCAGGTTGTGCATCGGTTCATGAAGGAAGGCTTTGCCTACGGCACCCATTCGCGCGTGTATCAGCTGGTTCGGGCCAAGCCGGTGATGATTGCCTGCAGCACCTGCGGCAAGAAAAACAACGCCTACAAACGCAAGCCGGAATGTTCGGCCTGTGGTGATCCGCTGGAAGCACCACCGCCGTACTGGTAGGACGTCAGCCCAGGTGGGTGTCGATGCTGATCTGCGCCTGGGTCATGAGTTTGTGGATCGGACACTTGTCGGCAATCTCCAGCAGCTTGGCGCGCTCGGTCTCGTCCAGATCACCGTTGAAAGTCATCGCCACGTCGAGGGCGTAATGTCCTTTGCTCTCCGCGCTGGCGTCCCGGCTGACCACCAGATCGATGCTGTCCAGCGCCAGCTTGCGGCGTCGTGCCACCATCATCACGGTGATCGCTTTGCAGGCGGCCAGTGAGGCATCAAACAGGTCGTGCGGATCCGGCGCTGAGCCTTCGCCGCCAAAGGCCGGTGCGACATCGCTGAGCAGCGTGTGCTGGTCGATACGGATCTGCTGGCGGTAGGTGCCCTGCGGGGCTTTGCTCAGATGAATGCTCATGCGGTGATCTCGGAGGTGGATGCTGAGCGTCGCTGTTTTTGCCGACAAGGTCCAGCCGACCGCGCGCCCAACGATCGCTTATGATGGGACGGCTTGCCGCCGTGGCGGCGTCCTTCACCGACAACAACAAAGCCTACGCATGACTGCACTGATTTGTGGATCTTTCGCCTACGACAACATCATGGTTTTTCAGGGGCGATTCGCCGATGAAATCCTGCCCGACAAGGTGCACATCCTGAATGTGTCGTTTCTGGTGCCGCAGCTGCGCAAGGAATTTGGCGGTTGCGCCGGCAATATCGCCTACACCCTGGACATGCTCGGGGGAGCGGCCCTGCCCATGGGGACGGTGGGCGAGGATTTCGCGCCTTATCGCAAGCGTCTGAACAGTCTGGGCATTGATGATCGCTATGTGAAAAGCGTGGAGGGCAGCTTCACGGCACAGGCCTATATCGTGACCGATCTTGATGACAATCAGATCACCGCGTTCCATCCCGGTGCGATGAGCGAGGCGCATCAGCAGCGCGTGCCAACCGATCAGGGCGTGACCCTGGGCCTGGTTTCGCCCGATGGGCGCGACGGCATGATCGAGCACGCCACCCAGTTTGCCGAGGCCGGCATTCCGTTCATCTTCGATCCGGGTCAGGGCATGCCGATGTTCGATGGCCAGGATCTCAACACCTTCATCGAGCAGGCCACCTATGTGGCGCTGAACGATTACGAGTGCGGCATGTTGTGCGAGCGCACCGGTCTGAGCCCGGAACAGGTGGCCCAGCGCGTAGAGGCATTGATCGTGACCCGCGGCGCCGAAGGCTCACGCATCTACAGCGCCGGCAAGGTGCTTGAGATTCCGGTGGTCAAGGCGGCCCGTTTGAGTGACCCGACCGGTTGCGGCGACGCCTACCGGGGCGGTTTGCTGTATGGCTTGCAGCAGGGCATGGACTGGGAAACCACGGCACGTGTTGCGGCCTTGTGCGGGTCGATCAAGATCGAGCAGGCCGGGACCCAGAATCATCAATTCTCGGCCGAGAGCTTTTCCGTACGCTTTGCTGACGAGTTCGGCTACAGCCTGAGCTGATCAGTCGCCCGGCGGCTGCGCGGCAAAGCGGTGCACGATGGCCGGAGTGGCCGCCGGATCGACAAACAGGCTGGCCAGAATCTGACGGCCCTGATGAACCAGATCCATGTGGCCATGGTTGTTCAGGGTCACGGTGATCTGGTTGACGCCGGCCTTGAACAGGCTGGCCGGCAGATGCACGTCGGCGGCGTAGAGACGCTGGATCTTGCGCCCGTTGACGTACAGGTGGGCGTGGCCACTGAGCACGCCGCTGCGCGGATCACGTGATGCGCTCATCATCTGGCGCATGTTCATCTGCGCCGGTGGCGGCTCGAGTACGAAGTGGCGGGTCTCAAGATGCAGGTTGTAGCCGCTCATCACATCGCTGCGCAGGCTCAGGTCCAGGGCCGGCACCTGGACATCCTCCGGCACCTCAAGTGGCATGTGCGAATGATCCATCTGAGCCTGGGCGATGCCGGCTGAGGTGCCAAGCAACAGGCTGCTCAGCAGGATCATCAACATTTTCATGCGTGCAGTCCGAATAGCGCTGCGGCGTTGGCGCGTGTGATCGCGGCAACATGTTCAAGGCTTTGCTGGCGTGCATCGGCCACGCACTGGGCCACGGCAGGCAGGTGGACCGGCTCGTTGCGGCGTGATTTGGGTCGCGGCCGTATCGTGCGCGGCAGCAGGTAGGGCGCGTCGGTCTCGATCAGCAGACGCTCATCGGGGATCAGGCTCACGCAATCGAGCAGGTGAGCGCCGCGCCGCTCATCACAGATCCAGCCGGTGATGCCGACATACACGTTAAGCGCCACATAGTCGGCCAGTTCCTCGGCCGTGCCGGTAAAGCAGTGCACCACCACCCCGACGAGTTCGTCGAGGCGTGGTTTGAGGATTTCAAGAAAATCCTCATGCGCATCGCGCTGATGCAGAAAGACCGGCATCCGGGTCTCGATGGCCAAGTCCAGCTGGGCTGCGAAAGCCTGCTTCTGCGCCGTAACCGGTGAGAAATTGCGGTGATAGTCGAGACCGCATTCACCCAGCGAAACCACCCGCGGGTGCTGGCTCAGATCGCGAAAGCACGCGGCCATTTCGGTGTTCCAGTCGCTGGCATGGTGCGGGTGCAGACCGGCGGTGGCATACAGCTCCACACCGTGCTTGGTGCCGCTCATCTCGGCGGCGCCAATGGCGCTGTCCAGACAGCTTCCGGTGACCACAACGGTGCTGACCCCAGCGGCCGCAGCACGCTGCAGCACCACGTCGCGGTCGGGGTCAAAACTGTCGTGGTGCAGGTTGGCACCGATGTCGGTCAGGTCGAGCGGAGCAGCGGACACGTGGATTCGAAAGCAGTAAAGTAGTGAGCGGTGAGCGGCTGGGGCCGCCGGATGCGTTGGTGCGGCAGTGTAGTGCCGGCTGGCGTGATCGTCACGCCTGTCCAAAGGATTTATGAAGTCACTCAAGCCTTTAGTGTTGCTGCTCATTCTGCCGCTGTGTGCGGCAGCATCCGAAACCGTGGTGGTTTCGGATCAATTGCCCATCAATGTGCGCTCCGGTGTTGGCACTGGACACGCGATCATCGGCGCGGCCCATAGCGGCGAGCGTCTTGAGGTGCTGGGGCAGGAGCCGGGCTATTACAAGGTGCGCACCCCGCGCGGCAAGGAAGGCTGGGTGCTCGCTCGTTTCGTGCAGAAGGAGCCGGTCGCGCGCGCGCGCCTGGACGCCGCGCAGGCCGAGCGTGATAAGGCGGTGGCCGCAGCCGAGGCTGCAGAGCAGGCCTTGCAGACCCTTGAGGCCGAGCACGCCGCGCTGAGCGCGGCCCACGAGCAGCTTCAGGCCGAGGCCGTGAACTTGCGTCAGGAATTGCAGGAGATCTCCAGCGCAGCGGCCAGCACGCTGGAGATTCGTGAGCGCAACAAGGACTTGCAGCAGACGCTGGCGGATGCCGAGGCCCAGGGCCAGGCCTTGCAGGGCGAACTCAGCGCACGCGAGTCGCGGCGCTCCAACATGCTGCTCGGCGCGGGCATTCTGTTGGCCGGCATTCTGCTCGGCCTGATCGTGCCCTTGTTGCGTCCGCGCCGCACCAGCAACTGGTAAACAACGCCCATGGATATTGCAGAAGTCATCGTGCTGATCTTCTCGCTGGGCGTGCTCGCCCAGTGGTTGGCCTGGCGCGCTCATATTCCCGCCATCGTGCTGTTTGCCGCCGTCGGCCTGATCATTGGCCCGATTGCCGGGGTGGTGAACCCGTCGCTGGTGCTGGGCGATGTGTTTCGTCCGGTGGTTTCGCTGTGTGTGGCGGTGATCCTGTTCGAGGGCGGGCTTAATCTGCACTGGCACGAGCTGTCCAGTTCGGCCTCCGGGGTCAAGCGGCTGGTGACCGTGGCGGCGGTGCTGAGTTTCGCTCTGGGCTCGATCGCGGCGCACTGGGTCGGTGGGCTGGAATTGCCTGTGGCGATGGTGTTCGGTGCGATCATTGTGGTGACCGGGCCGACCGTGATCATGCCGCTGCTGCGGCAGTCGCATCTGAACCGGCGCACCGCGTCGTATCTCAAGTGGGAAGGGATCATCAACGACCCCATCGGTGCGCTGGCCGCCGTGCTGATTTTCCAGGTGTTCGTACTCAGCGATCAGTCCGGCCACGGCGGTTTGCTGTCTGGCTTGCTGATTGCCCTGGGTTCGGGCATCGGTCTGGGTGGTGGCGCAGCCTGGCTGCTGGGGCGGGCCTTCAACAACGGTACGATCCCGGAATACCTGAAAGCGCCTTGCACCCTGGCTACCGTGCTGGTGGTCTACACCCTGTCCAATCACATGCAGCACGAGGCCGGTCTGCTTGCGGTCACGGTGATGGGCCTGTGGATGGGCAATATGGATTTGCCGAGCATGGGGGAGATGCGCCGCTTCAAGGAGTACATCACCCTGATGCTGGTCTCGTCGGTGTTCGTCATGCTCAGCGCCGACATCGACCGCGATATCCTCAACATCCTCGACTGGCATGCGGTGGCCCTGATTCTGGCCCTGATGTTCATCGTGCGTCCGGCGGCCGTACTGATCGCCACGATGTGGACCGACATGCGCTGGTCCGAGCGCATTCTGGTGGCCTGGATCGCACCGCGCGGGATTGTGGCCACAGCGGTGGCCGGGGTGTTCGGCCCCGATCTGGTGGCGGCCGGTTACGAGGATGGCGCTCTGCTGGCGCCGCTGATGTTTGCCCTGGTTTTCGCCACCGTGATCAGCCATGGTTTTTCCATCGGCTGGCTGGCGCGGCGTCTGGATCTGACCGTCACCCCCAACACGGTGGTGATCGTGGGCGCCTCGCCGTGGACCACCGCGCTGGCGCAGACCATCAAGAACGATCTGGGCAGCAACATCATCCTGGTCGACAGTTCCTGGCACCGTCTGCGCGAGGCGCGGCTTAACGGCATTCCCGTGCAATACGGTGAGATTCTCTCCGAAGAACTGCAGCAGGGGCTGGAGCTGGGCAGCGTCAACTGCCTGCTGGCGGCGACCAGCAATGATGCCTACAACGCCCTGGTGTGCCGGCACTTCTCCCAGGAGCTAGGGCCCGATCGGGTGTTCCAGCTGCCCATGTATGCCGCCGAGGAGTCGCACAAGCGGCGCAAGGTGGCCAAGCCTCTGACCGGTGTCATGGCCTTTTCCGAGGACTCCCAGTACGAGGAGTTGTGGCGGCGCCATTTCCAGGGCTGGAGCTTTAGCAAAACGCGTATCACCAGCACCTACGACTGGGAGAATTTCCTTGCCGATGTGAGTGGCGAGTCCATTCCCATCGGCGTGGTCAAGGACGGTCGACGCATGACTTTCCACGCGCCGCTCAATCCCATACGCCCGCAACCGGGCGATACCGTGGTGTACTACGCGCCGCCCGAGAGCAAACCGATCAAACCGCCGGTGCCCAAGAAAACGCCCAAGGCGGACAAGGAGTCGAGCAGTGATGGACCAGTACCTGCCGAGGCTTGAGCCCGGGGAAAGTCGTCGTGGACTGATTCAGGGCCCTGCCGGGGCGCTGGAATATCGTCTCGACATGCCGGACAGCGAGCCGCATGCAGTGGCGGTGATCTGTCATCCGCATCCGCTGTTTAGCGGCACCATGGACAACAAGGTGGTGTACTCGCTGGCGCGCAGTGCACAGAGTTGCGGGCTGGCGGCTTTGCGCTTCCAGTTTCGCGGTGTCGGGTCGAGCGATGGGCCACATGACAAGGGCGTCGGTGAGGCGCTGGACACCGCTTTCATGCTGGGCGAACTGCGCCGCATCTGGCCGCAGGTTCCGGCCTTTCTGATGGGCTTTTCGTTTGGCGCGTACATGGCGCTGAAAGTGGCTGCCGAGAGCGACGATGTGGCCGGGCTGATCGCCATTGCACCGCCGCTGATGTACGCCGGCGATGCGGCGGTGCCGCAACCGCGTTGCCCGTGGTTGGTGATTCATGGCGATGCCGATGATGTGGTCGCCCACGATGACACCCTGGAACGTGCCCGGGGCATGGCCCAGCCGCCGGAATTTCACACCATTGCTGGTGTCGGACATTTTTTCCATGGCGAGCTGACCCAGTTGCGCAGCCGGGTCGAAACCTGGCTCACGGCCCGGCTCGCCGAGAGCGGAGACTGAATGAGTCTGAAAAAACTGTTCGAGCGCGCGTTTGTCAGCGCCTCGTCGGAACGTGATGCGGATGTGGACGCGCAGCTCGCCGCTGCGGTACTGCTGGTCGAGATTGCCCAGGCCGATCAGGACCTGGCCGACAGCGAGCGTCGCATGTTGGCCCAGGGTATGCAGACGGTGTTTGCGCTGGAGGCGTCCGCCGCGCTGGAGCTGATCGCCCGCGCTGAGCAGGAACAGGCCCACTGCATTTCCATGCAGCCCTATGTCAGTGCGGTCAACCAGCACTGCTCACGCGAACAGAAGCTGCATCTGCTGGAAGCCTTGTGGGCGGTGGCCTGGGCGGATGGTCGCCTGGACGCCCAGGAAGAGCACATGATGCGGCGCATCGCTGATCTGCTGTTCCTGTCCCACGCCGAGTTCATTCAGGCCAAGCTCAAGATCACCGGCGAATAAATCTGGGCCTAGCGGGGCGGGCGGTAGAACTGCTGTGAAAAGTGCACGGGGAACGGCCCGTGCGGTCCCTGCGGATCAATCTGGAAATCGAAGCGCATGGTTTCCAGATGCGAGAAATCAAAGGTCGCAATCCAGTAGATGGCGTCTTGTTCGCGCACCTCACGCAGATCATCGAGGCGTTCCTGGCCGATCAGATTGCGGATACGCCCGCTGACGCTGGACGCCACGCTGACCTGCGGCGCATCGACATGCTGCAGGTTGAGCACCGCCACGCCCTGCTTGCGGCTGCGCGTGATGCCGTAGGCCTGTGCCACCTCGGGCGGCAGGTCGTAGGTGACCATGGCCATGTAATGCAGACGGTAAGGGCCGGATTCGATGACCTGCTCGGCCCAGGCAGCAAGGCTCAGCAGGCTGGTGATCAGCGCAATCACAACTCTCATCGGGGCTTGTCCAGCAGATACAGGCCGACCTGGCCTGACAGATTGGGCAACCAGCGGCGCGAACGACCATTGCGGTGCTGATCGTCGGAGACACGCCTTTCGAGGATGCGGATATTGAGTTCCTGGCACAGCGCCTCGAAGTCCTTGAGCGTGCACAGGTGGATGTTCTGGGTGTTGTACCAGGTGGCGGGCAGGGCGCGGGTGCGCGGCATTCGCCCGGACATCAGCAGCTGCAGGCGCAGTGACCAGTGGGCAAAGTTGGGGAAGGTGACCACCCCGCGGCGTCCCACCCGCAGCATGTCGAGCAGCACCTGATCAGGCTGCTGCATCACCTGCAGGGCCTGGGTCATGACCACGTAATCGAAGCGCTGGTCGTTGAATTCGCTCAGCCCATTGTCGACATCGGTGTGGATGGCATCCACACCTTTGGCGATGCAGGCCGCGATGTTGCCCACGTCCAGATCCAGGCCATAGCCGGTCACCTGGCGTTCGCGCTGCAGCATCGACAGCAAGGTGCCGTCGCCGCAGCCCAGATCCAGCACCCGGCTGCCCGGTTCGATCCACTCGCTGATAATCGAGAATTCCGGCTTCATGCGCCTGCCTCCTCGGCCACCTTGTGCATGTACTGGCCGAACACCTTGAGATAGTCCGGCACCGGAACCAGAAAATCATCGTGGCCCAGCGGCGAGTCGATGCAGGCGTAGCTGACCGATTTGCCAGCCTGCAGCAGGGCGCGCATCAGCTCGCGCGAACGCTCCGGCGAGAAGCGCCAGTCGCGGGTGAAAGCGACCAGCAGGAAGCCGGCCTCGGTGCGTTCAAAGGCGCTGGCTAGATCGCCACCGAACTCGCGCGCCGGATCGAAGTAATCCAGCGCCTTGGTCATCAGCAGATAGGTGTTGGCGTCGAAGCGGTCGATAAAGCTGCGACCCTGATAGCGCAGATAGCTCTCGACCTGGAACTCGGCCTCGAAGGAAAACTGCGGGTTGCCACTGATCAGATCACGCCCGAACTTGTCGGCCATGGCGTTATCCGACAGATAGGTGATGTGGCCGAGCATGCGTGCCAGCATCAGTCCGCGGCTGGGCACGGTGGCGTGCTCGGCATAGCGGCCGTCATGGAAGTCGGGGTCGGTGAGGATGGCCTGGCGGGCCACCTCGTTGAAGGCGATATTCTGCGTTGACAGGCGCGGCGCCGCGGCAATAGCCACCACGTGGCGGGTCAGATCGGGAAAATCCACGCTCCACTGCAGGGCCTGCATGCCACCCAGACTGCCGCCGATCACCGCAGCCCAGCGTGGCAGCTCGAGGGCCTGCATCAGGCGCTGCTGGGAACGCACCCAATCGCGCACCGTGACGATGGGGAAGTCTGGCCCCCATGGTTTGCCGTTGTCGGCACGCAACTGGTTGGGGCCGGTCGAACCGCAACAGCCGCCCAGATTGTTCAGACACACCACGAAAAAGCGGTTGGTGTCGATCGGCTTACCCGGCCCGACGCAGGATTCCCACCAGCCGGGTTTGCGGTCCGTGGCGCTGTGGTAGCCGGCCGCGTGATGGTCGCCGGACAAGGCATGGCAGATCAGCACCGCGTTGCTGCGCGCAGCGTTGAGTTCGCCGTAGGTTTCGATGATCAGGTCGAAGGCATCCAGACTGCGGCCGCAATCCAGCTCCAGCGGCTGATCGAAGTGCAGGGTGCGCGGGCTGACCAGGCCGACCGAATCGCTCGACCATGGTGGCGAAGATGATTCACTCATCGAAAGATGTACGGCAGAGGAATCAGACGGATCAGCACCTGCAGCACCAGGATCACCACCAGCGGTGAAAGATCCAGGCCTCCGATCGGCGGCAGCACGCGGCGCACCGGTCGCAGCATGGGCTCATTGACGGAAAACAGCAGACTGGACGCCGGGCTGTGCATGGATGCGCCGAACCAGCTCATCACCGCCTGCACCAGGATGGTGATGGTCATCAGGTTGATGGTCAGGGTCAGCACCTTGAGCAGGCTGATCCACAGGATCGTGACCACACCGGCACCGCGCCCAATGATGAGCAGGTCGACCAGGATGTTGAGGAACACCACCGCCAGCAGCACCGCCAGTGCCGGGATATCCAGCTGGCGATAGCGCGGTACTACCTGACGCAGAAGCTGGGTCGGTGGATTGGTGACTTTCCACACGAACTGGGCCATCGGGTTGTAGAAGTCCGCACGCACCCATTGCAGCAGGATGCGCAGGATCAGCGTGTAGGCGTACAGGCTGAACAGGGTATTGACCAGAAACAGCCCGGCGCTGTCGATATTGGAAGTCATGCGGGTGTCGCGTTCGTGATGCTAACGGTGGATGTATGGGGGCGCGTGATCAATTTTCACGCGACATCTCGGCTGCGCGCTGGACCACCGCCTGCATGGCGTTGTCCACGACGCGGGGGAAATCACCCGCCGCAAACGCGTCCAGCGCTTTCGCCGTGGTGCCGCCGGGTGAGGTCACGCGTTGGCGCAATTCGGCCGGACTGGCGCTGTCATGCAGGGCCAGCTTGGCGGCACCGTAGGCGGTATGCAAGACCAGATCGCGTGCCACCTCGGGGCTCAGGCCCAGCCGCTCGGCGCCGGCCTGCATGCATTCCATCAGATGGAAGAAGTAGGCCGGCCCACTGCCTGATACCGCAGTCAGACAATCCAGATCGTGATCGGTTTCGAACCAGCGCACTTCACCGGCTGCGGCGAGCACGGCGGTGGCCAGTTTGCGCACTTCGCCGGGCTGTTCGGCATCCATGATGGCTCCAGTCATGCCGGCGCGCACCAGCGCCGGTGTGTTGGGCATGGAGCGCACGATCGGCATGCCCGGGCCAAGCAGATCACGGTAGCGTTGCAGCGGAATACCCGCAGCAATGCTGATGATCAGCGGTTTGCGCACCTGCACAGGCTGACGGATTTGCTCCAGCACGCTGGCCATGATGTTGGGTTTGACCGCGAGCACGATGACATCGGCCTGAGCGGCCAGCACGGCATTGTCCTGCAGGGCAACCACACCATGATCGGAGACCAGCAGATCGCGGCGCTGCTCATCCGGTTCGGTGACCAGGATGCGGTCCGGGTCGTGGCTGGTCGCGACCAGTCCGCCGATCAGGCTGGTGGCCATATTGCCCCCGCCGATGAAGCCGATGGTTTTGCTGTGCATATCCGAAATCCTTGATGAGCCGGGGCGTTGCGCTTTTACCGCGCGTGCGCCATTGGGTATTCTGCCCGCCCATTGTCCCCGATTCAGCGGTTTGATGTCTCTCCCAATCCTTGAGCAATATGCCTCACGTCTTGCCCGTGCCGACGTCTATGAGGTTGCGATTCAGACCCCGCTGGAGTTTGCCCGAAAACTGAGCGAGCGACTCGGCCACCGTGTGTGGCTCAAGCGTGAGGATCTGCAACCGGTATTCTCGTTCAAGCTGCGTGGCGCCTACAACAAACTGCGCTGCCTCAGTGAAGAGGAACGCCAGCGCGGTGTGATCGCCGCCTCGGCCGGCAATCACGCCCAGGGTCTGGCTCTGGCCGCAACCCGTATGGGGCTGCGTGCGGTCATCGTCATGCCCAGCACCACCCCGAGCATCAAGGTCGACGCGGTACGCGCCCACGGCGGTGAGGTGGTGCTGCACGGAGACATCTTCGATGTGGCCAGCGAGCATGCCCAGGCGCTGGCGCGTGAGCACAACCTGACCTATGTGCATCCCTATGATGATCCGGATGTGATTGCCGGGCAGGCCACGGTGGGGCTGGAGATTCTCAGCCAGTACAGCGAAAAGCCGGATGTGATCTTCGTGCCGGTTGGCGGTGGCGGTTTGATCGCCGGTGTAGCCCTGGCGGTCAAGGCCGCCGACCCGTCGATTCGCATCATCGGTGTCGAGCCGGACGATGCGGCCTGTCTCAAACTGGCCATGGACAGCGGCGAGCGCGGCGTATTGGCCCAGGTTGGCCTGTTCGCCGATGGCGTGGCCGTACGTCAGATCGGCCAGCACACCTTCGATGTGTGCCGCGAGCTGGTCGACGATGTGGTCACCTGCAGCGTGGATGAAATCTGTGCGGCGGTGCGCGATATCTTCGAGGACAACCGTTCCTTGCCCGAGCCGGCCGGGGCGCTGGCTGTGGCTGGGCTGAAAAAATACGCCGAAAGTCAGGCCGCAGGTGATAACGCTGTGCTGGTGGCGATCGAAAGCGGCGCCAACGTCAACTTCGACCGCTTGCGCCATATCGCCGAACGGGCTGAGCTGGGCGAGCATCGCGAAGCCTTGTTCGCCGTTACCATTCCGGAACGCCCGGGCAGTTTCCTGGCGTTCTGCGAGCGGCTGGGCCGGCGCGCCGTGACCGAGTTCAACTACCGTTACGCCGACAGCAGCGATGCCCATGTGTTTGTCGGGGTGAAGCTCGGCAAAGCCAGCGAGCGGGCCGCACTGGTTGCTGACTTCGCCGGTGCCGGGTTTGAGGTCACTGATCTCAGCGAGAGCGAAATGGCCAAGGTCCATGTGCGTTACATGGTGGGCGGACGGGTGCCCGGGCTGAAAAACGAGCTGCTGTTCCGCTTCGAGTTTCCCGAACGCCCCGGCGCCTTGCTGGGTTTTCTGCAGCGTATCGGCACACGCTGGAACATTTCGCTGTTCCATTACCGCAATCATGGCGCGGCCTATGGGCGCGTGCTGGTCGGCATCCAGGTGCCGACGGATGAACATCAGGCTTGCCGCGATACGCTCGACAGCCTCTCCTACGCCTATTTCGAGGAAACCGGAAACCCGGCTTACGAGCTGTTTCTGGGCACCTGAGCGCGGGTCAGCCAGGCCTGTTCGAACGCGTCCACCGCCTGCGGTTTGTGCAGCATGAAGCCCTGCATCTGATCGCAGCCGAGTGAGAGCAGGAAATCCAGCTGGAAGGGATTTTCCACCCCTTCCGCCACGGTGGTCATATTGAGGCTGCGGGCCAGTGCGACGATGGCCGTGCACAGGGCCTGCTGATCGCTGCGGTCTTCCAGGTCTCGGACAAAGGCCTGGTCGATTTTCAGCTTGTCGATCGGAAAGCGTTGCAGGTAGGTCAGCGACGAGTAGCCGGTGCCGAAATCATCCAGCGAGAGCAGGTGGCCGAGCGCCTTGATGCGGTTGAGCGACTCGGTGATCAGCTTCATGTCGCTGGCCAGGACGGATTCGGTGATTTCGATTTCCAGCTTTGCTGGGTCGAAATCGTAACGCTGACGGTTGCGTTTGAGTGCCGTGAAGATACGCCCGCTGATAAAGGTTTCAGCCGACACATTGACCGCAATGGTGATGTTGTAGCCATGCTGCTTCCAGCGCGCCAACGTGGCGCAGGCCTGACCGACCACCCACTGGTCGAGATCGAGGATGAGATCGGATTCCTCGGCCAGTGGTACGAACATCGACGGCGATATGGCGCCCCGCTGCGGGTGGTTCCAGCGGGCCAGCGCTTCGGTCCCGACGATACGCTGCTGTCCGTCGAACTTGCCTTGGACGTGGAGTTCAAGCGCATCGGTGCGGATGGCTTCGCGCAGGTCGCTTTCCAGGGTCAGACGATCCAGCGCGCGCTGGGTCATGCCGTGATCATAGAAGGCGATGCCGGATTGGCCATCCCGGGCTGCATCATGCGCGGCGGTGTCGGCAAATTTGATCAGGGTGAAGACATCGCTGGCGTGTTTGGGATAGCAGGCGATGCCCACACGCACCGGCACGCTGACCTTGTGCGCGCCAAATTCCACCGGGATGGTGGCGGCTTGGCTGAGGGCGCGGGCCCAACGCATGGCCTGCATGTCGGCGGCTTCCATCTGCATGATGGCGATGAACGACTCCTCGCCCAGCCGGGCCAGTTCGCGTGAACTGCTGCCGTCGGCCTCGCCAAAAAGCACCTGAGACAGGCGTCGACTGATGGTGCGCATGATGTCGTCGGTGGAGCGAAAGCCCAGGCTGTCCTGCAGGTGCTTGAACGGCCCCAGGCGCACCACGATGAATGCGGCGGAGCGGTGCAAGCCCTGATCGTTGGCGATCATGTTGGCGCCGCGCAGCTCGGCGAGGTCGCGATTGGGCAGGCCGGTTGTGCGGTCGTAGTAGGCGAGCTGGTTGATTTGCGCATCGCGCTGCAGGCTGCGCAAACGCCAGCGCATGAACAGCCACAGCAGTACGCCGCTCAGCCCCAGATAGGCAAGCTTGGCACCCATGGTCGCCCACGGTGCCGGCTTCACGGTGATGGCCAGTTCCCGCGCTTGTGGGGTCCACACACCATCGCTGTTGGCGGCTTTGATGCGAAACACGTAGTGACCGGGGTCGAGATTGGTGTAGGTACTGCGCGTGCGTGATCGCGGTGGCGACCAGTCGCTGTCAAACCCTTCCAGCATGACGCTGTAGCGGTTCAATTCCGGCGCGGTGTAATCCAGCGCGGCGTATTCAATGCTCAAGACCGGGTCGCGGTGGCTCAAGGTGATGGCGTTGACTGCGGCGTAGGCCTGCTCGGTCGGAATCGGACGGTTGACGCTCTCCAGGGCGGTGATGACCAGCGTGGGCGGCTGGTGGGGCGGTGTGATCGTGTTCGGGTCAAAACTGTTGTAGCCACCGTGGCCGCCGAACAGCAAGCGCCCGTCCGCGCTGCGGTGGACCGCGCCAAAGTTGAGCTCTTCGCTTTGCAGACCTTGGGCTTGATGGAACTCGCGCAGTTGATCGCGCGCCGGGTCATAGCGCACCAGGCCGCGGTTGGTACTGATCCACAGGCGACCGGCATCATCACTGCGCAAGCCGTTGATGACATTGCTGGGCAAGCCCTGGGCTGCGGTCAGGTGGTCGAACAGCGGTCGGTCACTGCGCAGCTGGTCGGCCTCAAGGTGGGCCAGACCGGCGTCGGCTGTGCCGATCCACAAGCGGCCCTGGCCATCCAGGTGCAGGCCATAGATGGTATCCGCGCCAAGGTTGCCGGCCTCGCCGGGGCGATGCCGGAAATTCTGCTCGATGCGGCCATCGGCAGTGAGCCGGAACAGACCATCGCCGTCGGTGCCGACCCAGATATGGCCGAAGCCATCTTCCACGATAGCGGTGGGGCGCGTTTTGTGCAGCGGCGAGCTGGGGTCGCCGGGTAAGCGTTCGACCCGGTCGCTGTTGGCTTCGATGCGCGAGATACCCGCGCCGAACGTGCCAATCCAGATGTGCCCGCGCCGGTCCTGGTACAGGCTCATGATGCCGTCGGCGCCCAGGCTGTCGCGCTTGGCGGCGTCGTGACGCCAGCTGGTGAGGCTGCCATCCTGCGCCCGATAGCGTTGCAGCCCGTTGTCGAAGGTGCCGATCCACAGCTGATTCTGGCGGTCGCGCAACAAGGCCGTGACCGGCGACTGTCCACGCTCAGGATAGCCATCCGCGGGCGTGAACGTCGCGGTCACTTCGCCATCTGTGTTGACCCGCAGCAAGGGGGCGCCAAAGCTGCCAATCCAGGTCTGCTGCTCCGCGCCGTCGGCGAATGCGAGTATCACCGCGCCGCCAAGGGCCGCAGGTTCGTGGCCGCCAAGCAGCCAGCTGCGCGGGTTCCAGCGGTTGACGCCGCCGACCCGGGTGCCGATCCAGAGCAATCCATTGCGATCCTCGGCCAGCGACATCAGGCGGTCATCGGTCAGGCTGAACGGGTCGGCAGGCTCGTGCTGGAAGCGAAGAAATTCTGGGCCCGCTGCGGTTTTCAGATTGAGGCCGTTCTGGGTGGCCACCCAGAGCTGCCCGCGGCTGTCCTGAACGATGTCGCGCACCCGGTCATCGCTGAGGCTGTGACTGCGTTGCGGGTCATAGCGAAAGCTTTGCCGCTGGGCGCCGTCGCTGCTGATGTTTTCCAGACCATGTTCGAAGTAGCCGATCCAGATGCGCCCCGCGGCGTCCAGGATCAGGGAGGAAGCAGGCTGGGTCTGGCCGCCCAGCGGGCGCATGCCGCCGCTCCCCGGGTCGAGCTGCCACAGACCCTGATCCGTGGCCATCAGCAGCCGTCCGTCAGGGTGTTCGAGCAGGCCGTAGACCCCGCCGGGTTTGTTGTCGTTGCCGCGATACCAGTGCTTCAGCGCGCCCTCGGGGGAAAACTGCAAAACCCCGGAATCGCGGGTGCCCAGCCAGATATCACCACGGGTGTCGATCAGCAGGCTGCGGCCGTTGCGGCTGTCGGCAAAGCGAGGATCGCCGATGTCCAGGGCACTGGTGAAGGTCTGCGTGTTGCGCTTGAAACGAACCAGGCCGCTGCCGCGTGTGGCCAGCCAGATATCACCTGCGCGGTCCTCGGCGATGTCCCAGATGAAATCGGCCGGCAGGCTGCGGGCATCGCGATGATCGCGCTGGTAGCGGACAAAGGCGGTGCCATCGTAGCGGTTCAGGCCGCTTTCGGTGGCCAGCCAGATAAATCCGAAGCTGTCCTGGTAAATGTCGTTGACGGTGTTTTGCGACAGCCCATCGCTTTGCGTCAAGGACTGGAACACCATCACCGGAATCGCGTGTGCCGGGGTGGCCAACAGCGCGCACAGCAACATCAGCATGCCCGCGGCGGGCAGCGCGGGTAAAAACGGGCGAATGTTAAGGCGGCGCTGGAGCATGCTGAGTTTCACGTTTCGTTCGCGCGGTGATCTGCAAAGTCTACGCCACGCCCGCATCGCCCCGTCTGGCCGCTTTCACAGGCCGCGCGGAACAGACCTTGCAGGGTTGTTATCACGATCCCACCGGGGGCTAACATGATTTCGACTCTCCGCCAATTTACCGTCACTGCAACGGTCGTGCTGATGTTCAGCGTCACTGCCGCTCAGGCCCAGACCCCTTATCCAGCAGGGGCACGCTACATCGTACAGGCAGACAGCCTGAGCGAGGCGCGACGCTGGGTCGAAGAGGTCGGCGGTGAGGTCCAGTCCGAGCTGGGCATCATCAATGCGGTCGGCGCGGTGCTGACCGAAGCACAGGCCCTGCGCCTGCGTACCGATCCTCCGGCATTGCGCGTGCTCGCCAACCATCCGGTCAAGGTGTCCGGCCTGCTTGGCGGTCTGGTCGGTGGCGTGGTGCAGAACGTGGAGCTGGACGAGCAGGAAGGCTTGATCCTGTGGCAACCCAAGGAAACCGACTTCACCTCATGGCTTGGGGCCGATCAGCTGCATGAACAGGGCATTACCGGTCAGGGCGTGACAATCGCCATGCTCGACACCGGCATCTGGCCTCATCACGGGCTGGAACTGGGCGTGAACTTGCGCACCCCGCGCATTCTGGCCCGGGTCAATGTGATCGACGAGGCCACCGGCGACCCCAGCGGTCACGGAACCCATATTTCCAGCGTGGCGGCGAGCAGCTTCATCACGCCCAGTGGGCGCTACCAGGGCGTGGCGCCTGATGTCGATCTGGTTGACGTCAAAGCTTTTGACGAGAACGGGTCCTCGACCTATCTCGATGTGATCGAAGGCATCGAGTGGGTGGTGAATCACCGTGAGGCGTACAACATCCGGGTGCTGAACATGTCGTTCAGCGCGCCGCCGCAGTCGTTCTACTGGGAAGATCCGCTCAACCAGGCCGTCATGGCGGCCTGGCAGGCCGGTATCGTGGTGGTCGCCTCGGCGGGGAATGATGGTCCCGAGCCGATGACCGTCGGCGTGCCCGGCAATGTGCCCTACGTGATCACGGTCGGCTCGGCAGACGACAATTACACACCAGGTGATGACAGCGACAACTTCTTGTCGGTGTTTTCCTCGGTTGGACCAACCTACGAAGGCTTCGTCAAGCCGGATTTCCTCGCTCCTGGCGGGCATCTGATGGGCATCATGCCGTCGCAGGCCCGGATTGTGGAAGGGCATGAAAATTACCTGCTGGAAGACAACCGTCACTTCCGCATGTCAGGCACCTCGCAGTCGGCTGCGGTGGTCAGCGGTGTGGTTGCGCTGATGCTGCAGGCCGAGCCGGAGTTGTCGCCGGACGATGTCAAATGTCGACTGGCCAGTTCCACCTATGCGGCGATGAATGGCGAAGGTGCCATGTATTCGGTGTTCCAGCAGGGCGCGGGTCTGATTCATGCGGGCGACGCGGTGGCCAGTGATGCCGCCGGTTGCGCCAATCAGGGGCTGGATGTGGCCAAGGATCTGTCGGGCGAGGAGCACTATGCCGGGCCGGTTCAGGAGGATGAAGACGGCAACTTCGTGATCCGTGACGAGAATGGCGAAGCCACTGAACTCAACGGTGATGCCTACATCTGGAGTCGTGCCTACATCTGGTCGCGCGCCTACATCTGGAGCCGCGCTTACATCTGGTCACGCGCCTACATCTGGAGCCGTGCCTACATCTGGTCACGTGCCTACATCTGGAGCCGGTCATACACCTGGGATACGGCGCAGGCCGAAACCTATGCACAGGATCCGGTTGCGGCCGCACCGCAGAACCTGATCGTCACGGTCGGCGACATTCTGGATGCCTTGCTGAATCCGGTGGGTGAGCTGGTCAATGGCTTGCTGCCGTTCGAGTGGGCGGACGCACCGGTGCCAGGTAACCGCTGGGTTGATCCGGAACCGCAGCGCTACACCGACTGATCAGCGCATGAGCGTCGCAACCCGGCGCTGCAAGAGCGGGATCACATCCCGCTCGAACCACGGGTTGCGGCGTAGCCAGATGTTGTTGCGCGGACTGGGGTGAGGCAGAACCAACTGCCTGGGCCAGTAGGCCCGCCAGTTGCGCACGCTGGCCGTCAGTGAGCCTTCACCGCCGTCCAGGTGATAATCCATCGCGTACTGTCCCAGAATCACGCTCAGCTGGATGTTCGGCAGTGCATCAAGCAGGGCGCGACGCCAGGCTGGTGCGCACTCTGCCCGCGGCGGCAGGTCGCCGCGAGGGCCGTGTCCGGGATAGCAGAAACCCATCGGCAGGATCGCCACCCGTTGCGGGTCGTAGAAGGTGGCCTCATCAACGCCCAGCCAGCTGCGCAGGCGTTGGCCACTGGGGTCGTCGAAAGCGACGCCGCTGGCGTGCACGCGGCGTCCGGGCGCCTGCCCGGCAATCAGCAGTCGAGCGCCTTCTGCAGCCTGGAGCACTGGGCGGGGCGCATGTGCCAGCTCAGCTGCGCACAGCTGGCACGCCCGGACCTGCGCAAGCAGTGTTTCCAGCGAGCCAGGCGCGGGCATGAGCTATTCCAGACCGAGGATGTAGTCCCAGTGCTCAGGCGCCACCGGCATCACTGACAAGCGATTGCCACGTCGAACCAGAGCGAAATCATCCAGAGCCTCGGCATGCTGCTTGAGCTCGCGCAGGCTGATCGTGCGTTTGAGCGGACGCAGGTACTGGATGTCGCGCAGATACCAGCGTGGATTGTCCGGGTCGCTTTTGGGGTCGAAGTGCTTGTCGTCAGGGTCAAACGCGGTGTGATCGGGACGGGCTTCGCCGTGTACCCGGGCAATTCCGACGATGCCGGGTTCAGCGCAGTTGGAGTGATAGAAAAACACCTCATCGCCATCCTGCATGGCGTCACGCATGAAATTGCGTGCCTGATAGTTGCGCACACCATCCCAGGGCTCGGTCTGTTCCGGGCGTTGCTCCAGATCGGAGAAACTGAATTCGTCGGGTTCCGATTTCATAAGCCAGTAGGCCATGGCGGGCTAGTCCTTGTTGATCAGTAGGGTGCGAGTGGGGGTGATGATGCCATCCAGCGGGATGTCCCAGACATCGGTCGGAATCGCGCTGACTTCCTGAACGTCGTGGGCGATACCGAGCAGCCAGGGACGGCGGGGGCGCAAGCGTGCCAGCGCACGGTCGTAATGGCCGCCACCCTGGCCCAGCCGATTGCCCTTGCGATCGAAGCCAAGCAGCGGGATCAGGATCACGCTCAGTGACCAGATTGCCCAGGCGCGCCGCCCGTAAGGTTCGGCAAAGCCCAGTCGATGACGTCGTTGCGGCGCATCCGCGGGCAGGAAACGCAAGCAGGTTCCGATCACCTGGGGCAGCGCGACGCGCTCGATCGGACAGTGCTGGAGAAAGGCCTGCAGCGAGAGTTCGCTGCCAACCGCAGTGTATGCGCCCAGGCGCCGGGCCAGACGTACGCGGCGCAGACTGCGCAAGCGCCGGGCCAGCGCGCGCGCCGCGCGGGTCTGCTCCCGGGGACTCAGTGCGCGACGTCTGGCGCGCAATTCGCGGCGCAGTGTTTGACGATTCACAGACACGACTGAGAAGAAAAGAGGGCCCGGTTCACCGCCTGTGCCGACGCATGTCATTGACCTTGAGACGACGTCTCAAGTGGGTGCGACACTCCACGCCATCAGGCTTTCCGCTACGTGGCGGACTTGCACACAAGCGCAAGCCCCGCTCCCGGGGTGACAAAATTGGCTCAAGGGGTTCCCGACACGCTATCGAGCACCGCAGTAGAACCGGGGCAGGGATTATACGTGGGGATGAATCAGTCGGCTTCAAGTTCTGAGTCGATACGCAGCTGCATCTGGTGTGCGCGGTCGTCATCGCCGTCATCAAGGTTGCCATCCAGCGCAAAATCCACGCTCTGGCCGGGGTCGGGTTTGGTCGAAGCGCCCGTCTGGTGCATCTCGCGGGCCATGTTGAGGGCGGCCATGACCGCGATGCGCTCAATCCCCAGGCCGGCTGAACGTTTGCGGATGGCCTGCATGCGGTCGTCCAGATAACGTGCCGATGCGAGCAGCAGGTCGCGTTCTTCCTTGGGGCAGGCCACTTGGTATTCGCGGCCCATGATCTTGACCGTCAATGGCACCGAGTCATGGGGTTTCATGCATCACTCTCCAGTTCCAGACGCTTGATACGCTCAATGACGTTCTCCAGCCGTTGGCGCAATTCGGCGTTGCGTTCATACAATTCCTGACGCTCGATGCGCAGTTTGCGATTGCTTTCGCGTAGCGCGGCATGCGAGTCGAGCAGCGCGTCGATGCGGCGCTCCAGTTTGAGCCATTGTTGTTCGGTCATCGTGGCTTACCGTGCACGAAAACCCGCAGTTTAACAGGCCCGCTGGCGCCTACACGCATTCCAGGTGAAACACGCCGAACCAGCGCTTGGGGTCGGTATACACAGCACGCAACGACCAGCCTGCAGCCTGGCCCATCTGGGCGACCTGGTCCGTTGTGTATTTGTGTGAGTACTCGGTGCAGATGGCTTCGTCGCGGGCCAGCCGCACGCTTTGCCCGGCCACCTGAACCTGTTGTTCACGCTGACTGATCAGAAACATCTGTATCGCCCCGATTTCGGGATTCCACAGCGCCTGATGGCGGAACTGGCTGAGATCGAAATCACACCCGGCTTCGCGGTTGAGGTGACGCAACAGGTTGAGATTGAAGCTGGCGGTCACACCGGCCGGGTCATTGTAGGCCGCTTCCAGCACCTCCACCGGTTTGATCAGATCGACCCCCAGCAGGAGCTCGCCAGCACCGCCGCCCCAGCGGCTGAGTCGGCGCAGAAAGGCCTGCGCGTCGGGGCGGCTGAAGTTGCCCAGGGTTGAGCCGGGAAACCAGATCACCGGACGTTCGACTCCGGGGGGAAGGCGCAGATCGGCGGTGAAGTCGGCGCTCAGCGGTCGCACGTTGAGCTGCGGGAAATCTGCGCGGAGCTCCTGGGCGTAGCTGTGCAACTGCGCGGCGCTGATATCGATAGGGACGTAGCCGGCGGGCTGATCCAGGGCCTCCAGCAGCAAACGGGTCTTGAGACCGCTGCCGCTGCCGGGTTCAACCAGCCAGCGCTGTGGCCCCAACTGTGCCGAGAGCGTCGGCAGATGCGCGCGCAAGATCGCGATTTCGGTGCGCGTGGGGTAGTACTCTGGCAACTCGCAGATGCGTTCGAACAGGGCGGCGCCGCGGGCATCGTAGAAATATTTCGAGGGCAGGTGCTTGCGGTCCCGAGACAAGCCGGCGATCAGCTCACTTTGCATCGGGCTCGTCGGCAGGGGCTGGTGCTTGGCGGAGGTCATAAATCCCGGGCCAGTCGCAGACCGCTGAGTTGCCAGCGGCAGTGCGGATGAAAGAAGTTGCGGTAGGTTGTGCGGCTGTGGCCATCCGGGGTGTAGGCGGAACTTCCGCGCAGCACCATCTGGTTGCACATGAATTTGGCGTTGTACTCGCCCAGCGGTCCCTGCGGCGGGCGGTAACCGGGGTAGGGCTGATAGGGGCTGCTGGTCCACTGCCAGACCTGCCCGAACCAGTCGTGCTGCGGAAACAGCGTGGCGGCCACTTCCCATTCACGCTCGCTGGGCAGGCGTGCCCCTGCCCAGCGGGCATAGGCATCAGCCTCGTAAAAGCTGAGGTGGGCCGCCGGCGCGTGCGGATCGCGTGGCTGATCACCGCGCAGGCTGAAAGCGGTGGCTGCATCGTCGTGCCAGTAGAGGGGTTGCTGCAGGCCTTCGGCGCGAATCCAGTCCCAGCCATCGGCCAGCCAGCAGGTCGCGTCGCGATAGCCGCCGTCCTCGATAAAGGCCTGGAAATCGCTGTTGCTGACCAGCGTGGAGGCGATTTCACTGCCGTGCAGCCAGACCTGGTGAGCCGGGGTTTCGTTGTCGTAGCAGAAACTGCTGGCAGTGTGGCCGACGCTGTGCAGGCCGCTTTCCAGCGGTAGCCACGCGGGTGCCCGGGCGTTTGCCGCAAGCTGGGCGGCGTCGGCGGCATACACCGGGTGCAGCGGATTGCAATAAAACGCGTGCTGGATGTCGGTCAGCAGAAGCTCCTGATGCTGCTGCTCATGATTCAAGCCGATTTCGGTCAGGCGCAGGAATTCCTCATCGGCGTTGGCCAGATACTGGTCCATGGCCGCATCAACATGCGCGCGGTAGCTCAGGACCTCATCCAGGTGTGGTCGGCTGAGCAGACCACGCTGGGGTCGCGCATGGCGCGGACCCAGCGAGTTGTAATACGAGTTGAACAGGTAGGCGTAAGCCGGATTGAAGACCCGATAGCCATCGATCAAAGGTTTAAGGACCACGGTTTCAAAAAACCATGTGGTGTGAGCCAGATGCCATTTGGCCGGGCTGGCGTCGTCCATGCTCTGGATGGCGCAGTCCTCGGCGCTCAGCGGTGCGATCAACGCCTGGCTGTACGCGCGGATGGCTGGATAACGTTCAGCAAGATGCATGACGCAATCCCGTCTGGGGATGTGCTGGCACTATATCAAACGCCATTGGCGTGCCCGTGACAGGCGCATGACAGGTGCCGGCCGCAGGGCTGCGGCCGGCACGCCGGGTCTTAACGCAACAGCAGGAACAGCGCGCCCTGGCCGCGATTCAGGTGCAGCAGCAGCTGTGCATCTTCGGCGCTGTTTTCCAGCAACTCATTCAGCGCTGCGAGCGACTCGACCGGTTTGCGGTTGACCGAAGTGATGACATCACCCGGACGCAGCCCGGCCTCAGCTGCCGGACTGGCACGTTCGACCTCTTCCACCAGCACGCCGCCCTCAAGTTGCTCGGCCAGCGGGTGATCCTCCGGCAGATCGCTCAGGGTCGCGCCGCGCAGACGTGGATGGTCAACACTGCCGCTGCCAACCATGGTGCTCTTGCCCAGGGCCAGCTTCACGCTCATGCGTTCGCCATCGCGCAGGTAGTCGATCTTGACCTTGTCACCCTCGCGGTAGAGGCCGATGGCGTTGCGCAAGGCATCGAAATTGCGAATCTCCTGGTCGTCGACCTTGGTGATGATGTCGCCGGATTTGAGGCCGGCTTCAGCCGCGGCGGAATCTTCCAGCACGCGCGCCACCACGGCGCCGCGTGCCGCATCCAGGCCAAAGGCCTTGGCCAGTTCCGGGGTCAGGTCCTGGCCGATGACGCCGAGCATGCCGCGCTTGACGCTGCCGTGTTCAACGATCTGGTCCATGACTGACATGGCCAGCTTGATCGGAATGGCAAAGCCGATGCCGACACTGCCGCCGCTGGTCGAGATGATTGCCGTGTTGATGCCAACCAGGCGTCCGCGCAGGTCAACCAGAGCACCCCCGGAGTTGCCACGGTTGATCGATGCATCGGTCTGGATGAAGTTCTCGTAGCGGTTGCCCAGGCCCGAACGGCCCTTGGCGCTGACGATGCCCGAGGTCACGGTCTGGCGCAGGCCGAAGGGGTTGCCGATGGCGACCACGAAATCGCCCACTTCCAGCTTGTCGGAGTTGCCGATTTCCACGGCGGTGAGGTTCTTGGCGGGAATGCGCAGAACAGCGACGTCACTGTCCGGGTCGGAGCCGACCAGCTCGGCATCCAGCTCACGGTCGTCGGCCAGACGGATCTTGATCTCATCGGCCTGAGCAATCACATGATGGTTGGTCAGGACCAGCCCCTGCTTGGCGTCAACGATGACCCCGGAACCCAGGCCGCGGACTTCGCGTTCGGGGACCCGGTCGCCAAAGAACTGACGGAAGTTGGGGTCGTTGAAAAACGGATGCTGGACCTGGCCCTTGCCCTTGCCCTTGACCAGTACGTTGACCACCGCCGGGGTCACCTGTTTGAGCATCGGCGCCAGGCTGGGCAGCGGCTCATCGGCCACCGCCTGGGGCAGGGCCGCATGGGCGGCCGGCATGATGATCAGACTCAGGGCAAGCAGTAGGGTTTTGCGCATGGGTGTGTTTGTGTTGTGGGGAACGCTGCTGTGACTGATATCTGCGCCGACGGTTCCCCGCCGGCCGCTCAGGCGGGTACTTCGGGGTTCAGACTGTAGGTGGCCACCAGCTCGGCCTGGGCCAGAACGTGGCCGTCCAGCGCACTGCGCAGCGCGCTCAGGTCAAAGCCTTTGCTCAGCCCCAGGCTGGGGGTGTCTATCGCGTACACGGTGAAGTGGTAATGGTGCACCAGGCTGTCGTTCCATGGCGGGCACGGGCCGTCATAGCCGAGGTAAGTGCCGCCCATATCGGGATCACCGGCAAACCAGCCGGTGTAGTCATTGACCCCTTGCACACTGCCCGCCGGGCCAGGCGGATCCTGCTTGCCCTTGGCAGTGATGCCGTCGCAGCAGCTGCCCGCGGCAATGCTGGTGATGCTGGCTGGAATGTCGCTGATCAGCCAGTGCACAAATTCCGCTCGGGGAAGGTCGGCGGGCACACTGCGCCCTTCCTGATTGACATCATCCGGCTTGGTCGGCACGTCGTTGTCGATGCAACAGATCACGAACGAGCGGGTGCCCTCGGGGGCGCCGCTCCAGGCCAGATGAGGGTTGCGGTTGGGTGCCATGCGCACATGCTCGTGCGGGTCGGCAATACAGAATGCAAACTCGCCCGGGACGGGCTGGTTATGGGTCAGGCTGTTGCTGCTCAGTTGCATGTCAGGCCTCGCTTTGCAGTCTCAGATAATCGTGCCGCTGCACGTTGAGCGGCTTGCGGAACACTTGCACCGCCTGGGAAATCTTCTCCGCCAGCGGCTGGCGGGTCTTGTATTCGACACTGTAGATATCGCGTGTCTTGAGGCTTTCCAGCAGGTAGTCGTCGCTGGTCTTGATCTCGTCGATCAGACCGAGGTTCAGTGCCCGTCGACCATACCAGTGTTCGCCGGTGGCAACCTTGTCGAGCTCCAGTTTGGGCCGCGTATCAAGCAGGAATTCCTTGAACAGCTCATGCGTGTCCTGAATTTCTTCGCGGAATTTTTCCCGAGCCTTGTCGTCGTTTTCACCGAACATGGTCAGCGTGCGTTTGTATTCGCCAGCCGTGATCATTTCGAAGTCGATGTCGTTCTTCTTGAGCAGCTTGTTGAAATTGGGAATCTGCGCGATTACCCCGATGGAGCCGACGATGGCGAAGGGCGCGGCAATGATGTGATCGGCTACGCCAGCCATCATGTAGCCACCACTGGCAGCAACCCGGTCGATGGCGACCACCAGACGTACGTCCCGGTCACGCAGGCGGCGCAGTTGTGACGCGGCCAGGCCATAGCTGTGGACCAGGCCGCCGCCGGATTCAAGCTTCACCAGCACCTCGTCCTCGGCCTTGGCGACCTGCAGAATCGCGCTGATTTCCTCGCGCAGGTTGTCCACCGCGCTGGCTCGCAGGTCGCCGTCGAAATCGAGCACGAAGAGTCGCGGGTGGGGCGCAGGCTTACGCCCTTGCTTGGCCGCTTTGGCCTCGGCTTTCTGGTCTTTTTTCTTCTGCTTGCGCTGGGCTTTGGCGTCGTCCTCGCTCAGCAGTTCCTGATTGAGAATCTCGGTCATCGTCTCGTAGCGACGATTGATGTTCTTGATCTCGAGCTGCTCGCTCATCTGCTCGCGCATCTGGCGGACCAGCGTCAGCACGGTGCCGACCACAAATACGATCGCGGCAACCAGGGTTACCGCTTTGGCCAGGAACAGGCCGTACTCGAGAAGAAATTCAGTCATGGGGTGTCCGGTGGGGATGCGCGTTTCAGGCGCGATTCAGGCGGGGCGCGAGCAGCGCCGCAAGGGCCTCGATGTGTTGCGGGGTGTCGTTGAGGGCGCGGATGTAGCTCAGCTTGTGACCACCCGCAGCACAAAACGTCTGTGCCGCCTCTATGCGGATTTCTTCGAGCGTTTCAAGGCAGTCGGCAGGAAAACCCGGACAAATCACGTCGACCTCACGCAGACCATCGGTGGCCCACTGTTGCA
The DNA here is from genome assembly GCA_030147945.1 of Oceanococcus sp. GTDB lineage: Bacteria > Pseudomonadota > Gammaproteobacteria > Nevskiales > Oceanococcaceae > Oceanococcus. The sequence goes on along the minus strand of JASBUL010000011.1, from coordinate 83,107 downwards.
GGGTCGGTTCCGTGTAGGGCTGCAGCCAGACCTGCTTGCCGAAGCGGCTCTGGTAGCTCAGTGACCAGGCCTGGTCGTCCAGCTCAAGGGCGTCCGCCAGCGCGCGTGCGGTGGCTTCGCACTGGGCCTGATACGGGTCGCCCAGGTCCACATTGCGCTGCGGCAGGCCGTGAAAGCTCATCAACAAGCGTTCGCCGCGGCCATGTTCGGCCCAGTGCTGCTGCACCGATGAGGCCAGTGCGCTGATATATCCGGGTGCGGTGGCGTAGTCGGCGATCCATTGCAGCGCCGGCATGGCGCGCCGCGCGCGGTAGATCTCGGCCATGCGATCGAACACCGTGGCGCTGGTGGTGGCAGAAAATTGAGGATACAGCGGCAGCACGATGATCTCGTCGCAGCCTTGCGCGCTCAAGCGGTCAAGTCCGGTCTGCAGAGACGGGGCGCCGTAGCGGTAGGCCACTTCGACCGGGCAGTGCAGCTGCTGGCGCAGGCCGTCGGCAATACGCTGAGTGTAGACCGCCAGCGGCGAACCATCCTCCATCCAGATGGAGGCGTAGTTGTGCGCAACCCGGCGACTGCGCAGCGGTAGGATCAGACCGAAAAGCAGCGGACGCCACAGCAGGGCAGGAATCTCCACCACACGGCGGTCACTCAGGAATTCCGCCAGGTAACGGCGCACGGCGGCAGCCGTCGGTGCCTGGGGGGTGCCCAGGTTGACCACCAGAACCCCGGGGTTTGCTGCCATGTTCAGACCTCTTTGATATCACCGTTGTCGAGTCGCCGGATGTAGTCCTTGTAGGCGTGCATGGCCTTGCTGCCCAGAACCACCATCACCGGCACGTTGATCGCCAGCATGAAGCCGATGGCAACCGTGGATATGGTATCGATCTCTGCGGCGGTGCGAATAAAGCCCAGGCAGGTGATCACGATCAGGGCGCACCATACGATGCGGAAGGGCACGATCAGGAGGTTGCCGGACAGATAGATCATGCCCTGCTCGCCGTAGTAGCTCCAGGTGATCATGGTGGAAATCGCGAACAGCCAGATGGTGATGGTGACCATCCAGCGCCCGAGTCCGTCGAAACCGCTGTCGAAGGCGCGTGCGGTGAGCGTCGAGGCCGGCAGATTTTCATACAGACCGGCACCGACCAGGCTTGGCTGGGCCGCGCTGCTGAGCGGTTTCCAGCGAATCTGCAAGGCACCGCTGCTGGCTTCGACCTGACCGAAAAGGCGGCGTCGCTCCAGCTCGCCGTCAGCCTGGGGCAGCTCGGCAACCACGAACACCGTGTCGCCATCGCTCCACGGTCCCGGTGGTGCCGTGTCCACCGCCGGGGTCCAGCCGTTCGCGGCCTGAACCGTGGCCGGCGTGCTCGGCCATTCGCCGGCCGGCCCGCGTTGCCAGACGCCGCTGGAGAGGATTACGAACGCGGTCAGCGTGCACACCACCAGGGTGTCGATAAACGGCTCCAGCCCGCCGACCACACCTTCGGTCACCGGTTCCTTGGTTTTGACCGCGGAGTGGGCGATGGGCGCGCTGCCGAGCCCGGCCTCAGAGGAAAACAGCGCACGTTTCATGCCGAAAATGAAGGCGCTGCCGACACCGGCCCCGACAAAAGCACCGGAGGCTTCGGCCGGACTGAAGGCGCTGGAGAAGATCAGACGTACGATGTCGGGCAGCATCTGTGCGTTCTTGCCGATCACGAACAGGCCGCACAGTACATAAACCCCGCACATCAGCGGTACCAGGGTGCCGGCGAAGCGACCGATGCGCTTGATTCCGCCGAGAATCACCAGGCCGACCAGCACCGCCATGACCAGACCGGAAATCCAGGTCGGCACACCGAAGTAGCTGCGAGTGGTCTCGGCCACGCTCCAGGCCTGGAACATGTTGCCGCCGGTCAGGGCGAACAGAATCAGTGGCAGACAGAACAGGGCGCCGATCAGGCTGGCGAGCTTGCCCAGGCCGGGAAAGGCTTCGCGCAGACCGTGGCGGGCCACCCACATGGTGCCACCGTGCGGATTGTCCGGGTTGTCGGTGTTGCGATAGAGCATGGACAGGGTGACTTCGGTGGTTTTGATGGCCATGCCGGCCAAGCCCACCATCCACATCCAGAACACCGCGCCCGGGCCGCCCAGTTCCACGGCAATGGCCACGCCGGCGATGTTGCCCAGCCCCACGGTGGCTGAGAGTGCGGCGGACAGCGCCTGAAAATGCGAAATCGCACCTGGCCCTTTCTTACTGTCCCAGCGACCGCTGATCAGACCAACGCCGTGGGTCAACGAGCGGTACTGGCAAAAGCCGCTCCAGAACGTGAACAGCACGCCCACGCCCAGCAGCGTCAGCAGTACCGGCACCGACAGCATGATGCCGTTGATGGCGTTGAGTGTTTCCATGAACGTCTGCATCAGATCAGCCCCGCAATCAGTACCCAGGCGATGCCCAGGGGTGCAATGAATCGACAAATGAACAACCACACGCCGGCCAGCGGGAAGGCGACCTCACCGTCATTGGTGATTTCCCGGATCAGGCGGGGGCCCAGAACCCAGCCGACGAACAGAGCGGTGAACAATCCGCCCAGAGGCAACAGGATGTCGGTCAGCTGAGCGGCCCAGTCGAGGAATGACTGGCCGCCGAATACCAGACTGTCGACGGCCCCTTGCGACAGCGCGGATGGAATTCCCAGTGCCAGGCAGATCAGCGCCGCCCAGCTGACAGCCCGGCGCCGCGTAAGCTGTTTTTCGTCGACCAGATAGGCGACCACCACCTCAAGCAGCGATACGGCCGAGGTCAGCGCGGCGACGAACAGCAGGGCGAAGAACACGAAGCCGAACAGGGTGCCGGCGGGCATCTGGGCGAAGACCACGGGCAGGGTGATGAAGGTCAGCCCCGGGCCGGCGGCCGGGTCCAGCGCGTAGGCAAACACTGCCGGCAGAATCATGAAGCCTGCGAGCACCGCGACCAGTGTGTCCAGCCCCACCACCATGAACGCGGCGCCGGGCAGGCGTTCGCTGCGCGACAGGTAGGAGCCGTAGGTGATCAGTGCGCCCATGCCCAGCGACAGCGAGAAAAACGCCTGACCGATGGCCGCCGTGAACGTCGCGCCGGTGACTTTGGAAAAATCCGGCTTGAGATAGAAGGCCAAACCTTCGCTGGCGCCATCCAGCGTCACCGCACGCGCGACCAGGACCAGCAGCATCACGAACAGGGCGGGCATGAGCAGGCGCGAGGCGCGTTCGATGCCTCGACCGATGCCGCCGATGACGACCGCGCAGCAGGTCAGCATGAATACGATGGCGGTGGTGACCGACCAGGCGCCGTTGCCAATGTAGCCGGTAAAGACCTCGGCGATCTGTGCGTTGTCGGTTGAGGCCAGATGGCCGCTGAGCATGAACACCATGTAGGCTACGGTCCAGCCTGCGATCACGATGTAGAACGACAGGATGATGAAACCCGTGGCCACACCGAGATAGCCGATCAATGGCCAGGCTCCGCCGGCCAGGGTCCTGAACGCGCCCACCGGATTCTTCTGGGTCATGCGCCCGATCGCCATCTCGGCGATCACCAGCGACAGGCCGAAGATCAGTATGAAAGCCAGATAAAGAATCAGAAAGGCGCCACCACCGTTCTCCCCGGTGACGTACGGAAACTTCCAGATATTCCCCAGACCCACGGCAGAGCCCGCCGCGGCCATGACAAAGCCAAATCGGCTGCCCCAATTTTCGCGAGATTGCATGTAATCCGCCTAATGTCCCCAAGTCGCAAGGATAGCTAAAACACCGGGTCTGTTAGCAATAGGCGTGCCTGATTGCCGCCGCCAGGCGGTTTTTTTGCAGGCTCATGTATTGAGCCTCGGGGCGCGGATAGTGGTCGTCAACGGAAGAACCGGAGTGCGATCGGATGAGCCAATACGGCAATGCGGCAGTTGACGACAACCAGACCTCGGCGCGGTACCTGCGCGGGCTGGGTGGTGGTTTTTTTCTTCTCTTTCTGTTTGCCGGCGGTGACGGACAGATTGCTGCACAGGGCAGTTTTCTGTTCCTCAGTGCCGCCCTGCTTGGCGCATCCGAGCTGATGCCCGGTTTGCTTGGGCGCGTTCGGCGGCGGCGTCAGGCGGCTGTGCGTCGCGCACAACCGCCGGGCTTGATCAATTGGCCGGAAAAGCCGTCCAGCCGCGGCTCCAGTCGCGCCGGTCGCCCGGGCGAACCGCGCCGAAGTAGTCCGCGCTTTCATCCCAGAACTCGCCCTGCGGCAGCGACGTCGGTTTCACCGAATAGTTGATTCGGGCCGGACTGAAGCGCGGCTCGTGGATATCGCGAGCCTGTTCGCTTAAACCGGTGGAGGCAACGAACTCCAGGCGCTGCGCATCGAGGTAGGCCGACTCGTCAAACCCCGCATCGTCGTCGCTCTCGGCGGACTCCTGGGGGAATGCCTGCTCGGCGCTGGTACCGGCCACGATCAGGCTGGAGAACGACAGATTGCCCGCGCTGACCAGACGCTCGACCGGCTCATCGCGCAGGTCGATCAGCTCGGTGGTAAAGCCGTCGATCAGCACGTTATGGAAGTGCCCGCCGCTGCCGCGTCGCACGGTCATGGCGCGATGGCGCTTCTGGCCCTGGGGATCGGAGATCATGGTCACGTTATAGAACTGCGGCTCGGAGCGCGGCTGTGCGTCCATGTCGGCTTTGTAGCTGTCGCCCTCGAAACCGTTGTCGCCGCGGTCCGGATGCATCTGGATGATCAGGTTCTGAACCCGGCCGGTCCACCCCATATCCCAGTCGAAGGCATCATCGTCGGCACCGGTGACCACAATGTTTTTCAGATCGACGGTGCCACCGAAGACCTCCACACCGTCGTCCAGGCCCATGTGGACCTGCACGTTACGCACGATGGTGCCATCGCCACAACCGCCCAGGGTCAAGCCGTTGAGCTCGTTGTCCTTGGAAATCTCGAAGCCGGCGAATTCTATGCGCACGAAGTCCAGCACGCCGCAGCTGCTGCTGGTGTCGCTGCCGCCGAAATCGCCACGGCTGTCGCTGCTTTCGATGCCTTCAATATGGGCGTCGCGGTTGACCGGTGCATTGCCGAGCAGGACCAGACCGCCCCAGTCGCCAGCCTGTCGCTTGCCCAGCGCTTTGGCGCTGGTGAAGACAATCGGCTGATCGGCGCGGCCGCGCGCATGCACGCTGGCATCGCGGGTCACGATCAGGGCCGAGCCGTTCTTGCCGCGAACGGTCACGCCGGGTTCGATGGTCAGGCGTGCGTTGGACTCGACAAAGGTGAGCTTCGACAGCACGTAGGTGTTGCCGCTCTTCCACACGGTGTTCTGCAGGATGTTGTCATCCACCGCAACGGTGCGCGGTCCGGATGAGCTGGTCATGAACCACGCCCAGCCAGCAAGCAGCACAAGGCCCAGCATGGCCAGGCCGATCATGGGCCAGGCGCCGCCGCGGCTTTTGGGTTTGGCTCCGGAGCCACCGCTGCCGCCAGCACCGATGGAGAAGCCGTCGGCCGACAGTGCCGCCGATGCGCGTGCCGAGCCATTGGTCGGGGCCGCTTCGCGCAGGCGACCCTGCAAATTCAGCGATTTCAATTCGCTGGCCATGTCGCGTAGCGCCGTATCGTTGGAGCGTTCCGCCTTGGCCAGTATGCCGTCGCGATAGACCTGGTCGCTCAGCAGCATGCTGAAATGAACAAAGGGCATGCCCTGAGCGGTGTGCTTGTCGGACAAACGCTTGAGTTCCCACAGCCGGGTGACGGCTTCGGCGCGTTTGGTGGATTCTGGTTCAGCCATGGCGGTGCACTGCGCGTGGTCGGAGGAGTGCGCATCCTAGGTGGTGCGTATGACACCAATGTTGCAGCGCCGCAAAGGGCTTGTTTCACAAAGAAAAACCCCGCCCTGGCGGATGCCGGAGCGGGGTTCTTCAAAGCCTGGTGAACGCGCCGTGAGGCGCGCTGGCGAGGCTTACGGGCGTTCGATGATCGCGGTCACGCCCATGCCACCAGCGGTGCAGATCGAAATCAGACCGCGGCCACCCTTGTTCTCGTCGAGGATCTTGGCCAGCGTGGCGACAATGCGTGCGCCGGTGGCGCCAAAGGGATGACCCACGGCCAGTGAGCTGCCTTTGACGTTGAGTTTTTCGCGCGGAACCGCACCCAGCGGTTTGTCCTTGCCAAGGTACTCCTTGCAGAAACGCGGGTCTTCCCAGGCTTTGAGCGTGCACAACACCTGCGCTGCAAAGGCTTCGTGGATTTCGAAGAAGTCGATGTCGTCGAAGCTCAGGCCCATGCGATCCAGCATGTTGGGCACGGCCTGGGCCGGTGCCATCAACAGGCCTTCGGCGCCGCGCACGAAGTTGTCGCGACTTTCATTGCCTTTAACAAAGTCGACGGCGGCGGTCTGGCCGGTGACGAAGTAGGCCAGAACCGGCAGCTTGTTCTTCTTGGCGTAGTCTTCCGAGCACAGGAACACGGCGGCCGCGCCATCGGTCAGCGGGGTCGAGTTGGCGGCGGTCAGCGTGGCGGCATCCGATTTGGAGAAGCACGGCTTCAGTGTGGCCAGCTTTTCCAGTGAGGTGTCCGGACGCATGTTGTTGTCGCGCTGCACACCGTTGCAGGGGAAGACCAGGTCGTCGAAGAAACCGGCGTCATAAGCCGCAGCGGCTTTCTTGTGGCTCTCATAGGCCAGCTGGTCCTGATCTTCACGGGCAATGCCCCAAGCCTGGGCCATGTCTTCGCAGCTCTGGCCCATGGATTTGCCGGTGCGTGCTTCCGCATTCTGGGGAATGTTCGGCACCACATGCTTGGGGCGAATCTTGGCCAGCGCCTTGGCCCGCTCGGCCCCGGTCTTGGCCCGGTTCACTTCCATGAAAATCTTGCGCAGACCTTCGTTGACGCCCACCGGAGCATCCGAGGTGGTGTCGGTGCCGGCGGCGATGCCGCACTCGATCTGGCCCAGCGCGATCTTGTTGGCCACGAGCATCACGGTTTCCAGCGAGGTGCCGCAGTACTGACCCACATCGTAGGCCGGCGTTTCGTTGGCCAGCTTGGATTCCAGCACCGCTTCGCGGGTCATGGTGTCCTGCGGGTTGAGCTTGAGCACGGTCCCGGCGGCCACTTCACCGATAAGTTTGCCACCCAGGTTGTACTTGTCGGCCAGCGCGTTCAGCGCGGCGGTCAGCATCTGATGGTTGGACAGCTTGGCGTAAGCCGTGTTGGAACGGCAGAAGGGGATACGAGCGCCGCCGACAATGGCGACTTTGCGAACGGATGTCATAGAGGAGTACTCCAGTGAGAGCTTTGCGCTGCAGTGCACAAATGTGCGCAAACCCTAAGGGATTTGAGTGCGCTAATCAAGAAAAACATACGCTGGCGTATGTTTGATCTGGTGAGCTCCACGCCGATGATGCGTAAGCCCGCCTGCAGCGTCGCCCGCTCAAAAAAATTTGCCAACAGCCCTTGAAAGGCAGGTACGGAGCCCCACTTTGGCACTCACCTGGGGAGAGTGCTAAAAACCCTGTTTTGGTGTATTGCAGCCTAGATGGCTGTTTTTATTAATTTTTGTTCTTCGTTAGGAGATCGAACACATGAGTTTGCGTCCTCTGCACGATCGCGTGATCGTCAAGCGCCTGGAAGAAGAAACCACGTCGCCGGGCGGCATCGTGATTCCGGATACCGCAACCGAAAAACCTTCGCGCGGCGAAATCGTGGCTGTCGGCAACGGCAAGGTCCAGGACAACGGTGAAGTCCGTGCGCTCGACGTTAAAGTCGGCGACAAGGTTCTGTTCGGCAAGTATTCGGGCACCGAAGTCAAAGTCGACGGCGAAGAACTGCTCGTCATGCGCGAAGACGACATCATGGCGGTGGTCGAGTAAGAGTCTCTTCCCGGCTCCGACTGATGGCCGCTGCAGGTCAAAAGCCGCGATTCCTGCGTTGCGCAGCTTGGCTATGGCGCTGCTATGGCCTGCACTGCGCGCCTTGAACTCGCAACTTTTTCCCGCGCATCGGCCACCAGCCGGAACCGTACAGAGCCTCACTGCCGCTACTGAATTCAAAGATATTTAAAGGAAACGAAAATGGCTGCTAAAGAAGTCAAATTCTCCGATGGCGCCCGGCAGAAAATGCTGAAGGGCGTGAACACCCTGGCCAATGCGGTCAAGGTGACGCTGGGGCCGAAGGGCCGCAATGTGGTGCTGGACAAGTCCTTCGGCGCCCCGACCGTGACCAAGGACGGTGTGTCCGTGGCCAAGGAAATCGAACTGGAAGACAAGTTCGAAAACATGGGTGCACAGCTGGTCAAGGAAGTGGCTTCCAAGACCTCTGACATCGCCGGTGACGGCACCACCACCGCAACCGTGCTGGCCCAGGCCATCCTGCGTGAAGGTGTGAAAGCGGTTTCCGCCGGCATGAACCCGATGGACCTGAAGCGCGGCATCGACAAGGCTGTTGCAGCCTCTGTGGAAGAGCTGCACAAGCTGTCCAAGCCGTGTGACGACTCCAAGGCCATCGCTCAGGTCGGCACCATTTCGGCCAACTCCGACGAAGGCATTGGCAAGAAGATCGCCGAAGCCATGGACAAGGTCGGCAAAGAAGGCGTGATCACCGTTGAGGAAGGCTCGGGTCTGGAAGACGAGCTGGACGTGGTGGAAGGCATGCAGTTCGACCGCGGCTACCTGTCGCCGTACTTCGTGACCGACCAGCAGGCCATGCAGGTTGAGCTGGAAAACCCGCTGATCCTGCTGCACGACAAGAAGATCTCCAACATCCGTGATCTGCTGCCGCTGCTGGAAGGCGCTGCCAAGTCCAGCCGTCCGCTGCTGATCGTGGCTGAAGACGTTGAAGGCGAAGCCCTGGCTACGCTGGTGGTCAACAACATGCGTGGCATCGTCAAGGTCTGCGCGGTCAAGGCACCGGGCTTCGGCGATCGTCGCAAAGCCATGCTGGAAGACATCGCCATCCTGACCGGTGGTACCGTCATTTCCGAAGAAATGGGCATGCAGCTGGAAAAAGCCACGCTGGATCAGCTGGGTCAGGCCAAGAAGATTCAGGTCACCAAGGAAAACACCACCATCGTCGATGGCGCCGGTTCCTCGGAAGGCATTCAGGGCCGTATCGCCAGCATCCGTGCTCAGATCGAAGAGTCCAGCTCGGATTACGACCGTGAGAAACTGCAGGAGCGCGTGGCCAAGCTGGCCGGCGGTGTTGCCGTGATCAAGGTTGGCGCAGCCACCGAAGTGGAAATGAAAGAGAAGAAAGCCCGCGTTGAAGACGCGCTGCACGCAACCCGTGCCGCCGTTGAAGAGGGCGTGGTGCCGGGCGGTGGTACCGCTCTGATCCGCTGCCTGCCGGCGCTGGTCAATCTGAAGGGCGACAACGCCGATCAGGACGCTGGTATCGCCATCCTGCGTCGCGCCATCGAAGAGCCGCTTCGCCAGATCGTGACCAACTCCGGTGCGGAAGCCTCGGTGGTGGTTGCTGAAGTCTCCAAGCAGACCGGCAACGCAGGCTACAACGCAGCCACCGGTGAGTTCGGCGACATGATCGAGCTGGGTATTCTGGACCCGACCAAGGTGACCCGCAGTGCGCTGCAGCACGCGGCTTCGATCTCCGGCCTGATGATCACCACCGAAGCGATGGTGGCGGAAGTGCCGAAGGAAGAAGCGCCGGCGATGCCGGGCGGTGACATGGGTGGCATGGGCGGCATGGGCGGCATGATGTAAAGCCGCCCGGGTTCGCAAGAATCCGTGCTCCAAACAAAAAACCCCGCCAAGTGCGGGGTTTTTTTATGCCTGGCTGATCAGGCCTCGGGCGGCATGGCCTGGGCCAGCGGCGGGTTGACCCGCACCGCAAACGGCATGGTGATTTCATACACCACGCCGCCCATGCCGAAGCTCACGCCGGTGCCATCACGCAGCGCGCGCTGGTTGGACACGTACAGACGCCGACCATCGGGCGAAAATGCGGGACCGGTCACTTCGGTGGCGTTGGTGCCATCGGCCGGGCCGGGCAGGCGCAGCAACGGAATGGTGCGGCCGTCGGGGAGCAACACCATGGCACGCATGTCGCCGCCGTCTTCGACCACCACCATTTCGCCGTCCAGGGTCATGGAGATGTTGTCGACACCGGCCATGGGGGGCTCGTCCGGGTCAACCGGCGAGCCGATCGGGCCATCTGCGGGGTTGTAAATGCTTTCGATGGTGCCGCCCAGGGTGTCGATGGCCCAGATGTTGTCATCGCTCTTGGTCGAGAAAAAGATGAAGCCGTTGAGGTGCCAGACACCTTCGTTGCCCGCGAACACCGTGGTTTCGTCCTGGTAGACCTGTGGTTGGGGCGTGCCGTCATCAATGGCATCGACCCAGCGAATCGGTGTGGGACCGGCGCGGGCCGCATCCAGGCCGGCGTCCACGGCCAGGGCCTGCAGCTTGCCCTGGTCCATGTCGGGGCGGCCGCCTGCGGGCCAGGCGTCCGCGCTGAATACGGTGCGGTAAAAACGGTCGGAGCCGGAAATATCTTCGGTGTGGTAGATCGCCCGCCCGGCTTCATCGATGGCGACCATTTCGTGGGCTTTGCGCCCGAAGCGGTCAAGGCGGCGTGGCTCGCCGCCGTCGCGCAGCGGACTGCATTCGAACATGTAGCCGTCGGCGATTTCCTCGCCGTTGATCCAGGTGCCCCATGGGGTGGCGCCGCCGGAGCAGTTGGTGGTGGTGTTGCGTTGGACGGGGTAGGCGTCGATCAGATTGCCGTCCTTGTCGAAACGCAAAGCGCTGACGCCGCCGGAAAAGGGCAGAACCAGCGGGATATCGCCCAGCGGCAGCAGCCCCGAAACCGGCCCGGTCACGGTGCCCAGCGCCTCCACGGTTTCACGCGTGGTGAGTTCTGACAGGACCGGAATCTCTGGCAGAAAGCCGAACAGGGTGGTGGCGTCGCGGGCTTCGGAGTTGGACAGGTAGATCCAGCCTCCGTCGTCGGTGCGGAACATGCCGCCGCCGTCCGGATCCGAATGCCATACAAAGTCGGGCTGTGATGCTATCGGCGGCTGGCCGTGCTCTGCGACCACGCGGGAGGTGAAGCCAGCCGGCAACTGGACGCCGTTTTCATCGGGCTCCAGCAGCGGGCCGATGTTCTCGAACGGGCTGCGGTAATTGGGGTTGCGTCCGCCACCCGTGCTCAGACCACCATTGGAGTTGCATGCGGTCAGCCAGCTGGCCAGCGGCACACTGCCGGCGGCAAACAGCATGTTGCGCAGGAACAGGCGGCGCGGCAGGCCTTGCTGGGCTATCTCGGCGAGTATCGGGTTGGGCGTCCTAGACATCGTGGGTCCTCGTTCTGGTTTTGATCGTGGCGCGGCTTATACCGCGTTCTTGTTGTGCCTATGTGACGCAGTATAGACGTCATCAGGCGCGCTCAAAAAACAGGCATGTCCAGGGCCGCCTTGGGGCACAAAAAAAGCGGGCCGAAGCCCGCTGTGTGATGTTTGATCAGCCTACTTGAGCAGAATGAACGTTGCGTTGCGGCTCAGGGTCTTGTCGCCAACGCCTTTGACCTGGGTCAGCTGCTCGGCCGATTCGAAAGCGCCGTGAGCGTCACGAAATTCGACGATGCGCTGGGCGATGGTCGGGCCAACCCCGTGCAGTTCCTGATCCAGTGTGGTGGCGTCGGCTGTGTTGATGTTGACCGGACCGGCGAAAGCCGGTGCAGCGATGAAGGCGGCGAAGCAGATGCTGGCGCGGGTGATGGATTTGATCATGGTGGTCTCCTTGAGTCTGACAGGTCCGGGCTTGATTGCCCTTGCTCATCAGATACGCAGCCACGGGATGAATCCGGACAGCTTTATGCAAATCCTAACCGTCGCTGAGCACCGCCCGCGCCGCATTGCGCCCGGGCAAGCCGCTGACACCGCCGCCGGGATGCGCGCCGGCGCCACACAGGTACAGGCCCTGAAGCGGGCTGCGGTGATCGGCCCAGCCGGGCACCGGGCGCAGGCTCAACAGCTGCGAGGGCGTCATCGCGCCGTGAAAAATATTGCCCCCGGTCAGCGCGAATTCGTGTTCAAGATCCACCGGGGTGAGCACCTGGCGGTGCAGCACATGCTGTGAAAAACCCGGTGCGTAGCGGTCGATTTCGGCCAGACAGGTCGCCGCAAAGCGGTCGCGCTGGCTGCTCCAGTCCGCATCACGCAGGGTGTAGGGTGCGTACTGCACAAACAGCTGAACGATGTGATGACCGGGCGGCGCGAGATTGTCGTCCAGTGCGCTGGGGATGGTCATCTCGATCAGTGGATGCGGGCTGAACTGACCGTATTTGGCCGCATCATAAGCACGCTCCAGCGCGTCCATGCTGGGGCCGATGTGGATGGTGCCGCGATGTTGCGGGCCGGGTTCGTCGCTGCCGGGACAGGCGCTGAAATCAGGCAGGCGTGACACCGCCAGATTGATCTTGGCGCTGGCGCTGCTGTAATCGATGGCAGCCACGGCCTGATTGAAGCCATCCGGCAGTGCGTCGGGTGTAAGCAGCTGGCCGAAGGTCACCTGCGGTGTGGCATTGGACAACACGATCGGGGCCTTGAGCACGCGCCCGTCGGCAAGCCTTACGCCTGTGACCCGCCCCGCCTGGTGTTCGATCTGCGCCACGCTGGTCTGGGTGTGAATTTCCACCCCGCGCTGTGCTGCACTGGCGGCCAGCGCCTGGCTGATCGCACCCATGCCGCCAGCGGCATAGCCCCACACGCCGCGGGTGCCGCCGGCATGGCCCATCACATGATGGAGCAGGACGTAGCCGGTGCCGGGGGTGGACGGCGCAGCCATGGCGCCGATCACACCGTCGGTGGCCAGGGTGGCTTTGAGCACATCCGACTCAAACCAGCGATCCAGCACCTGCTGGGCAGAGTCCAGCAGCAAGCGCATGGCTGCGGGCTGATCCGCACCCAGCCTGGCCAGCGCACGGCGCAGGCGCAGCGTGCCGAGCAAATCGCTGATGCGCCGGCTGAGGGGCTGGCGACGCCAGCTTTGTGGCAGTGGCAACAGGGCCGGCACCGGGTTGTCGAGGATCGGCTCCAGGGCCTCGGCCACGCGGGTCAGAAAGGCTTCGTAGCGCGGATAGGCTTCGGCGTCACGCCGCGAGAACTTGCTGATTTCACGCTGGTTGGTTGCGCTGTCACGGCCGAGTATCAGGTAGCGTCCGTCATCCAGCGGGGTGAACGAGGCCGGATCGCGCGGGATCATGCGATAGCCGTGGCGGGCCAGATCCAGGTCGCGGATGATGTCGGGCGCCAGCAGGCTGACCAGATAGCTGCAGGTTGAGGCCTTGTAGCCCGGTGCCAGCTCCTCGCTGACACAGGCGCCGCCGACCACAGCGCGACGTTCCAGTACCGTGACCCGGCGACCGGCGGCGGCCAGGTAGGCTGCCGCGGTCAGGCCGTTGTGTCCGGCGCCGATGATGATGACATCAGTATCGTGCACCGGATGGTCTCCTTACATGTTGCGTCGGTACTGGCCGCCGACTTCAAACAAGGCGTTGGTGATCTGTCCCAGAGAACAGACCCGCGCCGCGTTCATCAGCTCGGCGAAGATGTTGCCACGTTCGATGCACACCTGCTGCAGCCGGGCTAGGGCTTGCGGGGCCTGATCGGCATGGCGCTGGTGGAAGTCGCGCAAACGTTCGATTTGCTCGTCCTTCTCCGCATCGGTGGAGCGCGCCAGCTCCAGCGTGGTGTCCTGCGGGCCGTCGTCGTCCTTGGGATTGCGGAAGGTGTTCACCCCAACCACCGGCAGCTCGCCGGAGTGCTTGAGGTGTTCGTAGTGCATGGACTCTTCCTGGATCTTGCCGCGCTGGTAGCCGGTTTCCATGGCCCCGAGCACGCCGCCACGCTCGGAGATGCGCTCGAATTCGGCCAGCACGGCTTCTTCCACCAGTTCGGTGAGCTGATCAAAGATGTAGGCGCCCTGGTTGGGGTTTTCGTTCTTGTTGACGCCCCATTCCTTGTTGATGATCAGCTGAATTGCCAGCGCCCGACGCACCGATTCCTCGGTCGGCGTGGTGATCGCTTCATCGTAGGCATTGGTGTGCAGCGAATTGCAGTTGTCGTACAGCGCGATCAGGGCCTGCAGGGTGGTGCGGATATCGTTAAAATCGATCTCCTGGGCGTGCAGCGAACGGCCAGACGTCTGAATGTGGTACTTCAGCATCTGGCTGCGTGCATTGGCGCCGTACTTCTCGCGCATGGCCACGGCCCAGATGCGCCGGGCAACCCGGCCCATGACCGAGTACTCCGGGTCCATGCCGTTGGAGAAGAAAAAGGACAGATTGGGGGCGAAATCATTGATGTCCATGCCCCGCGCCAGGTAGCTCTCGACGAAGGTGAAGCCGTTGGACAGGGTGAAGGCCAGCTGGCTGATCGGGTTGGCCCCAGCTTCGGCGATGTGGTAGCCGGAAATCGACACGGAGTAGAAGTTCCGCACCTGATTGGCGATGAAATACTCCTGGATATCGCCCATGCATTTGAGGGCGAACTCGGTGGAGAAGATGCAGGTGTTCTGGCCCTGGTCTTCCTTCAGGATGTCGGCCTGCACCGTGCCGCGCACGCTGCGCAGGGTTTGCGCCTTGATGTTTTCGTATTCGTCCGGCCGCGGCTGGCGGCCTTCGGCTTCGACAAAAGCCTCGACCTGCTGATCGATGGCGGTGTTGAGGAAAAACGCCAGGATGGTCGGCGCTGGCCCATTGATGGTCATCGATACCGAGGTGGTCGGTGCGCACAGGTCGAACCCTGCGTACAGGTCCTTCATGTCGTCCAGGGTGGCGATGGAGACCCCGGAGTTGCCGACCTTGCCGTAGATGTCGGGGCGCGGGTCCGGGTCTTCGCCGTACAAGGTGACCGAATCAAAGGCGGTGGACAGGCGCGCGGCCGGCATGCCTTCGGACAGGTAGTGGAAACGCTTGTTGGTGCGAATCGGGCCACCTTCACCAGCGAACATGCGGGCCGGGTCTTCACCTTCACGCCGGAACGGGAACACGCCCGCGGTGTAGGGGAAGCGGCCGGGCAGGTTTTCCTTGTACAGCCAGTTGAGCAGGTCGCCGTCATCCGAGAACCGCGGTAGGGCCACCTTCGGAATCTTGGTGCCGGACAGGGATTCACGGGTCAGCGCCACCGAAATCTGCTTGTCGCGCACCCTGTAGGTGAAGCTGTCGCCGCTGTAGTTTTCCACCGTTTGCGGCCAGTCCTGCAGCAGATGGCGTGATTCGGCATTGAGATGATCATCGCGCTTCTTGAGCTGATGCTCGAGCGCCTCGGTCGGTTCGCCAGCCTGATCCAGCATGCGCTTGGCTTCGCGCAGCTGCTGACGCTCGCGCGCGATCTGAGCCTGATGATCGGCGTGTTTTTTGTAGCCGCGCACGGTGTCGGCGATCTCCGCCAGATAGCGGATACGCGCACCCGGCACCAGCGCATCGCTTTTGCTCGACATGGTGGTGTCGGGCCGGGCCAGCTGACCTTCGGGCAGCTCCAGCTGATGTTTGGCCAGTTGTTCCTTCAGGGCGAAATACAGCGCGGTGACGCCGTCATCGTTGAAGCGCGCAGCGATTGTGCCGTAGGCCGGCATGGCGTCGGTGGGGCGATCGAATGCAACCTGATTGCGCTGCATCTGCTTGCGCACATCACGCAGGGCGTCTTCGGCGCCGCGACGGTCGAATTTGTTGATCGCCACGACATCGGCGAAGTCCAGCATGTCGATTTTCTCGAGCTGGCTGGCGGCGCCGAATTCCGGTGTCATCACGTACATCGAAACATCGGCGATCTCGACCACGGCGGCGTCGCCCTGACCAATCCCCGCGGTTTCGGCCACGATCAGGTCAAAGCCGGCAGCCTTGCAGGCCGCAATCGCGCCGGGCAGGGCTTTGGACACTTCCATGCCGCCTTCACGCGTGGCCAGCGAGCGCATGAAGATCTTGAACTCACCGTCACGGCTTTTGTACAGCGCGTTCATGCGGATGCGGTCGCCAAGCAGCGCGCCGCCGGATTTGCGCCGGCTGGGGTCGACCGCAATAACGGCGATCTTCAACTCGTCCTGCTGGTCGATACGAAAGCGCCGAATCACCTCGTCGGTGAGCGAGGATTTGCCGGCGCCACCGGTGCCGGTAATCCCCAGCACTGGAACATGCTTGCTGCTGGCGGTCTGCTTGATGCGTTCCATGAAGGCGCAGGGCACTTGCTCCGCTTCAATCAGCGTAATCAGGCGGGCCAGGGCACGCTGGTCGCCCTGACAGGTTTTGCCCAGCAGATCTTCGCCATCACCGCTCAAGTCCTGGCTGGCGCGCTCGATCATGTCGCGGATCATGCCTTCAAGGCCGAGCTTCTGTCCGTCATGTGGCGAATAGATGCGGGCCACGCCGTAGGCATGCAGATCGCGGATTTCCTCCGGCACGATCACGCCGCCACCACCGCCGAAGACTTTGATGTTTTCGCCGCCACGCTCTTTGAGCATGTCGATCATGTACTTGAAGTACTCGACATGGCCGCCCTGGTAAGAGCTGATGGCGATGCCGTGGGCGTCTTCCTGCAGGGCGGCGGTGACGATTTCCTCCACCGAGCGGTTGTGCCCCAGGTGGATGACCTCGCAGCCCAGTGACTGCAGCAAACGACGCATGATGTTGATGGACGCATCATGGCCATCAAACAGGGAGGCCGCGGTGACAAAGCGCAAAGGCTTGTGCGCCGCGGCGGGCTGGGTTGCAAATGATTCGGCCGGCTGGCTCATGTCGGCTCCTGAACGATCGGTTAATTAATCGCAGTATAGCGAAATGGAGCCAGTCTACTGTGCTGTGCGGCGGGGAAAATCGCCGGATTGGACGAGGAGGGTGCTTCGTGCCTCAGGCGGCGGGCTGGCGCCGGCGTCGATCACCGATCAGACGGTCGTATTCGTACACCGCTTCGCCGTGCTGACGACGCACGATGCCGGGTTGACGGGTAAAGCGCCAGCCGCTGGCATCGTCGATCCGATTGCTCGCCAGAAGCAGCGGCAGACGTTCATGGGTGACTTCACGGCCCAGATAGTAGCGGTCGATCTGCCATGGCTTCTCGATCGGCGGCAGCAAGGGTTCAAGGCAGGCGCATTGCTCGGGCAGCAGGCGCGTGGTGGCGTGAATGAAATCGTCCGGCCAGGGTTGGGACTGGTCGTGCAGGCTGAGGTACAGGGCCAGGTTGTGGGCTTGTTCCATGAAGCCCGACAGGGCATGTTCGGCCGCGCTTTGGGCGCTTTCATCGCGGGCGCCGCTGGTGACGTGAAACACCAGATCGGGGCTGTTCAGCAGCAGCAGACTGAGGCTGGGGTGCTGGCCATGGCTGGGGCCAGCGCAGCCAATCAGGTTGATCGACGGCCAGGTTTCATGAATGGCCCGCAGCAAGGTGCTGTCGTTGTGGTGGCCGCTGTTGAGCAGTATGCCGGCCTGCGCCCGTGCATCGGCCAGGCCTGACATGGCATGAGCGATCACCGTGCCAACGGCTTGTGCCGGATCACGCTCGTGGCTGCAGCCCAGTACAATTTTGAACATCGCTTTGCATCACATGGTGAGATGTGACGCAGCCTAAGCTGGGGGCCGCAGTGAAAAAGTGAAGGCCGCTGCGGCGCAGGCTCAGGTGTCCCTGGGCCCAAACGGCAACTGCAGGCCCACGCCGACCCCGTAGCTGCCGTCGCGTTCGACCAGCGGATCAATGCGTGGCCAGGTGTAGCCGGTGATGAACTCGAGATACAGGCGCCGCTGGAACAGCGGATGGCGGTACAGCATGCGCAGGCCGTATTCCCGCACCGGGACCAGATGGCGTGTCTCGCCACGACTGAACACTTCCAGCGCCAGACCCTTTTCGCCCCCCAGGCTGTAGTAGAGCCAGGCGGCACTGCGCCAGTCCAGCCCGGCGCTCTCCTGGGTCACGGTGCCGACGGTATCCCAGCGCGCCAGCAGCTTGGGGGTGATGACATGCATCCAGTCCAGCCCGCTGGTCGACCCGAAGCCGTCTTTGTTGGTCCAGAACAGCACTTCGCGCAGGGTCACCACATTGACATCGTCGCTGTAGGCCAGATAGCGAAAACGGTTCTGCACGAACACTTCGGTGTCGGTCAGGCGCTTGGCCCCCACCCGCAGGTCGGATTTGAACACCCGGCTTGAGGTGGGGAAACCATAGCCGAGGCCGGCCAGCCAGTCGTCATCATCGTCCAGGGTAGGGAATTCGCTGCGCAGGGCGAAGCCCTCGCTACGGCCGCGCACGAAATCGTCGTCATTATCCAGGCCGACGAAGGCCGACAGGCGCTCCTTCAGGGCAGGCAGTTCGACCCGGACCTTGAAGCGCACGCGGGTTTCTGAGCCGGTGAATTCCGACCAGTAGTAGGAGGTCTCCAGGCGCCCGCGTGAGCGCCGTGCCGCCAGCACGTTGGCTTCGCCGCCAAAGCCGTCCAGCCACAGGGCGGCGCGGCAGATGATTTCCTCGATCTGGTCGCGGGTCAGGTCAAGCATGTCATCGTGGTCCGGCACATAAACCTGATCGCAGGGGCGCGGCTTCTCACGCGGATACACACGCGGCACAGGATGATTGCCGTAGGTCTCAAGAGGCACACGTTCGGTGGCCGGCTCGGGCGCTTCGGCGTCTGCCGGCAAGGCACAGTTGGCCGTCAGTACCAGGCCGGTGCCGACCAAGAGCCGCGCGCAGCGTCGCGGAAGGGAATGATTCACGGCCCGCGCCATGTGCATTACAGTACGCCACTTTCCAGCCACTGGGTTAGCGCCAATGTCGAATCGCCCGTCCGTGTTGAAGCGGACTTGCCTTGAGCAGCTGGATTTCGCGACGTTGACGCGAAATCAGGTGGGCCTGGAGCGTGAAACCCTGCGTGTCGATGCCCAGGGTGCAGTGTCGCCAAGCGATCACCCGGCAGCGATCGGACACAAGCTCACCCATCCATCGATCACGGTGGACTTTTCCGAGGGCCTGCTGGAGCTGGTCACAGCGCCGCATCAGGGTGCTGAGCCGATGCGGGATGAGCTGCGCCAGCTGCATGCCTGGGTTGCGCGCCACCTGCCGGCGGGTGAACGTCTGTGGCCGTTGAGCATGCCGCCATGGGCGCTCGACGAGCAGATTCGCATAGCCGATTTTGGTCCCAGCGCCAGCGGTCGCATGAAGCAGATCTATCGCCAGGGATTGGCTTCACGTTATGGCAAGATCATGCAGATCATTGCCGGCGTGCACTTCAATTTTTCCTTCGATCCACGCTTTCTGGCCCACATGCACACCCGCATGGGGCAGGGGCTGAGCGAACAGGTGTGTCGCAACCAGCTGTATTTCCGGTTGATCCGCGGCTTTGATCAACACGCCTGGGTTCTGCCTTATCTGTTTGGCGCTTCGCCCATTGCCGCGCGCAGTTCCATGGCACAGCCAACCAACTGGCTGCGCAGGCTGGACGATCAGCATGTCTACGGCGAATATGCCACCAGCCTGCGCATGAGCGACATCGGTTATCAGAGTCCGGCGCAGTCGGACCTCAATATCTCGCACCGCGATCTCACGGATTACGTGCGTGAGCTGGTGCTGGCCACGCGCACGCCATGGCCAGCCTATGAAGCCCTGGGTGCGCAGGCCAATGGCGATTGGGTGCAGCTCAACGGCAATATCCTGCAGATCGAGAACGAGTACTACAGCGCGATTCGGCCCAAGCAGATTGCCGAGCGCGGCGAGCGGCCGGCGTGTGCCTTGTTCAATCGCGGCGTGAGCTACATCGAAGTCCGCATGTTGGATGTGGACCCGTTTGATCCGCTTGGTCTGAGTGGCGCCAGCGCGCGGTTCATGGAGGTGTTTCTGCTCGCCTGTCTGGCCTGGGGAGAGGACAACACTGGGCGCGAGAAAATCGACAAGCACAATCGTACGGTGGCGATCCGCTACGGACGTCAGCCCGGCGTCAAGCTGATGCGGGGCTCGTCCAGCCTGTCATTGCGACACTGGCTGGATGAATGCCTGGATGATTGCGCCTTGATCGCGGTCCAGCTTGATCGCGCCCATGGAGGGCATCAATACGCCGAGGCGGTGCAAATTCAGCGCGACAAATGGCAGGCGCCGGAGACCTTGCCGTCCCAGCGCGTTCTGGATGCCGGTGCCGACGGCGGCTACCACGACTGGGCGCTGGGTCTGGCCGAGCGCCATACCCGAGGGTTTGCCGAGCAGACCATGGATACGGCGGTGGCGGCGGAATTGGCGCAATTGACCCGCGCATCCTTCGAGCAGGCCGCAGCTTTGCCCGGCGCGACCGCCGAGCAGGTCGAGGCCTATGTTCAGGACTATTTCGCCTCGGTTTGTGATGACATGCTGGCCAGTCTGCTCTGAGCCGGCGATCAGGCAGTGTAGGCTAGTGATGCTGCGGGTTTGAGTTCGTTCTGTGCATGGCCAAATCGGATGACAATGAGGCGCAACGGCGCGCGTACTTTCGCTTGCTTTACCCGCAAGTGGAGCGGCCGTGCTTGCTGACCGACGGAGCCAGTTATCCGGTCAGTGAGATTTCCGAGGGCGGCATGCGCCTGGTTGCCCTGGATCAGGGCGACGATCTGACTCAGCAACGCCAGATCGTGGGCATATTGCAGCTGCCTGGCGACAGCGTTGCGGTTGAAGGGCGGGTCTTGCGCAAGCAGAGCGATGAAGTGGTCCTGGTGCTGTCGGAAGGCATTCCCCTGGCCTTGATGGTCAGCGAGCAGCGCCGTTTGATCCGCAAATATCCCGCCTTCTTCGGGCGCGAATGAGCGGGCTGCGCCCCCGGCTTGGCAGCCGGGGACGCACACGCCGAATCAGACTGCGTTGAGGGCCTGATCCAGGTCTGCAATCAGATCGCCAATGTGCTCGATACCGATCGACAGGCGCACCATGTCCGGGGTAACGCCGGCCTGGCGCAGCTCCTCGTCATTCAGCTGGCGGTGCGTGGTTGAGGCCGGAATGGCAGCGCAGCTCTTGGCATCGCCGATATTGACCAGACGCAGGATCAGCTGCAGCGCGTCGTAGAAGCGCACACCGGCCTCGCGTCCGCCTTCGATGCCGAAGCTGAGGATGCCCGAGCCGTGTCCGTTGAGATATTTCTGCGCCAGCGCGTGATCGCGATGGTCGCGAAGACCGGCATAGCTGACCCAGTTGACCTTGCTGTGCTGGCGCAAGTGCTCAGCCACCGCCAGGGTGTTGCTGTTGACCCGCTCCATACGCAGCGACAGCGTTTCCAGGCCTTGCAGGAAAAGGAAGGCGTTGAACGGGCTCATGGCCGCGCCCATGTTGCGCAGCGGCACCACCCGGGCGCGCGTGATGAAGGCGGCTTCGCCCACATCCTGTGCGTAGTTGACCCCGTGATAGGACACATCCGGCTGGGTCAGCAGCGGGAAGCGCTCGGCATTGGCCAGCCAGTCGAACTTGCCACTGTCGACGATCACGCCGCCGATGCTGGTGCCGTGCCCACCGATGTACTTGGTGGCGGCGTGTACAACGATGTCGGCGCCAAAGTCGATCGGTTTTTCCAGGAACGGGGTTGAGACCGTGCTGTCGACAATCAGCGGAATGCCGTGGTCGTGTGCCAGTTTGGCCAGATTTTCGATGTCGGCCACATTGCCTGACGGGTTGCCGATCGACTCGCAGTAGATGGCACGCGTGTGGGCATCGATCTTGGTGGCCATGCCGGCGAAGTCGTCCTTGTCGGCAAAACGCACTTCGATGCCCTGGCGTGGCAGGGTGTGTGCGAACAAGTTAAAGGTGCCGCCGTACAGTTCGCTGACCGAAATGATGTTGTCGCCGGCTTGCGCAATGGTCTGGATGGCTGCCGTGATAGCGGCCATGCCGGAGGCCATGGCCAGCGCCCCAACGCCGCCCTCAAGTGCGGCCATGCGCTGCTCGAGCACGCTGCAGGTTGGGTTCATGATGCGGCTGTAAATGTTGCCTGCAACCTTGAGGTCGAACAGATCCGCCGCATGCTGGGCGCTGTCAAAGGCGTATGAGGTGGTCTGATGGATCGGTACCGCAACCGCGTTCTGATTGTCCGGGTCGTAGGCGTGATGCAGGGCGATGGTATCGGGGTGCATGCTCATGATTGTGGGGTTTCCTGTGCTGTGTATGACGTAACACAGGCCAGCGGGGCTGGCCTGGCGTTCGTTCTTTTTTATGGGGTGGCGTGGGCAACCACGCCGAGCGCTTACAAGCGCAGTTCACCGGCCTGTATGGCGGTGAATTCCTGCTCGCCCAGGGCGACGTAGTCATTGCCCTGAAGCAGATACAGCGGCTCGCCGCAGGCGGCCGGCTCGAAGCCTTCCTGCTTCAGCTCGACCTTGCGGTATTTGAACGTGCCGGTCATTTCCTGGGCCTCGCGCAGACGCAGGAACAGCGGTCGTGCATAGGCTGGCAAGGCGCTGGCCATGTGTGCGGCGAAGCCGGCGAAGTCGAAAGCATCCACAGCGCAGCTGGGGGTGATCGCAGCCATGCCGGCACGCCCGTCGGTGTTGGGCACTTCGACCCCGTAGACCACCGACTGTTCGACCTGCGGCCAGCGGTTGACTGCGGCTTCCACCTCGGTGGTGGCGACGTTTTCGCCCTTCCAGCGGAAGGTGTCGCCCAGACGGTCGACAAACTGGATGTGCTTGAAGCCTTGGTCGCGCACCAGGTCGCCGGTGTTGAACCAGCAATCACCGCTTGTGAATACATCACGGTAGAGCTTTTTCTCGCTGGCCTTGGGGTCGGTGTAGCCCTCGAACCCGAAGCGTTCCGTGACTTCGGTCAGCAGCAGGCCGGATTCGCCCTTGTCGACCCGAACCATGTGTCCGCTGGTATCACGCACCGGCTCATCGGCGTCGATGTCGTATTTGACCACCGCGAACGACATCGGGCAGAAACCGGCGGTTCGGTCCATGTTGAAGGCATTGGTGAAGATCAGGTTGCCTTCGGAGGCACCGTAGAATTCATTGATGCGTTCGATGCCGAAGCGGTTTTTGAATTCGTCCCAGATTTCCGGCCGCAGACCGTTGCCCACGCACAGACGGACCTTGTGCTGACGGTCATTGTCGCGCGCGGGCTGGGCCAGCAGGTAACGGCACAGTTCGCCGATGTAGCAGAACATGGTGGCGTCGAAGCGGCGGATATCGTCCCAGAAACGGCTGGCCGAGAATTTGCGCGCCAGCGCCATGGTTGCGCCGCCACCCAGCGCGGCAGACCAGGCCAGGGTCAGGGCGTTGTTGTGATAGAGCGGCAAGGCGCAATAGAACACGTCGCTGTCGCGGGTGCCCATGGCGGCCTGCCCCATGGAATAACAGGCCCGGGTCCAGCGCAGATGGCTCATCACCGAAGCCTTGGGCAGACCGGTCGTGCCTGAGGTAAAGATGTAATAGGCCGGCTGGCCCAGCAGCACATCGTCGGTGCTCGAAGGGTTGGTATCCGGTTGGGCGCCAAGCTCGGCGTCCAGGTCGACATAACCTTCGGGGCAGGGTTCATTGGTGCCGTCACGCTGGAACAGGCGACTGTCGCGGAAGCCCTCGCCCAGCTCATCGCTGATGTCGTCAATGGCGCTGCGCAGCTCGCTGCCGACGATGGTGAAGCGGGGCTTGACCAGGGTTAGGCTGTGGATCAACACGTGATCGCGTTGCGAGGTGTTGATCATGCTGGCGATGGCGCCCAGCTTGACGATGCCGGCCACCGCAATCAGCACTTCCGGGCGGTTTTCCATCATCACCGCGACCACGTCGCCGCCGCTGACACCCTGGCCTTCGAGATAATGCGCCACACGGTTGGCCGCCTGATTGAATTCGGCGTAGGTGTAACGGCTGTCCTGATAGCGTATAGCGAGCTGATTGGGCCGCTGCTGGGCCTGCTTTTCGATCAAGGAGCCGATCGATTGCGCCTTGTCTTTCTTGAGCAGCAGGGTCCGGGCCATGGCGGTGGCCGCACGTGGCAGGTCCGGAGTGAGTTTCAGGGCGCTGCGTGCCAGATCGCGAAATTCGAGCGTGTTGGCGCTGCTCATGCGGGTCTCCCAGGTTGATCGTTTTTCAAGGGCCAGCGGGCTGGCCAAACCACCGCTGATAATAGCATCGTGGCCTAGCCGGGCCGTGCTTCAGGTCAGTCGCATGAACAGGAAAATGCCGACCATCATGATGCCGGTGGCCAGCTTGGCCGCGGTGCCGATGAGCAGTCCGATGGTGGCGCCCACACCGGCGCGGCCAGCGGCATCCAGCGTGCGGCCGGACATCAGCTCACCTATCACCGCACCGGCAAAGGGGCCGATCAGCAGGCCAATGAGTCCGAAGAAGATGCCAACAATGGCGCCCAGCGTGGCGCCCAGCACGGACAGGCCGGAGGCGCCGAAGCGTTTGGCGCCGAGTGCCCCGGCAACAAAATCAGCGAGCACGCCGAGCAGAGTCAGTACGCCCAGTATCACCAGCGTCCACAGCCCGACATGCACGTAGTCTTCCATCCACGCAGCCATCCATAAGCCGCCGAACAGCAGCGGCGGGCCTGGAATTGCCGGGAACACCAGGCCAATCAGGCCCAGCGTGATCAGCGTTGCAGCGCCTGTCCACAGCAGGATCGCGCTGAGCAATTCAGCGTTGAATATGTCCACAGATTCAGTTGTTGTTGATGAAGTCGGCCAGCGCGCCAAGCTGTTGCGCCTGGACCTGGTCGACGATGTTGACGAAGTCCCCCAGCGGCTTGGGTACGAAGCCGCTGACGGTGTAACGCAGGCGGATGCGGGTGCCGGCCTCGGGTTTGTTCTGGTCGAGCGGCTCGAAGATCCAGTCCAGCGGGCCGCTCAGACCCATGCTTTGCAGCGGACCGAGACCACCGACCATGCGCAGCAGATGGCCAGGGCGCGCGACAACCACGCGCATGTGCTCCACCTGATCTGCGCCGGCGATCTCGCACAAGCAGCCGCCCGGCCGGGCCTGGATGGAGAAATTTTCCGAGGCCCCGAACCAGCTGTGGTCGGCCGGCCACCAGTGGCCGACGTGCTCGACAAGAGCCTGGTAAGCCTGCGCCGCATCGCGTTTGACCTCGACCTGGTTTTCCAGCTGAAAGCCATTGTCGGTTTGTGCCAGCACCGCCGCTTGAGCGCTGCCTGCGGCGCTGCACAGGGCCAGCGCCAGGTACGGAATCTTCATGCCATCACCCCCAGGTTCGGGGACCAAGATAGCTCAGTTTGCGACAGTGTGGCGTGGGCTGCGGCGCTCAGGCGTCGCGCGTGACGCGTGCCGTTTCGGCGTCTGGAGCATCGACGTCCGGTGCATGGGCTTCCTGATGCAAGAGTTCAGGCAGGCGTGCGGCAGTGTCCATGTCATCAATGATCTGTCGGCTCAGTCGATCAATCAGCAAGGCCACCGGATTGGGATACACGGTGATGTCGGGCAACTTCGAGCTGGGTTCTGCCGTTTGTGCATTGGCGCTGGCGGCGCCTGCCATGGCGGTGACCACAAGGGCCAAAGCGGTGGTTTTCATCATGCTGTCTCCCGGGCTGACACCTGCATGGAGACATGGGACGGCGGAAAGTTCCCGCCGCCTGTCAGGCTTGCTGCAGCCAGCGGATGATCTCGTCGGCCTGTTTGGCCGGAAAGCCGACGCGCAGGGCATCGCCACGGTCTATGACCGGACGTTTGATCAGTGCGGGGTGGTCGCACAGCAGTTGCGCGGCCTGCGCGCTGTCAGCCTGTGCCTGCGCGGTGCTGTCCAGTTGGCGCCAGGTCGTGCCACGGCGGTTGATCAGCTGATCGGCGCCCAGTGTGTCCAGCCAGCTCTGCGCCTGTTCCGGGCTCAGGCCGTCGCGCCGAAAATCATGGAAGTGGTGGGTAATGCCCGCGCTATCCAGGGTTTTACGTGCACGTTTGACGGTGTCGCAATTGGGGATGCCGTAGAGCGTAATCATGTTGCTTGCGATGGCGAATGGCTGCGCAGTATAGGCACCCGGTCATGCCCGTGCACCCCGGCAGGGTAAGGGTTTAGCGCCAATTGCCGGGTGTCGTAAAAATTGTCGACTTGGCAGCAAATTTACTCTATGGTGCTGTGAGAGGCGCTATGCGCTTCTTTAACGAAGGCCGGGTGGTCTTCGTAATTTTTCGTTTTTATTTGGAAGTTTCAATGTCTGAAGTAGCGACCGGTACGGTCAAATGGTTCAATGAAGCCAAAGGTTTCGGGTTCATCACGCCAGCTAACGGTGGTGAAGATCTGTTCGCCCATTACCGTGCCATCGAAGGGGGCGGTTTCCGTACCCTGAAAGAAGGCCAGCAAGTGCAGTTCGAAGTCAAAGAAGGTCCCAAGGGCCTGCAGGCTGCTGCAATCCGCCCGCTGTAAAGCGCGCCAAGAATATTCGAAGGCCAGCAGATTGCTGGCCTTTTTTGTGCCTGATGGTTTTGTCCTGGCCTAGCCAGCTTGGTCCGGTGTCAGGCGGGTGATGATGCGGGCGCCGACCGCATCACCCCAGACATTGACCGTGGTGCGGCACATGTCGAGCAGGCGGTCGATGCCCAGAATCAGGCCCACGGCGGCAATCGGCAGGGTGCTGGTGCCGGGCAGGGCGGCGAGTGAAGAATTCACCGCTTCGACCACGATCACCATGGTCACCAGGCCGGCTGACGGGATGCCGGCGGCACCGATGGCGGCCAGCGTCGCGGTGACGGCGATCAGAATCAGTTCGGTGGTGCCCAGATCAATGCCGTAGGCCTGAAACAGAAACACCACGGCCACGGCTTCATACAGCGCGGTACCGTCCATGTTGATGGTCGCGCCCAAGGGCAGCACGAAACGTGAGGCGCGGCGGCTGCAGCCGCTGGCTTCGGCCGCTTCCATGGTCACCGGCAGGGTCGCTGAGGACGAGTCGGTGCCAAAGGCGGTGAGCAGGGCCGGGCGCATGCCCACGGCGAAACGCCAGGGTGAGTAGCGGGTGAACAGCCACAGCACCAGCGGCAGCGTGATCAGCGCATGCACCAGCAGGCCACCGATGACGGTGGCGACGTAGGCGGCCAGCGGGCCGAATAGCGAACCCAGGCCGATACGCGCGACGCTCCAGGCGACCAGCGCAAAGACCCCGACGGGGGCCAGCCTGAGAATCCAGTCGACCAGGCGCATCACCGCATCCAGCAGCGCTTCGAAAAAGACCACCACCGGGCGTGTTTTCTCACCGCCTGCGGCCAGCGATATGCCCAGGATGATGGAGAAGGCGATGACCGGCAGCAGTTTGAAGTCTGCGGCGGCGCCAAGCGGGTTGGAGGGGATCAGCTGGCCGATCAGATTCATTAGGGCGCCGCCCAGGCCGCTGGCGCCGGTGGCCTCGACGCGGGCGCGTTTCTCGCCGGACTCCGCCGCGTAGGCCTGCTCGCCGCTGCTGAGTACGTCAAGGCCAAGGCCGGTGCCTTGTCCGCCGGGATCGCCGGGGGCGATCAGGCTGACCAGAATCAAACCGGTTATCACGGCCACCAGCATGGTGCTGAAGTAATAGGTGACGGTCCAGCCACCGACACGGCCGAGCTTGCTGGGGTCGCCGATGGCGTTGACCCCGACGATGACGCTGGCGGTGATCAGGGGCACCAGAATCATCTTGAGCAAACCCATGAACACGGTGTTGCCAACCACGGACAGGCCGCTCAACCAGCCGCCCGGAACCTGGCCATCATAGATTTGATAAAGGGCCTCACCGAGTATGCCGCCGGCGACCAGCCCGACCAGTATCCAGAGCGTGATCTTGAAGTCTTTCATGCTGTGCAGTTGCAGGGGCGAGTCCGCAGTGTAGGGCATGCCCGCCCGGGGCCAAAAATGGTCCGGGTCATTGAGTACAATCGAGACTTTTGAACGGGGAGACATTCATGCAAGGACTGGCGGGAAAAACGCTGGTGATCAGCGGCGCGTCGCGCGGGATCGGATTGGCCATTGCGGTGCGGGCGGCACGTGATGGCGCCAATGTGGCCATCCTGGCCAAAACCGATCAGCCGCATCCCAAACTGCCGGGCACCATCCACAGCGCGGCACAGGAGATCGAGCAGGCCGGTGGCCAGGCCTTGCCGATTGTGTGCGACATCCGCGACGACGACGCCACTGCGGCGGCGGTCAAGCAGGCCGCAGATCATTTCGGTGGTATCGACATCTGCGTCAACAATGCGAGCGCGATCAACCTGATCGGCACCGAAATGCTGAGCATGAAACGCTACGATCTGATGCACCAGGTCAATGGGCGAGGCACCTTTCTGCTGTCCAAGCTGTGCATTCCGTATCTCAAGAAAGCAGATAACCCGCATGTGCTGAACATTTCACCGCCGCTGGACTGGAACATCCGCTGGTTCAAGCCGCACGCGGCTTACACCCTGGCCAAGTATTCGATGAGCGTGTACGCCTGGGCCATGGCCGAGGAATTCCGCTCGGCGGGCATTGCCTTTAACTGCTTGTGGCCGCACACGCCGATTGCCACGGCTGCGATTCAGAACATGCCGGGCGCCGAGTCCATGGTCCAGGCCAGCCGCACGCCGCAGATCATGGGGGATGCCGCCTGGCATGTGCTGACCAAACCCAGTCGTGAGTTCACCGGTCAGTTCTGCATCGATGATCTGGTGCTTCAGCAGGCCGGGCACACCGACTTTGCCCAGTACCAGCACGCGCCAGGGACCAAGCTGTTGCCGGATTTCTTTCTGCCGGATGATCTGCCCGATATCGTTCAATAGTGGCGGATTACATCACCGCGGCGGGGCTTCAAGCGCTGCGCGAGGAGCATCAGGCCTTGTGGCTGCGCCGTCGCGAGGTCGTCAAAGCCTTGTCGGCGGCGGCGGCCGAAGGCGATCGCTCGGAAAACGCCGAGTACATCTATCGCAAGAAAGAGTTGCGCGAGATCGACCGGCGTTTGCGCTATCTGGGGCGTCGTCTGGATGAGCTCAAGGTGCCTCAGGCTTTGCCGCAGGACACCTCGCGGGTTTACTTCGGTGCCTGGGTGACGCTGGAGGATCAAGCCGGCGATTGCCGCACCCTGCGCATCGTGGGTTCGGACGAAACGGACCCCAAGCAGGGCTGGATCAGCTTGCGTGCGCCCATGGCCAAGGCCTTGCTTGGCAAGCGGCTGGATGACGAGATCAGCGTCGCACTGCCCGCAGGGCGCGAGCAGTACGTGATCGTGGAGATCGATTACCGGGTTTGAGTTGCGGCATCAGACCGCGGCGAGCAGGCCGCGGTCTGGCCAGATCAATGGCGGAAGTGGCGGCGTCCGGTGGTGACCATGGCCACGCCAACTTCATTCGCGGCGGTGATGACGTCCTCATCACGCATCGAGCCGCCCGGCTGGATGATCGCCGTGGCACCGGCTTCGGCGCCGGCCAGCATGGCATCCGGGAACGGGAAGAAGGCGTCGGAGGCCATCACGCTGCCACGCAGGTCGAAGCCGGCATCTTCGGCTTTGCGAATGGCGATGCGCACGGAGTCGACACGGCTCATCTGCCCGGCGCCGATGGCCATGGTCTGGCCGTCACGGGCAAACACGATGGCGTTGGATTTGACCATCTTGACCACTGGCCAGGCGAAAATCATGTCGTTGATTTCGTGGTCGGTGGGCGCTTTTTCGGTCACCACGGTGAGTTCCTCACGGTGGATACGGGCCTGATCGGCCGATTGCACCAGCAAGCCGCCCGACAGTGTCTTGAGTTCCCAGTTGTTGAGCTGGTCCGGCGCGCAGCCGGTTTCCAGCACGCGCACGTTGGCCTTGGTGGCCAGCGCCTTGCGTGCGTCGGCTGTGATCTTCGGTGCGATGATCACTTCCACAAACTGGTTGTTCAGGATCTCGGCCGCGGTTTCCCCGTCCAGATCGCTGTTGAAGGCGATGATGCCGCCGAAGGCGGATGTCGGGTCGGTCGAGAAGGCCTTCTCATAGGCGCTGCCAATGTCTGCGGCGACGGCAATGCCACAGGGGTTGGCGTGTTTGACGATAACGCAGGCCGGCATGATGAATTCCAGCGCGGCGGTCCAGGCCGCATCGGCGTCGGCCAGGTTGTTGTACGACAGCGGCTTGCCCTGGATCAGGCGGGCCGCGCCAATGGTGCCGGAGGGGGCGTTGGCATCGGCGTAAAAGCTGGCCTGCTGATGCGGGTTTTCGCCATAGCGCAAGGCCGTGTGCAGGTGCCACTGGCGATTGAAGATGCGCGGCTGGGGCTGCGCGTTGTCGTTGTCATCCAGCGCGCTCAGATAATTGACGATGGCGTCGTCGTAAGCGGCGGTGTGCGCAAAGGCTTTGACCGCGAGATCGCGTCGCATGCCGGCGTCGACGCCGTCGCCATCCATCGCGTCCAGCAGGCGCTGGTAGTCGCTTGGATCGACCACGATGCTGACGTCCTTGTGGTTCTTGGCTGCCGCGCGAACCATGGTCGGGCCGCCGATATCGATGTTCTCGATGGCGTCATCCAGCGTGCAGTTCGGCTTGGCCACGGTCTGGCTGAACGGATAGAGGTTGACCACGACCAGATCAATCGGCGCGATGTTCTGCTCTTCCAGGGTGGCATCGTCGATGCCGCGTCGGGCCAGGATGCCGCCATGGATTTTCGGGTGCAGGGTTTTGACCCGCCCGTTCATGATCTCCGGCGCACCGGTGTGCGCCGAGACTTCGGTCACCTCGATCCCGGCGTCCTTGAGGGTGCGGGCGGTGCCGCCGGAGGAAATCAACTCCACCTGGCGCTGGCGCAGCGCCTGGGCGAGTTCAACAATGCCGGTCTTGTCCGAGACCGAAAGCAGGGCACGGCGGATAGCGTAAGTCACGTCAGTCCTGTGGGGTTTTAAAGTGAAATGCGGTACTGCTGAATTTTCTTGCGCAGGGTGGCGCGGTTGATGCCGAGCATCTCGGCGGCGCGGCTGTTGTTGCCGTCGCAGTGGAGCATGACGCGCTCAAGCAGCGGTTTTTCCACTTCGGACAGAATCAGGCGGTACAACTCGTTCGGCGGATGGCCGTTCAGTTCTTTGAAGTACCGTTTGAGGCTGGCGTCGACGTAGTAGCTCAGCGGCTTGTGGTCATCCAGACCGGCTTCTTTTTGTTCTTTTCCTGACATCGTTCGCGCTTGCGTCGCCCTGACTCTGCGTAATCCCCGGCCCGCGAGCAGACTCGCGGGGGGCAGGGATGATAGCGGTTTAGTCGTGCGGCGCAAATCGCCTTCCGTCGAGTCTGACCCAAGCCTCTGAATTTGCAGCGTTGAGCAAAAATTGCTCAGCGAAGGCGGAGCGAACCGATTGCGCGTGTTCCGCGAGAATGCCGGACATCACCAGATGTCCGCCGGGTTTGACCAGCGCGCTCAACGGTGCGGCCAGATCGACCAGCGTGCCGGCCAGAATATTGGCCACAACAATGTCGGCCGGCTGTGTGGGCGGTTGCTCGGTGGGGCACAGGGTGATTTTGTCGGCCACCTTGTTGGCGCGCGCATTCTCCAGCGTCGCGGTCATGGCCTGGGGGTCGATGTCGAAGGCCGTCACACGAGCCGCGCCGAGCAGCGCTGCCGCCACCGCCAGCACGCCCGAGCCGCAGCCGTAGTCAATCACATGACAGCCGCTCAGATCAGTCTGATCGAGCCAGTTCAGGCACAGCCGGGTGGTCGGGTGCGTGCCGGTGCCAAAGGCCAGTCCCGGGTCCATGCGCAGCACCACCGCATCGTCCGGCCAGCAGGCCTGCGCCTGGTGGGGGCTGACCCACAGGCGTTGGCCAAAGGCCATGGGGCGAAAGTCCTTGAGCCATTCGCGCTCCCAGGCGCGATCGGCCAGGCCATCGATGCGAATGTGCGCGGGCTGGCAATGTGCGCCGGCGACCAGCACGGTGGCCAGGCCGACCAGATCAGCCGCGCCTTCGAACAGGCCGGTGACAACGGTGCGCGGCCACAGGCGCAGTTCACCCGGGCCGGGTTCGAACACCGGCGTGTCTTCAGCGTCGCTGAAGGTCACGGCCAGCGCGCCGTGTTCGATCAGCTGTTCCTCGATACGGTCCGGGTCATCCGCGGCAATATGAATCTGGCCCCAGCTGCCGGGTTCAGACATCGCGGCTCCATTCGTTGAGACGCGATTCCAGATGGTGGATGTGCGCGCCACCGGCTACGAACTGCGGGTCATGCAGGATGCGCTGGTGCAATTCGCGATTGGTGCGTACGCCTTCGACCACCAGTTCGGACAGGGCGGTGCGCATGCGCGCCATGGCACATTCGCGGTCCTCGCCATGAGCGATCAGCTTGCCGATCATGGAGTCGTAGTGCGGCGGCACGGTGTAGCCGCGATACACATGCGAGTCGACGCGTACGCCCGGGCCGCCGGGCACGTGGTATTTGGTGACCTCGCCAGGCGACGGCACGAAGCGCAGCGGGTCTTCCGCATTGATGCGGCACTCCAACGCGTGGCCGTTGATGTGAATCTGGTCCTGGCTGTAGCGCAGCGGCTGGCCGGCTGCAATCAGCAGCTGTTCCTTGACCAGGTCGACACCGGTGATCATCTCAGTGACCGGGTGCTCAACCTGAATGCGGGTGTTCATCTCGATGAAATGAAACGCGCCGTTCTCGTACAGAAATTCAAAGGTGCCAGCGCCGACATAGCCCATGTCTTCACAGGCCTTGACGCACAGGGCGCCAATTTCCGCGCGAGCCTCGGGGCTTATGCCCGGCGCCGGTGCCTCTTCCATGACCTTCTGGTTGCGCCGCTGCATCGAGCAGTCGCGCTCACCCAGATGGATGGCCTTGCCATGCATGTCGGCGAGCACCTGAATTTCGATGTGGCGCGGTGTTTCCAGGTATTTCTCCAGGAACACGGCATCGTTGCCAAAGGCCGAAGCGGCTTCCTGGCGGGCCAGGCCGATGTTGCGTTCGAGCTCGGCGGGTGAGCGGATCACGTGCATGCCGCGACCGCCACCGCCGGCGGCGGCTTTGACCAGCACCGGATAGCCGATGCCCTCGGCCAGTTCGTGCCAGTGCTTGGGGTCATCATCCAGCACGCCGTTGGAGCCGGGCACGCACGGTACGCCGGCCTGCTGCATGGCTTCGATGGCGGCGGTCTTGTCGCCCATCAGGCGGATGGTTTCGGCGCGTGGTCCGATGAAGGCGAAGCCGCTGCGCACCACGCTTTCGGCGAAGTCGGCGTTCTCCGACATGAAGCCGTAGCCGGGGTGGATGGCATTGGCGCCGGTCACTTCCGCGGCGGAAATGATGGCGGCCATGTTGAGGTAACTTTTGCCGGCCGGCGGTGGGCCAATGCACACCGACTCATCGGCAAGCAGCACATGCTTCTGCTCGCGATCAGCGCTGGAATAAACCGCGACGGTGGCGATGCCGAGTTCACGGCAGGCGCGCTGGATGCGCAGGGCGATTTCGCCGCGATTGGCGATCAGGACTTTTTCGAACGGTGGGGTCATGCGGCACCTATTCGATAACGAACATGGGCTGGTCGAATTCCACCGATTCTTCGTTGTCCACCAGCACCTCGGTCACGGTGCCGGAGTGCGGGGCTTCGATCTGGTTGAGCATCTTCATCGCTTCGATGATGCACAGAGTCTGGCCGGCGGATACGGTCTGGCCGACTTCGACAAACGACGGCGCGCCGGGCGAGGGTGAGGCGTAGAACGTGCCGACCATGGGTGAGCGGACCAGTTTGCTCTCGTCACGCTTGGCCGGTTCGGTCGATGTTTCGGGCGCGCTGTCGCCGGAGCGCGGTGCGGCCGCTGGGGCTGGCGTTGCGATCGGCGTGCTGGCCACGGGGGCTGCGTGCTGGCTGAAGCGGCTGATGCGGATGGCCTCTTCACCAGCCTTGATTTCGATTTCCGCGACATCCGAGCTTTCCACCAGCTCGATCAGTTTTTTGACTTTGCGAATGTCCATCAGTCGTCCTGTTGCGATTCGAGTCGCCGCATGGCGGCATTCAGTGCGAGTTCGTAGCCGTGCACACCCAGCCCGCAGATCACGCCGACAGCAATGTCGGAGAAATACGAGTGATGGCGAAACGCCTCGCGGGCGTGCACATTGCTGAGGTGAATTTCGATAAACGGCAGGTTCACCGCGAGCAGTGCATCGCGCAGCGCGACGCTGGTGTGGGTGAACGCGGCCGGATTGAACAGGATGAGATCGCAGCCGTCGTCGCCGGCTTGATGTATGCGCTCAATCAGGGCAGTCTCCGCATTGCTTTGGAAGCACGTCAGAGCATGGCCTTGTGCATCTGCCAGTGAGGTCAGGTGCTGCTCGATATCGGCGAGCGTGGTGTGGCCGTAGGTTTGCGGCTCACGGGTGCCGAGCCGATTCAGATTCGGGCCATTGAGTAAAAGCAGTTTGCCCACTGCGATTGATCCTGTTGATGCTGTTTTGCACCATTGTGTCGCAGTTGTGGGTCAATGTATAGGTTTTGCGAAAGATCGCAGCACGATGTCGGCAAATTCCTACATTTTTGCGATTTTTGCCGAACTTTGCGTTCTACAGATAAGTCTCGAGCAGCTCATCCAGCTGAGCCTGGGTCAGTTCACCCCAGTGGCGCTCCACGATCAGCCCCTGGCGATCGATCAGCACGCTGAAGGGCAAAGCGCCCAGCGTGTCGCCGAATTCGTCCATCAGCGAGAACAGCGCCTGATCGCCCACCGTGACCGGGTAGCTGATCGGGTTGTCCTTGAGAAACGCGCTGACTGCAGCCGAATCGTCCAGCGCCGGCCCGAGTATCGCCAGGCCTTGCTCGGCATATTGCTGATAGGCCGCATCCAGACGCGGCATTTCGAGCACACATGGTGTGCACCAGGTGGCCCAGAAATTGATCAGCAGCAGTTGTCCGCGGTAACGCTCCGGAGTGTGCGCCTCACCGTTGAGATCGATCAACGAGAAGGCCGGCGCCGGCATGGGGCTGCTGTCATCGGTGCCGTGTCCGTGATTGTGGCGCATGCCGCCCAGGACAAAACCCAGGCCCAGTGCCAGCGCGGCGATCACGGCATAGGTCAGGGCTTTCATGGTGTGGTCAGATCCAGTGTCACGGTATGCGTTTGTGGTGGGTAGCACAGGCCCGCGTCGGCGCAGCCCTGATAGCGCAGTTTGAGCGTAACCGATTCGCCTTGTCCCGTCAGGGCAATCGGCAGATCCAGCACATCGTGGTAAATCTCGACGTCGCCGAAGTGTTCGTCGTGGTACGGCTGGCCCTGCGGGGGCTGCCAGCGAATGGTCAGGCCGTCGGGTTCGACCACCGCGACATCAAGGCGATGCCGGTAGAGGTAGTAGCCCGGAGCAA
This sequence comes from Oceanococcus sp., assembly GCA_030147945.1. Lineage (GTDB taxonomy): Bacteria > Pseudomonadota > Gammaproteobacteria > Nevskiales > Oceanococcaceae > Oceanococcus. Next base: position 47,900 of record JASBUL010000011.1, on the reverse strand, counting down.
TCGTCCAGCGCGCCTGAATGCGCTCGCGGTCCAGTGCGATGGCCTCAACCCGAAAGGCGTATTCGGCAGGCAGAAAGGCATCCTGGCTGCTGCGGGTGTCATCAAAAAATCCGGCGCTGGCCATCCACGGCCAGATCAGGGCCAGCAGGCCGATCGTCACAGTTCGCATCATGTTCGGGATGTTCAGGGCAGGGGCCGGGTTTCGTCGCGGACCCAGGCTTGGTAGCCGGGCCACACGCTGCCCGCCGGCAGGCTGATGATTTCGGGCACGGCGTAGGGGTGCAGCTCGGCCAGCTGGGTGAACAAGGCCTCGCGCTGGTCAGCACAGGTCTTGATCATCAGCAAGGCTTCGTCTTCGGCGACCACCTGTTCATCCCAGCGGTAGACCGAGCTCACCGTCGGCAGGATGTTGACGCAGGCGGCCAGACGCCGACTAACCAGCGACTGCGCCAGATCGCGGGCTTCGCTTTGCGGGCAGGTGCACAACACCAGCTGCAGGGTATCGGGGCTTGGGCTGACAGACATGGCCATGTGACCGACAGACGGGCCGCCGGGTTCAATCAGGAGGCGCGATAATACGCGGTTTCGTCCCGGCCTCGTTGTGCCGTACTCCCCGCCGATGTCTGCTGTGTCTCCCCCTGCGCTTGAATTGCCGCGCCTGTCGCGTCTGGTCCGTTTGGCCGGTCCCATCGTGTTTGCCCAGATTGCCTTTTTTGGCATGAACACCACCGACACCATCGTCGCTGGGCAACTGGGCGCCGATGTGCTGGCCGGTGTGGCCTTGGGCGGCACCATGCTGATGATTGGCATGACCTTTCTGCTGGGCTTTGGTCTGGCCGTGTCGCCGGGCGTGGCACACCGCATCGGCGAGCAACGCGAGGTCGCGGAGATCGGGCGCTTCAGCGCATCGGCCCTGCGCTTGATGGTGGTGCTGTGGACGTTGTGGGGTGTGTTGCTGTGGCTGTTTCCGCCGCTGGTGCTGGATCAGCTCAGTCTGGAGCCGGCCGTGCGTGACGGCGCGGTGTCATATTTGCGCGCGCTGTCGCTGGGCACTCCTTTTCTTGGTGTGTTCTTCGCCCTGCGCAATACGCTGGAAGGTTTGGGGCACAGCCGTCCGGTGATGTGGATCGGTTTCACCGCCTTGCTGCTGAATATTCCGCTGGATCTGGCGCTGATGTCCGGCTGGGGGCCGTTGCCGGCGCTGGGTGCCCTGGGCTGCGGTCTGGCCACCGCGCTGGTGCAGATGTGGCTGGCGGCTGCGATGGTCTGGTTGTTCTGGCGCGACCCGCGATTTGTGCCTTATCAGCCGCGTGGTGCGTGGCAGCCCGAAGCCGGCCGCGAGGTGCTTCAGCAGGGTTTTCCGATTGGCGCTGCCCTGGCCAGCGAGACCGCCCTGTTTGCGACCGGCGGGCTTTTGATGACGCGCTTCGGCACCGAAACCATAGGCGCGAGTCAGATCGCGCTCAATTTCACCGGGATGATGTTCATGATTGCGCTGGGTCTGGGTCAGGCCGTGGCGGTGCTCATCGGTCAGGCGGCGGGTGCGCGTCAGGCCGCGGCGGTGCGCCGCATCGGCGCGCTTGGTTACCAGGGCATGTGCGTGCTCAGTGGCCTGATCGCGTTGCTGCTGTTGAGCATGCCGTTGCCGATCGTGGCCCTGTATACCGATGACGCGGCGGTGGCTGCCATTGCCGTCAGTTTTTTGCGCATTGCCGGGGTGTTTCATCTGGTTGATGCCTTGCAGGCGCTGGGCTCGGGCATGTTGCGAGGGCTCAAGGACACCGCCTTCGTGATGCAGGCGACCACCTTTGCTTACTGGGGCGTGGGTGGGGCGGCGTTTATCTGGCTGTTCCATTTCAAGGCCAGTGGCGCGCAGGCCGTGTGGTGGGTGTATTGTGCCGCCCTGGCCGCTGCGGCGGCCTTGCTCGGCATACGGTTTGCCTGGCAGGTGCGGCGCCTGCCAGCGAAATATCAGGAGAGCCAAACATGAACCACGCGCTGTTTTTGAAGCAGGCGGACGCGCTGATCAGCGGCGAGCCGGATGCCCTGGCCAACGCTGCCAATCTTTCGGCCCTGCTGTATCAGCAGTGGCCTGACATCAACTGGGCCGGGTTTTACCTGCGTCGTGGTGAGGAGCTGGTGCTGGGGCCTTTCCAGGGCTTGCCGGCGTGCACCCGCATCGCCTGGGGGCAAGGTGTGTGTGGCACCGCCGCGGCGCAGCAGCGCACTCTGCGGGTCGCGGATGTGCATGCCTTTGACGGGCATATCGCGTGCGATCCCACCTCCGCCTCCGAACTGGTTGTGCCGCTGGTGCAGCAGGGCCGGGTGATCGGGGTGCTGGATATAGACAGTCCGCTCAAGGCGCGCTTCGATGCGCAGGATCAGGCCTGTGCAGAAGCCCTGGTTGATCTCTACATTGCCGCGCTGATTCGGTATCCTGCGCAGCCGCCGGCGTGGTGACGGGCAGCGCTTTTGCACGCGCACCGCGGCCCATTCGCGACCTGACTTGCCAAGGCTTTTCATGCTGACTCATCCGAATTTCGACCCCGTTGCGATTGCCATCGGGCCGTTGCAGATTCACTGGTACGGTTTGTCGTATCTGGCCGGTTTCGCGCTGTTCTGGCTGATTCAGGTGCAGCGCCTGAAGCTGCCACATGTGGCCGCCGCGCGCTGGACCCGGGATGAAATCAGCGACGTGCTGTTCACCGGCATCCTCGGCGTGATTCTGGGCGGCCGCGTGGGTTATGTGCTGTTCTACGATTTTTCCGCCTTTCTCGCCGACCCCATGTATCTGCTGCGTATCTGGGAAGGTGGCATGTCGTTTCATGGCGGCCTGATCGGGGTGCTACTGGCCGAGTTCTGGCATGCCCACAAATACCGCCGGCGCTGGTGGGAAGTGATGGATTTCATTGCGGTGGCGGTGCCGGTGGGGCTGCTGACCGGGCGTATCGGCAACTTCATCAATGGCGAGCTGTGGGGGCGGGTGACCGAAGTGCCCTGGGGCATGGTGTTTCCGCACGCTGGCGCCGGCCCGCTGCCGCGCCACCCTTCGCAGCTGTACGAAGCCGGCCTGGAAGGGCTGGCCCTGTTGCTTATCCTGCTGTGGTTTGCGCGCAAGCCGCGCCCGGTCATGGCAGCCTCCGGCCTGTTCCTGATCGGCTATGGCGTGGCCCGCACATTCGTGGAATTCTTCCGCACACCCGACGCCCATATCGGCTTCCTCTACGGTGGCTGGTTGACCATGGGTATGATCCTGTCAGCGCCCATGTGGTTGTCGGGCATGGCGATCATGATCTGGGCTTATCGTCGTAACGGAGAGCGCTGATGCGCCAGTATCTGGACCTGATGCAGACCATCGTCGACACCGGCGCGGACAAGAGTGATCGCACCGGCACCGGCACCCGTTCGATCTTCGGCGCGCAGATGCGTTTCGATCTGGGCCAGGGCTTTCCGCTGCTGACCACCAAAAAGCTGCATCTGCGCTCGATCATTCACGAGTTGCTGTGGTTTCTCAGTGGCGACACCAATATTGCCTATCTCAAGGACAACGGCGTCACCATCTGGGACGAATGGGCTGACGAGCATGGCAACCTGGGGCCGGTGTATGGGCATCAATGGCGCAGCTGGCCAACCCCCGATGGCGGACATATCGATCAGATCAGCCAGGTGCTGGATTCACTGCGCAACAACCCTGATTCGCGGCGTCATATTGTGTGTGCGTGGAACGTGGCCGATGTGCCGAACATGGCGTTGCCGCCCTGTCATCTGCTGTTTCAGTTCTACGTCGCCAACGGGCGCCTGAGCTGCCAGTTGTATCAACGCTCCTGCGATTTCTTCCTCGGCGTACCGTTCAACATTGCCAGCTACGCCTTGCTAACCCACATGTTCGCCCAGCAATGCGGCTACGAACCGGGCGATTTCGTGTGGACCGGTGGCGATGTGCACCTCTACTCCAATCATCTGGAGCAGGCTGCCGAGCAGCTGGCACGCACACCGCGAAGTTTGCCGCGCCTGCGCCTGAACAAGGCACCCAGCCTGTTCGACTACCGCTTCGAAGACATCGAAATCGTCGATTACGACCCGCTGCCGCACATCAAGGCGCCGGTTGCGGTCTAGGCCCTAGTCTGAGGCGGTGTCGCCGGCAACGTAATCCTGGCGATAGGTGCGCACACCCTTGAGCATGTGCAGCGAGGCCCAGGCCAGAAACAGCACGGAACCGGCCAGTGCATAGCGCAGCGAATCGCTGCCGAACTGTGGTTGCAGCCAGTCGCTGGCTGCGCCAATCAGCACCGGGCCGACACCCAGGCCAATCAGATTGGTGACCAGGCCCAGCAGTGCAATGGCCATCGAGCGCTCGCTGTCGTGGGCCACGCCATAAACTGCGGAATACAGTGCCGGCAGAGCCATGAACACCAGTGTATTGGCGACGACATACAAAGCCAGGCACAAGCGGTAATCGGGTGCGAGCAAGGCCGCTGCCATGATCGGGGCCGCGATCAGGCAAGCCAGGCCCGGCAGGCGCAGCTTCCAGGCCACGTCACGGCGGGCCAGTCGGTCGACGATGATGCCGGCCAGGATCGTGCCGATCAGCGTGGACACCAGGGCCGCGCTGCCGTAGCTGCGCGTGGCGATATTCACCTCAAGCTCAAAACTGCGCTGAAAGAACGGAATGGCGAAGGCCGGCATGCCGAGGGTAAAGAACGACACCGTGGCAAAAGTCAGCAGCAGCTGGAAATAGGTTTTTGTGGCCAGCAGCTTGCGCATGACCGCGCGCGAGGAGGCATCGAAAATCTCGCCCGGACGTGGCACCCGAGTGATCTGACGGGGCTCGCGCAAGCTCGCGAATACCACCACGGCCAGCAGCAGGCCCGGAATGCCGACCACCATGAGTGTGATCCGCCAGGTGCTGGCCTTGAGCACTTCGCCGCCCAGAATCACCCCGACGAAGCTGCCGATCAACGCGGCAAACGACAGGATGCTCGCCACCTTGCCGTGCTGGGTTGGCGGGTAGTAGTTGGAGGCCAATGAATGGGTTGGCGGGACCGCCCCGGCTTCACCCACGCCGACCCCGATGCGGGTCAGAAACAGGGTGAGAAAATTCTGCGCCATGCCGCCCAGTGCGGTCATGCCGCTCCAGACGGCAAGGCACAGGGCCACCACAGTGCGCCGGTTGCCGACATCGGCCCAGCGCGCCAGCGGTATGCCCATCAAGGCATAGAACAAGGCAAAGGCCGGTCCAGTGAGTACACCCAGTTGCAGATCGCTGAGGCCGAACTCCTGTTTTATCGGTTCCAGAATGACGCCGAAAATGCCGCGATCGATATAGGCGATCACCAGCACCACAAAAATCAGGCTGAGGCAGTAACTGCGGTACCAGCCGCTCGGGTTGTTCATGTGCCCGTAGGGCGACGGATTGGCAATGGGCACACGGGTCTCCAGTTCGTTTGAGCCCGCCGGCCGTGCGGCCTGTCGGGCTGGTTGCGCCTCAGTGTAGGTTGCGTCGATACGGCGCAAATACCCCATTCGGGCGGCATGCCTGCATCCGCTGGCCGGCTAGGCGGCGTAGAGTCAGTGAACTCGTTTTGTGGAATGGATCATGTCGCGAACATCCCTTGCTGTGCTGTCCTGTGTCGCCATGGCGCTGGCGGGCTGCAGCGTGCGCAGCCCGGTGCAGTCGGACTACGAGGTGTCGCGTGATCAGGCGTATGTCGATCAGGCGCATGAGCGTCAGCACGCCGACATCTATGTGCCGTCGGGGGCCGGGCCGTTTCCGGCGGTGCTGCTCATCCACGGTGGCGGCTGGGCGCGCGGTGAACCGGCAAACATGGACAAATTTGCCCAGCGTCTGGTCGCATCCGGTTATGTGGTGATGAATCTGGGCTACCGGCTGGCGCCGGCGTTTCGCTACCCGGCGCAAAGCCTGGATGTGGCTGCGGCACACCGCTATCTGGAAGCGCAGGCGCCACGCTGGAAGGTGGACCCCACGCGGGTTGGCGTGATGGGATATTCGGCGGGGGGCCACCTGGCCCTGATGCTGGGGCTGGATGAGCCGAGCACGCGTCATCGGGTCCGCGCGGTGGTGTCCGGCGCCGGGCCAACCGATCTGACGCGCTACCCCGAGAGTCCCTACCTGCACAAGCTGATCGGTGAATACGCCGGTCACGAAGCCGAGTACCGGGCCGCGTCACCGTTGTTCCTGGCTTCGTCCGATGATCCGCCAACCCTGATGTATCACGGCACCTGGGACCTGCTGGTGGACATCGAGCAATCGCGTCTGCTTGCCTCTGCGCTCAAGGCCGAGGGGGCGCCCTATCAGTTGCTTGAGGTGTCGCTGTCGGGGCATGCCACCACCTTTTTGGTCGATGGCTGGATCTGGCCTCAGGTGCTCGCGTTTCTGGATCGCCACGTCAAAACCGCCAGGCCCTGAGTGTGCGCGCTGTGCGTCATGTTTCTTTGCGGTAACATCGCATCCGGTTTTTGACTGGAAAGCTGCATGCCCGGATTTACTGAGGTCGCCGACGCACGTCGCCCTGTTGTGGTGGACGCCGTACGGACACCGTTTCTGAACTCCACCGGCGCTTATGCGCAATTGCACAACTACCAGCTGGCTGCCTTGCCGCTGGCCGAGATTTTGCGCCGTGCCGGGCTGGATGCCGCAGCGGTTGAGCTGGTCACCATGGGCATGGTGGTGCAGGACGTGGAGACCACCAACGTGGCGCGCGAAGCCATGCTGCTGGCGGGTTACCCCAGTCATATCCCGGCCTACAGCATTTCCATGGCCGGCGTGTCGCCCAATGTCGGTGTGATCAACCTGTGCGATGCGATCGCGCTGGGGCGTCTGAAAATCGGAGTGGCGGCAGGCACGGAGAACTTCTCCGATCTGCCGATACGCCTGCCGCGGCGCATGCGCCAGCGTGCGATTCGCCTGTCCAAGGCACGCAGCCTGCGACAGCGTCTCAAGCTGCTTGGCGGGATTCGGCCGGCTGATCTGCTGCCTGAACTGCCGAGCAGTCAGGATCTGACCACCGGCCTGAGCATGGGCAGCGCTTGTGAAAACATGGCGCAACGCTTTGCCGTGACGCGCGAAGCGGCCGACGCCTACGCGCTGAGCAGCCATCAGCGCGCCCAGGCTGCCTGGGATGCGGGTCACTATGCCGATGTCATGCGGGTGAGCCTGGCGCAGATTGAGGTCAGCCGCGATGACGCCATCCGCGGCGACACCTCGCTGCAACGCCTGGCCGCGCTGAAGCCGTCGTTCGACCCCAGTGGCATCGTGACACCCGGCAACGCATCCGGACTGACCGACGGCGCTGCAGCCTTGCTGATGATGGCGCAGGGCGAAGCCGAACAGCGCGGCCTGACACCGCTGGCGCGGGTTTGTGATGCACAGCTGACGGGCGTGCACGACATGCACAGCGAGATGCTGCTGGGGCCGGCCATGGCGATTCCGCCATTGCTGGCGCGTCACGGGCTGCGCATGCAGGACATCGCCGTGTTCGAGCTGCACGAAGCGTTTGCCGCTCAGATTCTGGCCAATCAGGCGGCCCTCGCCGACACGCGCTTTGCGCGTGAGGAACTGGGGCTGGAGTATGCGCCCGGCGCCATCCCCGCCGAGCGTCTGAATCTTTGGGGCGGCTCGCTCGCGCTGGGCAATCCGTTTGCCGGGACCGGCATCCGCCTGATCAGCACGGCCGCTCGCCGTTTGCGCCTGGAAGGCGGACGCTACGCGGTGGTGGCGACCTGTGCCGGCGGCGGTCTGGGGTCAGCCCTGTTGCTGGGGAACCCCGAGGCCGTTTGATCAGGGGCGCAGATCCAGCGTGTCGCTTTCGCGCGGCGTGTCGGCGCTGGCGTCCAGCACCTTGAGGTAAGACGAGGACAGGGTCAGCAGCGTGGTGGTGGCCAGCAGTTCGACGGTGTCCTGGATGATCACGCTGCGCAAGGGCTCGTTGTAAATCACCGGGGCGAAGCCGTTGCAGCCTTCCGGCGGCAGTTCGTCGGCGTTGGGCGGGCAGCCCTGGCCATTGTCGCCGCTGTCCTTGTGATCGATGCGCGCGTACTCGTCGATACTGACCTCACTGCCTTGTACACCGATGCGATAGGCGATGAAGCCGCTCAGCGCGTCGCTGCTTTCGGCCGCTGCGATCTACACCGGAATGCTCAGCACGCCACTCAGGTCGTTCAGATCCAGCAACGCGGCGGTTTGGCTGAACGTGAAGGCATGCGGATCGTGTTCCGCCAGGCTGAAGGCATAGTCATTGCTGCCCAGCGCGGGTTCTGCGCTGGCCACGAGCTGCGGTTGTGCCAGATCGGAGACGTCGAAGATCTGCAGCTGAAAGGCCCGCCCGCTGCCCACGCCATTGTCGCCGGCGTTGCGTCCGATGGTCAGCAGGTGATCATCACCCAGCGGATGCATATAGCTTGAAAAGCCCGGGATCTCGAGTTCCCCGACCTTCAAGGGCGCGGCCGGATCGCTTAGATCGAAGGTGAACAGCGGGTCGATCTGCTCGAAGGTCACCACATAGCCCTTGTTGCCGACAAAGCGGGTCGCGCGGATGGTTTCCCGGGGTTTTTCGCTGACATCGACAAAGTCTTCGACCTGGCCGCTCAGGGTCATGCTGGCGGTCGAGAGTACGCTCAGGTGGTGGTGATTGATCCACCGATCTTGCGCTTCGGCGCCTGGTCGCGCCTCGGTCGTGACCACACGCAGATGATCCTCGAACTCACTCATCTGATAGCGGTTGCCCAGCCAGCCATCGACCAGGCCCAGGCCGCCAGGTTCGGCACTGCCGTTGCTGATGTCGTAGCGGTAGATGGCGGTTTGCTGCGTCTGCTGTGGGTCAAACCACCAGCCGCCGCTGTGCTGGCTCAGATACAGCGACTGTGCACTGGCATACAGCTGCCAGGCGTTGTTGATGCTGCCCAGCGTGCTCAATGCGCTGCCATCGCTGTCGATGCTGGAGATCATCAGCAGACCCATACGTGTGCTGACCGCTGGGTGCTGAATCTGGGTGCAGGCCAGAGGCTGCATGCCGCTGGCCTCGGTGCCGAGGCGGGGCAGCAAGTCCTCGGCTGGCAGCGCCGCAACGGCCTGTTCGATGAGGGCGCGTATCTGCGGCTTGAGGGCGTCCATGCGGGCCTGGTCCTGGTCGGCGTAGGCGCGTGGATATTCCTCGTAGGCCAGGGTGTGGAAGTTCTCGTTGTCGTACAGGCTTGCCGGATAGGGCAGGCCGAACTGGGTGACCAGATGTATGCGCGCGCCGATGCGCCGGGCATCGACAAACTGACCGTCCAGGCGCAGGGATTCCAGGGCGCGCGGATTGCTGCGATCGGACACGTCGAAGAAACGCACTTCGGTGGCGTCTTCGAAGTCGGGGGGCGCGATACTCGATTTGCCCGCTGGTCCGGCAAAACCCGCGTCGCTGACCGCCGGGGCATCGAGGTAGTAGATGTAGCCAGGAGTCAAAATGATGGCCAGACGTTGATTCTCGGCATCGAGAAACATGCCGCTGGGTTGCCTGGTTTCGCTCAAGCCCAGCCGCGCCAGAATGTTCAGATTGTCGACATCGCTGATGTCGATGACCAGCAGTTCGCGGGCCTCGCGACGCAAGACGTACAGCGTTTGCCCATCCGGGCTGGTTTCGATGATGTCGGCTTCGTCGACGCCGGCTTCCTGGGTGTTGGTGTCGCTGATCTCGCGCTGCGGGGCAGCCTCCGGCGCTGCGGGTGCGGCCACCGCATCGCCCTGGGCGAAATCGACCACCTCAAGCGTGGCCGGCTCGCACCCAAAGCAGTTGCGGTTGTAGCTGTAGCCGCTGAAATACTCCTCGGCCAGCGCTTGCGCGTAGTAATCCTTGAACGCAGCGCAGGAGGCGAAGGCTTGCTGCTGCAGCTGAGTCTTGGGGGTGTCGGTGTTGTCGGGGGCGGCGCTGGGCGTAGGCAATGGCCCGCTGTCACCACCACCACATGCGCTGGCCAGCACAGCAAATGCCCCGGCCACGATCACCTTGCGAAGATTTTCCATCAGACTCTCCTGCGCGCTGCGACGAGCAGGCATTATCGCGCGCTCGCAGGCTGCGGCAAGCCTGTGCCGATCAGCGTGCGGTTTGACCGGACGGACTGCGGTCTAGGCGTAGTGGGTGTCCAGGTAATCCAGGATGTCAGCCGACTCGAACATTTCGGTGCCGCTGTTGGGGGCGACCAGATAGGGCACCTGAACCTTGCCGGCGCGCTCCAGCAGCGCCTTGCGATTGCGGCCGACAACGGGCGCATCGGGGAAGAACTGCTTGCGCATTTGCGGCGGCCCCATGTCCTTCCATTCGGCCTTGCCGGTGTTGCGCAAAATATACGGCAGCTCCAGCGCGCTGAGGCGTTCGCGCACCGGACGCGAGAACGGACTGGATTCGAAGCTGTACAGCTCCAGATCCTGTGCGGGGGCTGCGCGGCCGCGTGCGTTGAGTCCGCTGCTGGCGGCGCGGGTGGCGGAACTGAGCATCGAGCTGGCAACGCGCAGCGGATGGGTCAGGCCAGAGGTCTCACCGTGGCCGTAGGTGCGCTGCAGGTAGGCCACGATGTCGCGTGATTCGTACATCAGTACGCCGGTGTTGGGGTCATGCAGCAAGGGGAACTGGGCCTTGCCGCCACGCTCCACGGCCTGCGGACGAAAGCGCGTGCCGCCACGCGGGCAGGGCAGGATGCGCACATCCAGATCAAGCTCGCACAGGGTTTCGCGCACCAGGCGGCAATAGGGGCAGTTTTCGATGTCGTAGAGTTCGAGCATCTTCTCGGGCTGAGAGACAGGTTTGAACGCGGCGCTGCCACGCCAGCCACGCAGGCTGCTGGCGAGCAGATTGAGATTCAGATCGACGATGCGGGACAGCTTGGACATCAGCTTACTCCGGGTAAAGAGGGGCGAGCGCAGCGCGGGTCTCGGCCTGCTGCGTGGTAGGGCGAAAATGACGCACCAGCTGCATCAGGGGCTCGCGGGGGACGTTGTCACCGCCGCCGTAAGCCGCCTGATCCAGCGCGGCCAGGGCCGCGGGCAGGGCGGGATCATCACTCAGCTGGCTGAGCTGGTCCAGCCTCAGCGCCTGACCGCTGGCCTGGCGCGCCCAGTCAAGCAAAGCCTGGCGGCAGCGTCGTGCATCGTCATGCTCCAGTACACGCAGGACCTCGCGACGGTCCGGCGCGGGCGGGGCTGCGGCCGGGCTGCGTTCGCGTCGGCGGGTCTGCCACAGCCATGCCAGCAAGGTGCCCAGCCAGCCCGCGGCGCAGGTCAGGGCGGCGACCTGCCAACGCCAGTCCACTCCCGTGTCGATGCTTGCCGGCGCGGGTGCGGCCATGTTGTCGGCGGCTGACAAGGGCTGCGCCGCTGGTTGCGGTGTTGGCGCTGGCGGGGGCGCGCCAGTGAGCGTGAGCACACGCTCGGACAAGGTCGCCTGACGCAGCGTATTGCTGGTCGTATCCCACCACTCAAGCGTGACCGCGGGCAGCGTCAGTGTGTCGCCAGCGCCGGGAATAATCGCCGTGCTGTAACTGCGTGTGGCGATCAGTTGCTCGCCGTCGCTGCGGGTTTGTTCCTGGGCCGGTTCGGTGAAGCTTTGCGTGTTGGCGGGCAGGGCCGGCGTGAAGTCGGGCAACTGGGTGTGCAGCTGCCCGAATACGGTCAGGGTGACGGTGCGAGTCAGCGGTTGACCGACCTGCCAGGGGCCATCGGCCGGGCTGATGCTCTGGCTGAGTTGCACATCATGCGCCGGCAGCCACGTTGCGGCGTCTGACGGCGGCGGTTTGATTTCGATCTGCAGCGGATCGGCCGCGGCATAGAGGCTGCGCGACGGCGTGCCGAACCCGAACAGCCCCTGGCTGCGCCGGTTGCTGTCGGCCACCTCACCGCTGAACACCGGGCCGTCCAAGGTCAGCGTGCCGGACTGCTCGGCGAAGATGGCGTAACGCCGCTCGATCACCCGGTAGCGGTGTGTACCGCGCAGGCTCTGGCTCTCGCTTTGATCGCCCAGCTGTTCGATTACGGCATGGCTGCTGGCCGGTTCGGAAAAGCTGCCGGAGAGCAGGTCGCCGCGCACGTACAGCCGTGCGGTTACGGTGATCTGCTCGCGCAGCCAGGCGCTGCGCTTGTCCGCTTCGAACTCGATGAAGGCCTCGGGTAGCTGGCCCTGGGCCAGCTCCGGCTTGCGCACCTCCAGGGTGATCGGGTCGGTCTGCGCCTGGCCGACGCGGATCGCCGGAATCTGCAGTGTGCCCAGACGCTTAGGGCGGAGCTGAATGAGCCAGTCGTGGGTCCGTGTGGTGGTTCCATTGACCATGCGAATCTGGCTGGAGCTGCTGCGTCCGAGAATCTGGAAATCTTGTTCCAGTGCGGACAGATCCGGGTCATCCTTGCCTGATTCACTGCGTATGGTCAGGGTCACGGTTTCCCCCGCCAGCAGCGGGTTCTTGTCCAGGTAGGCGCTGACCGTGGCGTGTAAGGGCGTGCTGATCAGCCCGATGAAAAGCAGGATGAGGGTTCGCATGATGATCACTGGGCTTGGCGACGTTGTTGCATGCGCTCGAATTTGCGCCGCAGCAAGCCGCCCGGGTCGTCCGGAATGCGTTTGAGCCATTGTTGAACAGCTTGTGCCTGTTCGTCCTCGGGGCTGAATTCGCCACTTTGCGCCGACGCGTCGCTGGTCTCCTCGGAGGCGGCCTCGTCGCTGCCGTGTGCGGTCTGGGTGCTGTCGCTTTGCTCGCCGGCCGAATTCTCGTCCGGCGCATTTTGTTGTGCGTCAGCGTTTTGCGCATCGTCGCCCTGTGCGCTTTGCGCGTTCTCAGCCGAGCTTGGGTCTTGCTGGGCTTGAGCTTGATCGGCGGCATTGGACGCATCTTGCGCGGCATCCGCATCACTCGTTTGCTGCTCGGTAGAGGAATCGTCCTGCGCGGACTGCGAGGTATCGTTTTGCTGTTGCTGTTGCTGTTGCTGTTGCTGTTCGAGCAGCTTTTCGAGCAGATCGCGATTGGCCTGGGCATCGCTCAGCTGTGGGTCGCGTTGCAGCGCTTTGGCGTAGGCCTCGATGGCGGCTTGCAGATCACCACTACGGGCCAGTGCGTTGCCCTGATTGTAGGCATCGCTGGCGCGATCACCTGTGCTCCAGAGTTCGGCCGCCTTTTCGTATTCACCGGCCTCATACAGGGCGCTGGCGCGCCATTCGCGTTGCTTGAAGTTGTCTGCCGCGGTGGCAAAGTCGCCGGCCTGAAAATGCTCCAGAGCCTGCTGATCCTGGGTTTTCCACCAGCCGGCATACGCGCTTTGCGGTTGCAGCAAGGGCAGGCACAACAGCAGCCCGAACAGCCAGCCGCGGCGAAATGCGCTGGCCGCGATCAGGATCAACGGCAGCAGCAACCAGGCCCCTTCGTCCTGCCACTGATCGGCCTGGAAGCGGTCTTCCGATGGGCCGCTGGCCGAGGCCTCGAAGGCCATGGCGGGCTTGAGTCTGAAATCGGCGCCGGCCTGATCCACGCGGCGATACAGGCCACCGCCGCTGCGCGCCAGTTCGGCCAGCTCGTTTGCCGGCAGTCGGGCCAGGGTGATCGCATTGCGGCTGTCGCGTTGCCAGCCACCGCCAAGCGCCGGAATGGGGGCGCCCTGGGGGGTGCCGGCGGCCAGGATGTGGGTGCGAAAGCCGCTTTGACGGGCGTGCTCAACCGCATCACGCGCCGCTGCATCGGGGGACGAGGCTGTCAGCACGATGATGTCGCCGCGATTCGCGCCGCCTTGTTCAAGCAGATGTCGCGCTTCGTTGATGCCGGCCGCCAGGTTGTCACCGGCGCTGGGCATCAGCTCGGTGCTGAGACTGCTGAGCAGGTGGCTGACGGTGCCACGATCGGAGGTCAGCGGCACCACGGCAAAGGCCTCGGCGGCAAAGGCCACCAGCGCGGTATCGCCTTCTTGCTGGTTGTTCAGTAGCTGCTGGGCCAGCAGTTTGCTGCGTGCCAGACGTGAAGGTTTGATGTCGGCGGCGTTCATGGCGGTGGACAGATCCATGACCAGCACGCGATGCAAGGGGCTGTCGTACACCGGCTGGGGTAACTGACGCCAGCTTGGGCCGGCCAGCGCCAGGCTGGTCAGCGTGGTGCCGAGCACAGCGAGGACCAGCGGCCCGTGGGTGCTGCCGGTGCCGCCCCCGCTGGACTGGCTCAGATGGGGCAGCAGCGCCGGGTCAATGATCTGCCGCCACGGGCTTTGCGTGCTGAAGTGATCACGCATCAGCCACAGCAGCAGCCACAGGGCGGGTAGAGCCAGCAGCCACAGCGGGCGCAGGAAATGGAAGTTGTCCAGGGCGTTCATGCGCGCTGCTCCCGCCAGCGCTGCGTCACTCCAGGGGCGAGCTGCAACAGGGTCAGCAGCAGGGCCAGGCCCAGCGGCCAGTGAAACAGGGCGGTCTGCGGGCGAAAGCTGAGATTGGCCACTTCGACCGGTTCGATCTCATCGAGCAGGGCGTAAATCTGCTCCAGTGCGGCAACGCTTTGCGCGGTGAAGAAACGTCCGCCGGTGGCTTCGGCCACACGTTTGAGAGTCTGCGCATCAATGGGTGATTGACGGCTTTGCACGAACGGTCCGAGACGGATGGTCTGTTCGCCGGAAAAGCCGATGGTGTGGACCCGCACGCCCGACTGCGCGGCCAGCTCTGCGGCCTTGAGCGGGCTGAGATGGCCGGCGTTGCTTTCGCCGTCGGTCAGCAGAATGACCACTTTGTCGTCGTTGCGCCCGGCCGCCAGCAGGTGTTTAACCGCCATGCCGATGGCGTCGCCGATGGCGGTTTTCTGTCCGGCCAGTCCGACTTCGGCCTCATCCAGCAGCTGGCGGGTGGTGGGGCGGTCAAGACTCAGCGGGCTTTGCAGGTAGGCGCGTTCACCGAACAACACCAGGCCGACCCGGTCACCCACACGGCGTTGCAGAAATTCGCCGGCCACCGCCTGGACCACGGCCAGGCGTTGCACGGTACGCCCTTGGTAGGCGATGTCGCGCTCGTCCATGCTGCCGGACAGATCAACCGCGAGGACGATATCGCGCCCCGAGGTCGGTAGCGCCACTGGCTCGCCCAGCCAGATCGGCCTACTGGCCGCGATGAGCAGGGCCAGCCACGCGAGCAGGGCCAGCCACGGGCGCTTGCGGGCCTGCTCGTGCTGGCCGGCCAGCTGGCTCAATGCCAGCGGCAGGGTGATGGCGTCGCCGCGCGCAGCCGCGGGTGCAAACGCGGCGACCAGCCAGGGCAGCGGCAACAACAGCAGCATCCAGGGCCAGTGCAGGCTCAGCATGGCTTTGCCCGCTTGAGGTTGGCCTGAATCCAGGCTCGGGTCATGCCCAGCGCATCGATGCTGAGCGTGTCATCGCTTGCGTCGATGCCGCGGTAGGGCGCTTGTGCGAGTTGCTGCCAGCGCAGCGGATTCTGATCACCAGCAGGGGCATGGGTGGTGAGAAAGTCTGACCACTGCGCGGGCGCCAGGCTGGCGGCGCCTGGCCCGTAGACCCGTGCTGCGACCCGGCGCAACAGCTGATTGAGTGCGCTGAGCTGGCGAACGGCATCGGTTTCTGCGCTGATGCAGGCCAGCTCGGCGTCGGCCTGGCGCACAGGCGCGCGGCGTCGTTGCCAATGCCGCCAGGCCAGCACCATGCCGATGGCCAGCACCACCACACTCAGGGCGAGCAGCCACCAGCCCGGTGCAGGAGGCCACCAGCCGGGCTCGGCGGGCAGATGGATGGGTTTCAGATTGGCGAGCGGATCGGCGCCTGGGCTCATCCTGCCCTCCGCCGAGATGGCTGCGCAAAGGCGCTGTCCGGGCCGTCTTCAGTGCGCAGATCGAGATACTGGGCGCGGCAGGCATAGGCCAGGGCACGGACCTGCTCCTGGCGCTGGGCAAACTGGCGCGACCAGCGCTCCCGCGTGCGTCCGTCACGCGCGTTGAGAATGGCGGTTTTGCCGTCCGAAGCGCGCGTCGGATACAGGCCCGGACGTGGCGCCTGGCGTTCCAGCGGGTCCGAAACCAGTCCGAGAATCAGCTCGCAATGCCGGCCGATCATGCTCAGGCCCTGCTGGCCGCGGCTGTCGAAGTCGTGAAAATCGCTGATCACCACGATCAAGGCGCCCGGCCGGGCAATGCGCCGGAGTTCTTCGACCAGTTGAGACAAGGGCGGCATCTGGACCGCCGCCGGGGGCGCATCGCAGAGCAGCCGAAACAGGCGCATCACTCCGCGCTGCCCGCTGGCCGGGCGTGATTCGCTGTGCTGAGCATGCAGGCACAGGCCTCCAACACGGTCGCCATTGGCGCTGGCGGCCCAGGCGAAGCGGGCGGCTACGCGTGCCGCCAGCACGGCCTTGAAGCAGCCCTGCGAGCCGAACCACATCGGTGCACGCAGGTCGCAGGCCAGGATGACCGGGCGTTCGCGCTCTTCGCGGTAGTTGCGCACATGGGTGTGACCGGTGCGTGCGGTGACGCGCCAGTCGATGCTGCGAATCTCGTCCCCCGGCACGTAGCGGCGGTGTTCTTCGAATTCCATGCCGCGTCCGCGGAAGCCGGACAAATGGGTGCCGGCGAGGTCGGTGTAAACGCGCCGTCGGCTGGCCAGGTCGACGCTGCCGGCATGCTGTCGCTGGGCCAGCAGATCCGCCAGTTCGATGCGATGAAGCGCCATCGCCGGGCCTAGGCGACCGGCACGCGGCCGAGCAGTTCGCTGATCAGGTGATCATCGCTGATGCCTTCCGCCTCTGCGGTGTAGCTGCGCAGGACGCGGTGGCGCAGGACATCCGGGGCGATCGCCTGGATATCATCCGGAGAGACGTAATCGCGTCCCTCAAGCCAGGCCCGCGCGCGGGCGCAGCGCTCCAGGGCAATGCTGGCGCGTGGGCTGGCGCCATAGTCGATCCAGCGGGCCAGATCATCACCATAGGCGGATGGCTGTCGCGTCGCGTGGACCAGCTGAACGATGTATTCCTCGACCGCCTCGCTCAGGTGCAGGGCCAGGCAGTCCTGGCGGGCCTGGAGGATCACGCTCTGGGTCAGTGGCTGGGGTGGCGGGCCAGCATCGTGGCGCGCCTCGCCGCGGGCGAGGCGCAGAATCGGGCGTTCGCTGTCGCGGTCGGGGTAGTCCACACGGACATGCAGCAGGAAGCGGTCAAGCTGCGCTTCGGGCAACGGGTAGGTGCCTTCCTGCTCGATCGGGTTCTGTGTCGCCATGACCAGGAACAGGTCGGGCAGGGTGCGGGTGGTCTGGCCGACGGTGATCTGGCGCTCGGCCATGGCTTCAAGCAGGGCCGACTGGACCTTGGCAGGCGCCCGGTTGATCTCGTCGGCAAGCAGCAGATTGTGGAAGATTGGGCCGTGCTGAAACTCGAAGCTGCCGTTCTCGGGCCGATAGATGTCGGTGCCGATCAGGTCCGAGGGCAGCAGGTCAGGGGTGAACTGCAGGCGATGGAAATCGGCCTCGACACCTTCGGCCAGCGCCTTGATCGCGCGTGTCTTGGCCAGCCCGGGGGCGCCCTCGACCAGCAGGTGACCATCGGCGAGCAGGGCGATCAGCAGACGCTCGACCAGGGTCTGCTGTCCGATGATGCGGGATTCGATATGTTGCCGAAGGGGCGTCAGGGCATTGTCGCTGGCCATCGTGAAAGGCGAAGTCCTCGAGTAAACGAATTATTGTAGGTATTGCGGCGCATACGACCAATGTGTTGCTGTGGTGTTCCGTTCGAAAGCTGAGAAGGCGTCCATGAACAAGGCATTTGTTACTGGTGGTTCCGGATTCGTTGGCCGCAATCTGATCCGCCGCTTGCGCAGCGAGGGTGTGGCCGTGGCCGCGCTGGCCCGCTCCGAAGCCGCGGCCAACAGCGTTGCCGCGCTGGGTGCGGTGCCGGTGCGCGGCGATCTGACCGTGCCACAGAGCATGGCGAGCGGGATGCAGGGTTGTGATGTGGTGTTTCATGCCGCGGCCACGGTTGAGGACTGGGGGCCGCATGAGCTGTTCTGGCAGATCAATGTGGTCGGCACCGAGAACACCCTGGCGGCGGCACGCGCGGCCGAGGTTGGTTGCTTTGTGCATGTTGGCACCGAGGCAGTCTATGCCACCGGGCGCGATGCTATGCAGGGGCTCAATGAACAACGCCCTTTGCCGGACAACCCATTGCCGCGCTATCCCCTGACCAAAGGCGAAGCCGAACGTCGGGTTTTGGCCGCCAACAGTACGGCGATGCGCTGCGTCAGTGTGCGCCCGCGCCTGATATGGGGCCGCGACGACACATCTGTGCTGCCCAAGATTCTGGCCCAGGTTGAGGCCGGGAAGTTTGTCTGGCCGGATCACGGACGTGCCCTGACCAGCACCTGTCATGTCGACAACGTGTGTGAGGGCTTGTGGCTGGCGGCGCAGCGTGGCCGTGGCGGCGAGGCCTATTTCGTCAGCGACGGCGAGCCGCGAACCTACCGCGACTTTCTGGGCCGGCAGATGCGCGCGCACGGTTACGCTGAGCCGACCAAATCTGTGCCCTTGTGGCTGGCTGCGCGTTTCGCCCGCACGGCCGAATGGCTGTGGGAAAACCTGCCCTTGCGTGGTGCGCCACCGGTGCACCGTTTGATGATCGAGCTGGGCGCCAAGCCGGTCACTGTGGATGACCAAAAAGCGCGTCAGGAACTGGGTTATCGGCCTGTTATTCAGGTTGATGAGGTGCTACCTCGCTAGGCCGGGCGGATCACTGGTTTTGCACCGGCCAAGTGCGCGTTTTCGGGTGATCAGGATGCACCGAATATCTCTCTATTCACACCTGTTGCATACATGAGTGAATGATGCTGCGGCGCAATATTTCATTTCCGTGGCAATTGCGCTAGCGTTGTCACATCCATTGGAATGGATGGCATACCTTTAACTGGGGAGTTAACTGAGATGAGGGAAGCAAAGGACAAGCGTTTGCCTTTCGGCTTACGTACCCTGGCTGTACTCGCAACTGCGACGACCATCGGCTTCAGCGGCGCTGCAATCGCTGACACCGGTGAGGCCAAAATTCGGATTAACGTTCGTGATGGCATGGGAACGGATTTTCCGATTGTCACAACTCTGTCCGCAGGGCAGGAAGTAGATATCCTTGATTACGACGGCGAGTTCGTACGGATTCGTACGGCGGGTGGCTCTGAGGGCTACTTGAAGCAGAAGTATCTGAACGTCACCAAAGAAATGGTTGCAGCTCCGGAACCCGTTCCGGCCCCTGCGCCCGCTCCGATGGTGGCCCCGGAGCCGGCGCCGGCCCCAGTCGCGCAAGCTCCGGCTCCCGCGCCTGCTCCTGCCGCGAGCGCGTCGTCCGACGACGCCACTCAGCTGAGCAAGGTTCTGGTGACGGGTTCTGCGATTCGTCGCATCGCGGGTGAAGGTCCGCTGCCGGTCCAAGTGATTGACCGCGCTGCGATTGATCGCACCGGTGCGAGCTCGGTGGTCGACCTGCTGCAGAAACTTCCCGTCATTCAGGGTGGTGTTGCCGAGGCCGAAGCCGTTGGTGGTTCGACCTACGGTTTCGCTGGCGTGTCCATCCATGACATCGGCGAAACGCGTACGCTGGTTCTGCTCAACGGTCGTCGCATGGCGCAGTTCGGTGGCCAAACGCTGACCGGTTTCGGTGCAGCGATGGACATCAACAGTCTGCCCATTGCCGCGATTGAGCGCGTCGAAATCCTGAAGGACGGCGCGTCCGCAATCTACGGTTCTGATGCTGTGGCGGGTGTGGTCAACTTCATCACCAAAGATTCCACCACAGAAGGTGATCTCAGCTTCTCGTACTACAGTCCTGCTGATGGTGCGCAGGAGTGGGGCGTGAGTCTGTCGAAGGGCTTCGGTGACTACGACAAGGACGGCTGGAACGTGTTCATGACCGTGTCTGCAGATTCGCGCGACAAGCTCAAGTCCACGGATCGCAGCTTTGCTGAGTCGGGCTTCGTGGATTTCAGTGCGAACGGTTACAACTACCGCTTCATCAACGATTCGCCGTCTCCGATCCCGGGCAATATCCTGGTCGATAATCCCAACAGCGTGCTGGATGGGCAGGTGGCTTCGATACCCTTGCTGCAAGGCCAGTCTTGCGAGGGAGCAACCGGATACTCGCCTTACTGGGGTGACTTCGCCTGCGGTTACGACTACGTGCAGACGCTGGAAATCTATCCGAAGCGCGAACGTCAGACCGGAATTGTTTCCTTCAACATGAAGCTGGCCGAAGATCACAATCTGTTTGCTGATCTGTTGTACTCGCGTTCCGAACAGGAATCCGCGATTGCACCGGTACCGGGCTCGTTCCTGATTGAAGCCGGAACAGATCTCTGGAACCAATACTTCCCCGGCTTGAATGGCCCGGATGGTGTTCAGGTTGTGCCCGATGGTGAAGATGCATTCATTCTCTATCGTGTGTTCGATCTGGGTAACCGCCGTACCATGGACACCAACACGTTCTACCAGGCCGTTCTTGGTTTGGAAGGCTTCGCCGCGGGTTGGGACTACAACGTCGCTCTGACGCAGTCGGAAAGTGACGTGAAGGGTGACATCTCCGGTTATCCAGGCACGGCGGCCTTTGTTGGCCTGTTGGGTGCGGGGTTGCTGGATCCCTTCGTCGGCCCAGGTCAACAGTCCGCTGAAGGTCAGGCCGCTCTCAACGCGATTAATTACAACGGATACTGGGACGGTGGTACGTCAACCCTGAATACCTTGAGTGCTCAGGGTTCACGTGAGTTGTTCGAGTTCGGTGACGCCAATGTGGTCAACATCGCTGTCGGCGCAACCTGGCAGAATGAAGAGTTCCAGTCCAAGCCGAGTGAATTCGCCCAGGCCAACCTGGATGATCCTGTGGCCGGCACGCCGGCAGCGGGTGGTCCGGGCACCGGTGATCAGCGCTTTGGTGATGCTGCCGCGTTCATTCCTTACAGCGCCGATCGTGACCTGCTGGGCATCTTCACCGAAGTGGGTGTGATGATCGGCGATTCGCTGGAGCTGGTTGGTTCGCTGCGTTACGACGATTATTCGGATGTTGGTGACACCACCAATCACAAGTTCAGTGTGCGTTGGACACCAATGCCGGGTCTGTTGGCTCGCGCATCGTTCGGTACTGGCTTCAAGGCACCGACGGTTCCGCAGCTGAATGCGTCGCAGCAAACCTACGGTGTGACCGCCGCAGGCTATCCGTGTACGGCTGACCTGCAGCAGATTGCAAATGCCGTGGGTGGCGAATGTCGTCCGGGTAACTCGCAATACGATGTCTTTGCTGGCGGTAACCAAGCGCTGACGCCAGAGGAATCTGATCAATACTCGATTGGTTTCGTGGCTGAGCTGCCGACCTTCGGTCTGCTGGCTGACATGGATCCGGCGGTGTCGTTGAGCGTTGACTACTGGAATGTGGAGATCGACGATGCGTTTGGCCAGATTTCCGAAGGTGAAGCCTTTGGTAATCCGCTGCGCTATCCGGGTTCCTGGACCACCGCGATCGATCCGGGTACCGGGCGTAACTTCCTCGCTTACATTCAGGGCAACGTGAACCTGGGTAAAGAGAAGGCTGAAGGTATCGATTTCGACGGTCAGCTGACCTTGAACACGCCGGTCGGAAAGTTCGGTTCTCAGCTGGTTGGAACCTTGTTCCTGACCCGCGACATCGAAATTCTGGGTGAAACCTACGATCTGGTCGGTGACTACTCGGATGAATTGGGTAGCGTTACCTTCCGTCTGAAAGCGCGTTGGATCAACTCCATAGAGATGGGCGACTGGCGCCACAGCCTGACCATGAACTTCACCAGCGGTTACTCCGATGCAGAGCAGTACGTCGACGACTATGTCTTCGAACTGGATGCCTCGGGTGAGCCGGTTCTGGGTGGGGCGTCGTCAGGTGACACGATTCGTCTGGATGTCGATCGTTACATCACCTGGGATCTCCAGACCTACTGGGATGCCACGGATGCGGTATCGGTCTCCGCCGGTGTGCTGAACCTGTTGGACGAAGATCCGCCTCTGACTCTGGCCATCGACGCCGGTCACCCGGTGGGTTACGACCTGCGTTACGCGGATCCCCGTGGTCGCGTGTTGTACGCCAAGGTGTCCTACAAGTTCTAAATCGGCTTTCAACGAAGTCTCAAACGCCCTGCTTTTGCAGGGCGTTTTTTTGGGCGGCGGAAGGTGTTGATACCCACGGATGCATCAGCAAAGTCAGCTTTGATAGCGCTTGGCACGAAATTGGCTTTGGAGTGGAACCACATTGAAGAGGTATACGTGTCTGCTGCCGGGTGCCGTATTTCTGAGTGTTATGCAGTTGTGCATTTCAATTTGTACCGAGATGCGGTAGCTTTGCTCCCAAGTCAGATAACAACTGACGTATCCATCTAGAGTTTTGGGGAACTTCGGAATGATCAAGATAAGGTCGGCGACGATTGGCTCGCCGCTATCCGCTATTTGGGGGGTTGCAGCGCTGACGCTGGCTGCGCCCGTTTTCGCACAGGACGTCGAGCAGATTGATCTGGAGTCCTCGGATGCCGCCGTCGAGGCGATGGAATCGGAGAACGATCCGTCAGTTGATCTGGGCGCGATTCAGGTCACCGGCTCGCGTATCAAGCAGGCCAACCTGACCAGCGGCAGTCCTGTCACGATCGTCAACGATACCGAGATCAAGTACCAAGGTACGATCCGTGTCGAAGACCTGATCAACAGCCTGCCGCAGGCCTTCGCGGATCAGGGCGGTAACCTGTCCAACGGCGCCACCGGTACGGCCACCGTCAACCTGCGCAACCTTGGTTCCGAGCGTACCCTGGTGCTGATCGACGGCAAGCGCATGCACTCCGGTGATCCGCGTGAGCCGGTGCCTGACCTGAACACCATCCCGGCGGCACTAATCGAGCGCGTCGAGATCGTTACCGGCGGTGCCTCCGCGGTCTACGGTTCCGATGCTGTGGCCGGTGTCGTCAACTTCATCATGAAGAAGGGCTTCAGCGGCGTGCAGCTGGATTACCAGCACGGCTTCTACTTCCACGAGAACGACAACCAAGCCGCGCGTGATCGCCTGCGGGCTCGTGGCTTTGATGAGCCGAGTGCGACTGTGGCCGATGGGCAGAGCAACACCCTGAGCCTGATTGTGGGTTCGGATTCCGCCGATGGTTTGGGTAATTCGACCTTCTACGCGGTCTACCGTGAACTCAATGCTGTGCGCCAGTCCGAGCGTGACTATTCCGCATGTTCGGTGGGTGGCAACCCGCAGGCATGTCTGGGCTCGTTCACCAACGCGCCGGCGAACTTCATCTCCTACGACGCAGATTTCGGCAACGAAACCCTGTACAGCCTTGAGCCAGGCGGCAATAGCTTGATTGATCCGAATGGCGACAGCCTGTTCAACTTTGCCCCGTTCAACTACTACCAGCGTAACAACGAAAATCTGTCGCTGGGCGCCATGTTCTCGCGCGAAATCAATGAAACGATGCTCGCTTACGCCAACTTCAGTTTCACCGAAGATCGTACCAATGGCGTGATTGCACCGAGTGGCATTTTTGCAACCGTAGACACCGTGCGTTGCGACAACCCGTTGTTGTCCGCTGATCAGGTTCAGAAATTCTGTACTGACCAGGGTTACGGTCCCACGGACACCGCAAACGTGTTCATTCTGCGTCGTAACGTTGAGGGTGGTCCGCGTGATGACGATCTGACCCACACCAGCATGCGCAGCGTGTTTGGTCTGGAAGGCGAATTTGAGTACAAAGGCCTGTGGTCGTATGACATATTCGGTCAGATCGCCAGCGCCAAGGTCAACCAGATCTACCGTAACGACATGTCGATCACGCGCCAGAATCGTGCGGTTGACGCGGTTCAGGACGACGAAGGCAACATCGTGTGCCGTAGCGTGGTTGATGGCAGCGATCCGGATTGTGTGGTCTACAACATCTTCGATGACAGTGTCGAAGTTGATCCGGCGGCTCTGGACTACATCCTGACGCCGGGCCTGCTCGCGGGCCGGACTGAGCAGACCGTTTTGGGTGCCACGGTCTCCGGTGCTTTTGACGACCTGCTGCTGCCGACGGCCTCGACCCCGGTGGGCTTTGCATTCGGTGTTGAACGGCGTAGCGAAAAGCTCAACTTCGATCCCGATCAGTCGTTCGTGACCGGTGATCTGGCAGGTCAGGGCGGCGCCACGATCGGTACCGGTGGTGCGTTCGATCTGTTCGAGATCTTCGGCGAGACGCGTATCCCGCTGCTGCAGGATCGCCCCGGCATGTACGACGTGAATCTGGAACTGGGTTATCGTTTCTCCGATTACAGTTCGACTGATTCCACGCACACCTACAAAGCACTGCTGAACTGGGCGTTCGACGAGCAGCTCAACGTGCGTGGCGGCTATAACCGTGCGGTGCGTGCACCGAACATCATTGAACTGTCGCAGCCGATCTCGGTGAACCTGGCGGGTAACACCGACCCGTGTGCCGGTGACCCCAATGCGGCTGACGAGTCGGCCCGCCCGACCGCCACAGCAGAGCAGTGCCAGAATGATGCGTTCTTCGCGGCCAACCCGGATGCTTACGGCAACGTATCGCAGAATCCGGCGGGTCAGTACAACGGGTTGTACGGCACCACGCCGGGGCTGGAGCCGGAAGAAGCGGATACCTTCACGCTGGGCCTCGTTTACACCCCTGAGTTCATCGAAAACTTCAGCGTGACCCTGGACTACTATGACATCGAAGTGAGTGGTCTGATTGACAGCTATGGTGCCGACACCGTGCTGCGTGAATGCTACGAAAACAACAACCTGTGTGATCTGATCAGCCGTGATCCGAACACCGGCAGCCTGTGGCTGGGGCAGAACGGTTTCGTCAATGTGCAGACGCTGAATACCGGTTCGGTTAAGGTCAAAGGTATCGACCTGGGTATGAACTACCGTATGAGCTTGAACGACTACGGTATGTTGAACCTGGAACTCGCTGGCGCCTACAACCTGTCGGAAGTGGTTGAGCCGGTGCCGGGCAGCAGTACCTATGACTGCGATGGTCGCTACGGTCTGCAATGCGGCGTACCGAAACCGGATTGGCGGCATAAGTTCCGTGCCCGCTGGATGACGCCCTACTACGGCATCGAAGCCTCACTGGCTTGGCGTTATATTGGTGGCGTAACGGCAGATGATGCCAGCCTGTCCGATCGCACCCCTGATCCTGAGACGGGCGAAGTGCCTCCGGCCTCGGTTAACGATCACCTGGCGTCGTACAGCTACTTTGACCTGGGTTTCACCGTGCCGTTTGATCGCTTCAGCTTCCGCGCGGGCATCAACAACCTGCTCGACAAAGATCCGCCTGTGATCAGCGGTGGGTCGGGTGATCCGTTGCCTGGCGTTGTGGGTAACGGCAACACCTTCCCGCAGATTTACGATGCCTTGGGTCGCTATGTCTTCATCGGCGTGAGCGCCGATTTCTAAGACATCCCGATAAGCTCAAAACGCCCCGCATGTCGGGGCGTTTTTTTTGCCTGTGTTTGTGGGTTAGAGGTCGCTGTGCTGGCGCGGCAGAATCAAGGAGCCGGCGATGATCATGCGAATGATCACGATCATCTGCTGGGCGGTCTCTTCACGTTGTTCCGGGCCCTGGTCCATGGCCGTGCCCCCCAACGCGAAGATCATCCGCGTGATGGCCTTGGAGACCAGGTCAGGGCGCGACAACGGGCGACCGGCGGCGTTCGACAGGCGCACCAGATCTTCCTGAAGTTCGCTTTCGAAATACTGCAGCTGGCGTTCGATGGCCTGCTTGAACGCGGTGGACCCGGCACTGCCTTCGCGCAGCAGCAGGTGTAGGTACTTCTCGTCCGCTTCCAGCTGTTCCATGAAGGTCTCGACCGAGCTGACCACGGTGCTGCGGTCGTCGCTGACCCGGTTGCGGGCTTCACGAATGATGGTGCGCAAGGCACCGCCGGCCTGTTCGATCAGGGCGACGGCGAGTTCGTCGATGTCACGAAAATGGCGGTAGAAGCTGTTCGGCGCGATGTCGG
The DNA here is from genome assembly GCA_030147945.1 of Oceanococcus sp. Classification (GTDB taxonomy): domain Bacteria; phylum Pseudomonadota; class Gammaproteobacteria; order Nevskiales; family Oceanococcaceae; genus Oceanococcus. The sequence goes on along the minus strand of JASBUL010000011.1, from coordinate 21,895 downwards.
CAGCGCGGGCCACCTCACGCAGGCCCAGTGTCGAGACACTGCGATTGGGGCCAAGCAACCTCAACGCGGCATCAAGCAAGTCCTGACGATTGATATGCTGCTTGCCGCGGTGATGGGAAGACGCCGGCACGGCCTAGTTCCTGACTCGAAAGCGCAGAATGTACACCAAGCGCTTGTCCGGCGTGTGTTCGCGACCTAGCGCTGTGCCTGAAAACTCAGCCAGTCCTGTGCGGAGCGCTGTGGTTCCTCGATCATGGGCAGATGTCCGATGCCCGGTCGGACCACGATCTTCGCGTTTGGCATCAGACTCTTGAGTATGTTGGCGCCGCTGTAATGCAGGGCTCTGTCCTGGTCACCCCAGACCACCAGCGCGGGGATCGGGCTGTCCTTGATCAGTGCGTTGACGCTCTGTGCGTCGCTGTTCAGCGTCTCAAATATGCGCTGATGCAGGTCGTGATCGGCAGCGGCACGCAAGCCAAGCTGATGTTTCACGCTGTAGGGCAGAAACGGCGGCTTGCTCATGGTGAACTGCATGATGCTGGGAAAATCTTCAGCACGTTTCACGATCAGGGCGTTTTCGCCGGTCTGCGCGTAGCGCTGGCGCAACTCGCTGATCTGGCTGCCTTCCACACCGGCCGGGGCCAGCACCCACACGCTCATGACCTGGTCCGGGTACATACCAGCGTAAGTCAGGCTGATGTTGCCGCCCATGGAGCTGCCGCCGAGGTGGAAGCGTTCGAGCCCAAGTGCCCCGGCAATCTGATGCACGCGGCGGGTCTGACTGACGATATCGAAGGCGGCGTCGGGAATGCGGCTGCTTTGGCCGAAACCTGGCAGATCGATTGCGATGACGCGGTAGTGCGGGGTCAGGTAGCCGGCCACCCGCGTCCAGTTGTCCTTGTCGGCGCCGAAGCCGTGAATGAGCAGCAATGGCTCGCCCTGGCCGCCTTCGTTGTAGGCGATGTGCATGCCGTCGACATTGAGCTGCTTGCTTTCAAGGCCATTGCGCCAGCGTTCAAGGGCAACGCCGTAGTGTGCGGCCTGGGCAGGGAACAGCAGATCAAAGGCGACAACGCCAGCGATGAGCAGGATGATCAGCAGCAGCAGTTTTTTCATCAAAAATCGTCGTAGGCTTCGAAATCAGGTTCGTCATCCAGCGGCGGATTGCCATCATGTACGGCCGACCAGCGGCGTTGCAGATAGGCGTTGCGCATGAAGGCGTAGGGATCCAGTTGCTGCATCAGCAAGGCATCCGCATTGAGGTACTGAGCCCGCGTCTGGATTGCATCAAGCACGGTCAGCCCCCAGATCGTGGCCGTTTCGTCGGAGTAGTAGGTCGGGTTCAAGGGGCCACCAAAGACCATGCCGACGACATCGCGGTTGGTGCTGGGGCCCAGGAACGGCAGCATCAGGTACCAGCCCTCGCCAACGCCCCAGCGTCCGAAGGTCTGACCAAAGTCCTCATCGTGAGCCGGCAGCCCCCAGTAACCTGCGACGTCGACCAGTCCGCCGATGCCCAGCGTGGTGTTAAGCAGAAAGCGGCCCAGGTCCGCCGTGCCATCAGCCAGTTTGCCTTGCAGGTACTGGTTGGCGATGGTGACCGGATAACCCAGGTTCTGGAAGAAATTCTTGATCCCGGTGCGGGCAAAGCCGGGTACGGCCCAGCGGTAGCCTTTTGCCACAGGCCGCAGGACGTATTTGTCGGCGGTCATGTTGAAGGCAAAAATACCGCGGTTGACGCTCTCCAGCGGATCGGAAGGATCGTGCGCCGGGCGATGCGCACAGCCGGCGAGCGCCACGATCAGCGCGATCAGTGTCCCCTGAAATATCTGCTTGTACACCTGGTTCCCCACGAACAGGTAGCCGGCAGGCCGGCCGGTAAATGGTGCGGACTAGCCCGCTGCTTGCTTCTCCAGCTTTTCGATCAGGCTTTGAAGGCCGCCACGCTTGATCTCCGATGCATAGGTGCCGCGGTAGTTGGTGACCAGGCTGATATTGTCGACGACCACGTCATACACCAGCCACTGGCCGTCCTTCTGGCGCATGCGGTAATGCATGGTAACGGGGTCGGCGCCAGGTGATTGAATGGTCGATGCGACGCTGGCGCGGTCAGGTTTGGAGCCAGGTTCGGCATCGGCAAAGCTGACTTTTTCGTTGCTGTATTGCAGCAGGGCATTACCGTAGGTCTTGACCAGCAAGGTCTTGAAACCGTCCATGAAACGTTTCTGCTGGCTTTCGTCGGCCTTGTCCCAGGCCGGCCCGAGAACCAGGCGTGACATCAGCGGGAAGTCGAAATAGGGCAGTACGACCTCGTCGACCATGGCGTAAAGCCGTTGCGGATCCTTGTCCAGAGCCTCGCGGTCTTGCTTGATCCGTCCCAGCAGCTCTTCTGCAACCGAACTGATCACCTGATTGGGACTGGCTGGCTGCGCGGCCGCCGGCGTGCTCTTGGCGCCACCTTGAGCGTGCACCCCGGCGATGCTTGCGAGCGCGAGGAACAGGGCGGCAAGTAACTGAATCTTCATAGGCTTTAGGGACCGGCGGGGGGCGAGAAGGTTCCTGCGATTCTAGCAGTCTGCGGCTCGCAGAGGGACAGTTCGAACTGTTTAACGATACGTTTGGCCAGACGTTGACCGAGGACGAAGACATCCTCTGCCGCGCCAAAATCGGCCAGCTGGGTCATCTGCAGACCGGCGTAACCACACGGGTTGATGCGCGCGAACGGTTCCAGATCCATATCGACATTGAGTGACAGGCCGTGATAGCAGCAGCCGTGACGGATGCGCAGTCCCAGCGAAGCGATCTTGTTCTCTGCCACATAAACACCCGGTGCGCCGTCGCGGCGAGCGGCGGCAATTCCGTGGGCGTCGAGTTCGTCGATGAGGACCTGCTCAAGGCCGTGCACCAGTGCCTTGGGGCCGATCTTCAGGCGCTTCAGATCGAGCAGCGGGTAAACCACGGTCTGGCCGGGGCCATGGTAGGTGACCTGACCGCCGCGATCCGTCTGAACGATGGGGATATCACCGGCAGCCAGCACATGTTCAGGTTTGCCGGCCAGACCCTGGGTATACACCGGCGGGTGCTCAACAACCCAGATCTGATCCTGCCCATCGCGGCCGCGTGCGTCGTTGTAGGCGCGCATGGCCGCGAAGGTTTCGGCATAGTCCGCACGGCCCAGGCAATGGATGCTGACGCCCGTCATGCCGATTTACAGGCTGGTCACAATGCCGGGCAGCGGTGCCAGATCGGCATACACTTTCTCGATCTGTGCCGCCGACTCGGCCTTGAGCGTGACGGTCAGGGCGACGAAACGGCCATTGCGGCTGGCGCGCTGATGGACATCCGTGACATCGGCACTGTCACCCAGCGATGCAAGTACGCACTGGCGCACGTTCTCAACGGCGTCAGGCTGACAGATCAGCTTGAACGGGTAGGTGCAGGGGTAGTCGAGATCCTGCAGCGCGGCATGCAGGCTCATCGCTTGACGAACAGCAGGACTTCATCGCGCAGGCGTTGCCACAACGAGCCCAGCGGCATGGCCTGCAGGGCCACCAGGGGCACGCTGGTGAGCTTGTCGTCATCCAGTGACACGTTGAGTGCGCCGAGCTGCTGGCCGGCGGTGATCGGGGCGATCAGGCGCTGATCCAGCTGCGGTTTGAGGCTGATGTCATCGGCACGACCACGCGGAACGGTGACAAAGGTGGTTTGCGAAGGGCCGAGCTGAACGTTTTCAGCACTGGATTTCCAGATCTTGGCGTTGGCCACCGCCTCGCCCTGGGTTGCCACCTGAACACTTTCGAAGAAGCGGAAGCCGTAGTTGAGCAGCGATTCGCTGGCCTGTTCGCGGGCCCGCATGCTGGGCGTGCCCAGCACCACGGAAATCAGGCGCATGCCTTCGCGTTCGGCCGAGGAGGCCAGACAGTAACCGGCCGCTTTGGTGTAACCGGTCTTGACCCCGTCCACTGAAGCGTCGCGCCACAGCAGGCGGTTGCGGTTGGACTGGGTGATACCGGCATAGGTGAATTCGCGTTCGGAGTAGAGGCGGTAGTACTCCGGAAACTCCTCGATCAGCGCGGCCACCAGCGTGGCGATATCGCGCGCGCTGGATTTGTGGGTGGGACCGGTCAGTCCGGTGGCGTTCTCATAATGGGTCTGGTGCATGCCGAGACGCTCGGCATGCTGGTTCATCCATGTGGCGAAGGTGTTTTCACCGCCTGCCAGATGTTCGGCCAAGGCGATGCTGGCATCGTTACCGGACTGGATGATCATGCCGCGAATCAGGTCCTCAACCCGGACCTGATCGTTAACCTCGATGAACATGCGCGAGCCCTCGGCCTGCCAGGCTTTCTTGCTCACCGTCACCATATCGTCGAGCCCGACATTGCCGGCGCGCAACTCGCTGAACACGATGTAAGCGGTCATCAGCTTGGTGATGGACGCCGGATCGACCTGCTCGTCGGCATTCTTGTCCGCGATCACCTGTCCGCTGTTGAAATCGACCAGGATGTAGCTGCTGGCGTCGATCTGCGGCGCTTCCGGTGTTGGCATGCGCGGTCGGGTCTGGGCTTCGGAGGGCGACGCCAACATCAGGGTCAGCGTGGTGAAAACAGCAAACAGGGAAAGCCGATATGTCATGGGTAGCTAATAACCGGGCTGTGGCCCAGCGCACGCAGCGCTTGAGCCTGGGTTTGTGCGTCTTGGTCGCTGGCGAAGGGTCCTTGCAGCACCTGGCAAAGGGCACCACGTTGGCGGATGGAAATCGCCAGAAGATTCTGTCGAATCAGCGCGTCTTTGGTTTCGACGCAAGCGTTCATGTTACGAAATGCGGCGATCTGGAGGAAGGGCAGGCGATCCGGTAGGGCTCCGCCAGGGGCTTTGCGCAAGCCATCAATCAGGGCGTCCAGTTCGTCCACGGGCGGTGGCGGACCCTGTTGCTGTGGCGGAATGGCGGGTGCCGGCGGCACGTCTGTCAGCGCCACCACTTCGACTTTGGCTGAGCCCTTCTCGTAAACGCCCAGGCGTACGGCCGCGGTGTAGGACAGATCAATGATGCGGCCGGGATGAAACGGACCACGGTCATTGACGCGCACGATCAGACTGCGGCCATTCTCCAGATTGCGCACCTGGACGTAGGTGGGCAGGGGCAGGGTTTTGTGTGCTGCGGTGATGGCGAACATGTCATAGGGCTCGCCACTGGAGGTGCGCCGACCATGGAACTTGGTGCCGTACCACGATGCCAGTCCGCGCTCACGGTAGCCATCGGCGCTTTCCAGGACCCGATAGCGCTTGCCGAAGACCTCATAGTTGGCCGGGTTGCCGTAGCGGCTGCGCGGTTCGATTTTCGGCACAGGCTCCGGCACCGACCACGGGTCGATCGGCACATGGCCAGGCGCACTGTCTTGGCCCGGCGTGCTGGTGGGGGTGCTGGAGCAGGCCGTCAGTACGATTGCTGCGGCGATGCCGCTCCATGCGCCTCGCATGTTCATCACTCGGCCAGACTGGCGGCGGCGATCGCTTGGCTGACCTGAAATACCGCCATCGCGTAATAGGTCCGCGGGTTGTAAGACAGGATGCTGTAGAAGTTGGGCAGGGCCAGCCAGTATTCCTGTCCGTCACCGGTATCAAGCGCCAGCAGACCAACCGGCTGGGTGGCCTCCAGCGTGACCTCCAGGTCCTCTACGTATGGACGGATAGCAGCCCAGGTGTGGCTGGGGCTCTTCTGGTTGAGCGGCAGCTTGTCAGGCAGCGAGGTCACTTTGACGGGGAAGGCGACCGCCTCCCCGGCACGCCAGCCGGTGTTGCTGCCACGAAAATTCTTCAGGTAGTTGGCCACGCTGCCGATGGCATCGCTGCTCGACCACAGATTGACCTGACCATCGCCGTCGTAGTCCAGGCCGAGCCGCCGGTAATTACTGGGCATGAACTGGGACAGGCCCATGGCACCGGCGTAAGAACCCTTCTGGGCCAGCGGGTCAAAGCCCATGTCCCGGCACAGCAGGAAGTATTCCTTGAGTTCGTTGTAGAAGAACGGGGTGCGTGTGGGGTGATCAAAACCTTGCGTGGCCAGCGAGTCGATCACCGGATGCGGTCCGGTGTAGCCGCCGTAGAGGGTCTCCACCCCGATGATCGCAGTGATGACATGCGCCGGTACACCATATTCACCGCTGGCACGCGCCAGCGCAGGGTAATGCTCGCGCATGAAACGCACCCCGTTGGCGATGCGTTTGGCATCCATGAAGATGCTGCGGTACTCCGGCCAGGTTCGGGTGCGCTCTGGCGCCGTGCGTTCGGTTTCGATCAGCTTGGGATTGCGTTGGGCCTGGCTCAGCAGCTGCAGCACCTCGGCCCGCGAGTATTGCCCGGTTGCAGCCAGTTCGTCGGCAAGTTGTATGGCCTTGGGGTGTTGTGAGTAGTCTGCCAACGCCTGGGTGGCCCACAGCGCCAGCGACAGTTTGAGCATGATGCGCATCATGAGGAGAGCAGTTTCCGGTGCGTGTGTATGGACATGATCAGTCCGAAACTGGCCAGCAGACTCACCATGGATGTGCCGCCGTAGCTGACCAGTGGCAGGGGGACGCCAACCACCGGCAGCAATCCGATGACCATACCGATGTTGACGAACAGATAGATGAAAAAGGTCAGGCTCAGGCTGCCAACCACCAGGCGCGAGAAGGTGTCCTGGGCGCGGGTTGCGATGTACAGCCCGCGCGCGATGATCAGCAGATACACGGTCAGCAGCCCGAGCACGCCGATGAGGCCGAATTCTTCGGCGAACACCGCGAAGATGAAGTCGGTGTTGGCTTCCGGCAGAAAATCCAGACGGGCCTGTGTGCCCATCAGCCAGCCTTTGCCGTCCCAGCCGCCCGAGCCGATGGCGATCTTCGACTGGATGATGTGATAGCCCGCACCGGTCGGGTCTGATGAAGGGTCAAGCAGGGTCATCACGCGACGGCGTTGATAATCGTGCATGTTGTGCCACAACAGCGGTGCAGCCGCCCCGGCCAGGGCCACGGCGCCGAGAATCAGGCGCCAGCGCAACGCGGCAAAGTAGAGCGCGAAACCGCCGGCGCTGACCACCAACAGCGCGGTGCCCAGATCCGGTTGCTGGGCAATCAGCACGGTCGGTATGCCGATGATGGTTGCGCTGAGGGCGATGGCGATCAGACGCGGTGGCAGGCGTCGTTCGTGGAGGAAAGTGGCCACCATCAGCGGAACGGCAAATTTCATCAACTCGGAAGGCTGGAAGCGGACAAAGCCGAGGTCCAGCCAGCGCTGCGCGCCCTTTGAGGTGTCGCCCAGTACCAGTACGGCGATGAGCATCACCGTGCCGGCCAGATAGGCCCATGGCGTCAGGGTGCGGAACCACTCCGGCGGGCATTGCGCCACCACGATCAGCGCCACCAGGCCCAGGGCGATGCGTTTGCCCTGGGCGATGACCATGTTCATGTCCTGGCCAGTTGCACTGTAGACGGTGAACAGGCCGATGCTGGTCAGCAGGGCAAGCAGGGCGAGCAAGGGGCCGTCCAGATGCAGCCGGGTCCAGCCACTGTAGGCGGCGTTGTTGTTTTCAAGGTTCATGGCTGCGTCGGCAGCACGCCGGGATCGTTGTCATGACCCAGCGCGACATCCAGAATGCGTCGCGCGATCGGCGACGCAACGGCGCCACCGCTGCCGCTGTGCTCGGCAATCACCGCCACGGCCACCTTGGGGGCATCTGCCGGTGCATAGGCGACAAACAGCGCGTGGTCACGCAGATGGTAGGGCACGTCGGTGAGCTGTGGCGCCTCGTCGTCTTCCTGAGCCAGGCCGGCGACCTGAGCCGTACCGGTTTTGCCCGCAATGCGGTAGGCCGCGTCCTCCCCGATGCGCCGTGCCGTGCCGGTGCGTCCGTGCACCACCGCAACCATGGCGTCGTGGATTTCGTCCCAGTGCGATGCATCCTGCAGGGTGATGCGCGGCAACGGCTCGATGGCCACAGCCTGAACCTCCCCGCTGCTGTTGTCCTTGATCTGACGCAGCAGATGGGGGCGCGCGCCCGCACCGCGAGTGGCCACGCGCGCGGTGGCTTCGGCCAGCTGCAATGGGGTGGTCAGCATGAAACCCTGGCCGATACCGATGTTGAGGGTTTCGCCGGGATACCAGTTCTCCGAGCGGACGCGGCGCTTCCACTCGCGTGAAGGCAGCAGGCCGGTGGTTTCGTTGGGGATGTCCACCCCGGTGCGTGAACCGAGTCCGAACTGCTCCAGAAAATCGTGTATGCGGTCAATTTCCAGGCGATGTGCCAGATCATAAAAGTACACGTCGCAGGATTGGGCGATCGCTTCGTGGGTGTCGACCGTGCCATGCCCGCGACGTTTCCAGTCGCGGTGACGTCGGGTGCTGTCGGGCAATTGATAGTAACCGGGACAATGCACTCTGGAGCGGCGGTTGAACACCCCACTTTCCAGGCCGGCCAGGGCCATGATCGGCTTGATCGTCGAGCCCGGTGGATACTGCCCTTGTATGGCGCGGTGAAACAGCGGTCGTGAGGTGTCTTCGGTCAGCTCGGCGTAGCGCTTGTGACTGATCCCGTCGATGAAATCGCCCGGCTCGTAACTCGGTACGGACACCATGGCGAGGATTTCGCCGGTGTTCACATCCAGGGCCACGGCGGCGCCGTTGCGTCCTTCAAAAGCGGCCTTGGCTGCCTGCTGAAGATGCGCATCCAGCGTGAGATAGAGGGTTTTGCCCGGGGTCGGGTGGGTGTAGTCAAGCTGGCGCAGGCGCCGGCCCAGCGCGTCGGCTTCGATCAGCTGGCTGCCAGGGTCACCATGCAGCAACGGCTCGTACTGACGTTCAATACCGGTTTTGCCAATGTAGGAGGCGCCGCGATAGCGCTCCGGATCAACCCGCTGCAAATCGCTGGCCGTGATGCCGCCGACGTAGCCCACGATGTGAGCCGTGACTTCACCCAGCGGATAGTGCCGGGTCAGCCCGGCACGCACGTTGACGCCGGGGAACTGGCGCCGGTTGACCTCGAAACGGGCCAGGTCGTCACCGTCGAGGTTGAGCTTGAGCGGGATCTGATCGAAGGATGCCGAGGCTTCGACACGGGCGAAGAAGCGCTCGCGCTCACGCGCGGTGATGCTGATGATCTGGCTGAGGCGATCCACCGTATCGTTCAGGTCCGGACTTTGTTCCGGGGTGATCTCCAGTCGATAGGCGGGCAAGTTTTCGGCCAGGACGACACCGTTGCGATCGAAAATCAGGCCGCGCACCCCGACAACGGGATGCACCCGCATGCGGTTTTCGTCCGAGCGGGTTACAAAATATTCGTGCTGAACGGACTGCAGCTGCACCAGCCGATAGATCAGAACCCCCAGCAACAGCAATACGAACGCGCTCGCCACGGCGACACGATTGCTGAAGGCACGTTTCTCCTGCCAGGTGTTTTTGAATGCGGCGCCAGCCATGCGGGTTAGCAAAAGTCCCCTGGTGACAAATTCGGATACAGCGCATCAGGACGATTTGCGCTCATGCCTCATGATGCTGCGGGCGGTCGACAAGCGCAAAGATCGCACTCAGTGGCAGCCAGCACAGGCTGGTACTGACCACCGGCAGCCAGCGCCATAGCGGGTCGATTGACTGTCCGACAAAACCGTCCAGCCATAACAACAGGCCCTGATAGCCCGCCCAGGCCGGGATCAGAACCAGCGCCTGTTGCCAGGCGGGTAGCAGATGCAGGCTGCCACGCAGCTTGATGACCACATAGCTGAGCAGGGTCAGGGCAACCGCGTGCTGGCCCAGGCTGGTTGAGTGCACCACATCGAGGACCAGGCCCAGGCACCACGCCCACACAATGCCAAAGCGCGACGGCACATGGATGCACAGCCACACCATCACCAAAGGCACCACCGCAGGCCGCGCGATGGCCAGGCCATCGGGCAGTGGCAGTGCGGTCAGAATCAGGGCCAAGGACAGTGCAACAAGACTGCCCAGCCAGCCGGCGCGTACCATCAAGCCGCGCCTAGTCCGCGGTCGCTACGCGGCCTGGCTTGGCCTCGGGGTCAATCATTTGTGCAGTGCTGGGCGCCGGCACATCATCGCGAACAAGCAGAACTTCGCGACCGTTGGGGATGCGTGCCGCCGGGACCGCAACGATTTCCAGGAAGTGTTCACCCGGGTGGTGCTCGATTTTTTCCACGATGGCAACCGGGTAGCCCACCGGATAGCGGCCACCGAGGCCGGAACTGACCAGCATGTCGCCGACCTGGATGTCGGAGTTGGCGGGCAGGAACGGCAGATTGAGTTTGGGGCTGCCATTGCCGTGGGCAACGGTGCGCAGACCATTGCGGTTGACCTGGACCGGTACGCCCTGGCTCTGGTCCGTAATGAGTACGGCCGTCGAGGCGTAGGGGGTGACTTCGATGACCTGGCCAAGGATGCCGTGGGCGTCGATCAGGGCCTGGCCTTCAATCACGCCATCCTGTTTGCCGCGGTTGATACGCAGACGCTGCTGGTAGGGATCCAGGCTGGTTGACTGAATCTCGCCAATCATCACGGCTTCGTGGATCTGGCGTGAGGAGTCGAGCAGGGCGCGGATGCGGTGGTTCTCGGCTTCGAGCGATAGCAGCTTCTGCAAGCGCGCGTTGAGACGCAGATGCTCGTGGCGCAGATCGTCGTTTTCGGAAATGAGGCGTTCGCGGCTGTGCAGGTGCTCGCGCAGATTGCCGAACTGACGCGGCATATCGCTGATCCAGAACACCGGGGTCAGGGCGACGGCAATGGTGTCGCGCAGCGGGGCGAGTTCCTGCTCATCCGCCACCCGGTCGTAGTACATCAGGGCGCCCGAACACAGCAGCAACACGGCCAGCTTGAGGACGAGCAGTGGCCCGCGCGAAAAAATCGGCCGGGCATCGTCGTCAAACTGGTAAGCGCTCACCGATTCTCCTCCACGGGTCTGCGTCCCCACGAACTACATGGCCAAAGCATAGACAAAAATGCTTGCACAGCAAAGGTTTATACGGCAAACGCAATGCAGCTTCTTAAAATGCAACTGCGATAATCCGGGTAAGCAGATACAAGCCCCTGAATTCTTGGAAAAAATCCGTGGGCCGAAGTTTGCAATCTAAAGAGAACAGTCGCCCGGTGCGGCGACTGGCAGTAGGCCGCAATGCAACAGGCGCGCTAATCCAGAATGAAACTGGTCGCTTTCTCGTTTTCCATTTCCAGCAGAGCGCCACCGCCGCGGGCCACACAGGTCAGCGGATCATCGGCAATGATCACCGGCAGGCCGGTTTCTTCGGAAATCAGCTTGTCCAGGTCGCGCAGCAGGGCACCACCACCCGTCAGCACGATGCCGCGGTCGGCGACATCCGAACCCAGTTCCGGCGGGGTCGACTCCAGGGCCACCTTGCAGGCCGCGACGATCTGCGCCAGCGGTTCCTGCAGGGCGTCGAGAATTTCGTTGGAATTGAGGGTGAAACTGCGCGGCACGCCGGCCGACATGTGGCGCCCCACCACGTCGATTTCCTGCACTTCGTGGCCCGGGAAGGCGGTGCCGATTTCCTGCTTGATGCGCTCGGCCGTGGTTTCGCCGATCAGCATGTTGTATTGCCGGCGCACGTAGCTGACGATGGCTTCGTCGAAACGGTCGCCGCCGATGCGTACGGATTCGGCATAGACGATGCCGTTGAGCGACAGCACCGCAACTTCCGAGGTGCCGCCACCGATGTCCAGGACCATAGAGCCGCGGGCTTCGCCGACCGGAATGCCGGCGCCGATGGCCGCCGCAACCGGTTCATCAATCAGCTGAACCTTGCGCGCACCGGCATTGGCTGCGGATTCACGAATGGCGCGGCGTTCGACCTGGGTTGAACCGTAGGGCACGCAGATGATGACGCGGGTCAGCGGGCGGAACAGCCGCTGCGAATGCACCTTGCGGATGAAGTGCTGCAGCATCTTCTCCGTCACCGTGAAATCGGCGATCACGCCGTCTTTCATCGGACGAATGGTGGAGATGTTGTTGGGTGTACGGCCGAGCATGCGCTTGGCGTCCAGGCCGACCGCCTCGATGCGTTTGCCGCCGCGCGAATCAGTCCGTATCGCGACAACCGAGGGCTCGTTGAGGACGATACCTTCGCCGCGCACGTAGATCAGTGTGTTTGCCGTACCCAAGTCGATGGACAGGTCGTTGACAAACAGACCGCGTAACTGATTGATCATAAGGAAAATCTTCCGCGAGGGCGGGAATCGGGGCTGAGCTGGTAAGCGAGGAAATGTAGCAATGCCATGGGTTTTGGGCAAGGACACGTATTATGGTAATTTCCGCGCCCCCGTTGCGATTGGCTTTACCCGAGGATATCCATGAGTCTGGACGCCGACCAGGTGCGCCGCGTGGCCGAGTTGGCCCGTTTGGCTGTCGATGACGCTGAACTGCCGGTTTACGCCCAAGAATTGTCGAGCATTCTGAATATGGTCGACCAGCTGCAATCTGCCAACACCGAGGGCGTCGAGCCGATGGCTCACCCGCTCAATATGGTGCAGCGTCTGCGTGCGGATGCGGTGACCGAAAAACCGGACCGGGAGGCGTTTCAGGCCCTGGCGCCGCAAGCTGAGGGCGGGCATTACCTGGTGCCCCGGGTGATCGAGTAAGCCATCGTGACAAACGCATTGCATACATTAAGTGTCAGCGAGCTCGCTCAGGGGCTGCGCGACAAATCCTATTCGGCGGTTGAGCTGGCCGAGCATTTCCTGGCCCGCATCAAGGCGCATGACGGGCACATCAATGCTCTGATCACCTGCACCGAAAACGAGGCGCTGGATGATGCGCGCCGGGCCGATGCGGCGCTGGCCGCCGGCACGGCGGGTGCGCTGACCGGCATTCCACTGGTTCACAAGGACATCTTTCTGACCGAAGGTGTTCGCACCACGTGCGCATCGCGCATGCTCGACAACTTCGTGGCGCCGTTCGATGCCACGGTGGTGGCCAAGCTCAAGCAGGCCGGCGTGGTCAGCCTGGGCAAAGCCAATATGGACGAATTCGCCATGGGCTCGTCCAACGAAACCAGTTACTACGGCGCCAGCCGCAACCCGTGGGATGCCGAGCGTATTGCCGGCGGCTCATCCGGGGGCTCTGCCGCGGCTGTGGCAGCCGGATTTGCACCGCTGGCGACCGGCACGGACACCGGTGGCTCGGTGCGTCAGCCCGCTGCGCTGACCGGTCTGACCGGGCTCAAGCCGACCTACGGACGCTGCTCGCGCTGGGGCATCGTGGCTTTCGCCTCGAGCCTGGATCAGGCGGGTGGCTTTGCGCGCAGCGCCGAAGACCTGGCCCTGATGCTGGGGGCCATGGCCGGCTTTGATCCCAAGGATTCAACCTCGGCGCAGCAGGATGTGCCGGATTATCTGGCCGAGCTGGCGCAGCCTCTGGCCGGCATCAAGATCGGGCGTCCGCGCGAATTTTTTGCGGCCGGGCTGGATGCGGCCACCGGCGCTGCAGTGGACGCGGCGATTGAGCAGTATCGTCAGCTCGGGGCCGAGATCGTCGACATCAGTCTGCCCAATGTGGGGCTGTCGGTGCCGACCTACTATGTGGTGGCGCCGGCCGAAGCCTCGTCCAATCTGGCCCGCTTTGACGGCGTGCGTTATGGCCACCGTGCGGACAGCCCGGCCGACCTGAAAGACCTGTACAGCCGTTCGCGTGGCGAGGGCTTTGGGCGTGAGGTGCAGCGCCGCATCATGATCGGCGCTTATGTGCTGTCGCATGGCTATTACGACGCCTACTACCTGCAGGCGCAGAAGGTGCGGCAGCTGATCGCCGCCGATTTCGAGCGCGCCTTTGCCGATGTGGATCTGATCATCGGGCCAACCACGCCGACGCCAGCTTACAAACTGGGTGAGAAGAACAACGATCCGGTGACCATGTATCTGGATGACATTTACACCGTCTCGGCCAATCTGGCTGGTCTGCCCGCCTTGTCAGCACCGTGCGGCATGGTCGAAGGGCTGCCGGTCGGGATGCAGCTGATCGGCCCGCAATTCGCCGAGGGGCGCCTGCTGGCGGCCACCCATGCCTACCAGCAAGCCACCGATTGGCATCTGCAGCGCGCGGAGGTGGCCCAATGAGTTATCCCGGTTGGGAAGTGGTGATCGGGCTGGAAGTGCATGTTCAGCTCAAGACCCAGAGCAAGATTTTTTCCGGTGCGGCCACCACCTATGGGGCCGAGGCCAACCGCCAGGCCTGTGCGATCGACCTGGGCTTCCCGGGCGTGCTGCCGGTGCTCAATCAGCAAGCGGTGGAGATGGCGGTCAAGTTCGGCCTGGCGGTGGATGCCCAGATTGCCGAGCGCTGCGTGTTCGCGCGCAAGCATTATTTCTACCCGGATCTGCCCAAGGGCTACCAGATCTCGCAGTACGAGCTGCCGATCGTGGCGCATGGCCATCTCGACATCAGCACGGACGGTGGCGAGACCAGCAAGCGTATCCGTATTCTGCGTGCCCACCTCGAAGAGGACGCGGGCAAGTCGGTGCACGAAGGTTTTGAAGCGGCCTCAGGCATTGACCTGAACCGCGCCGGCACGCCCTTGATCGAGGTGGTCAGCGAGCCGGATCTGCGCTCCGCTGGCGAGGCGGTGGCCTATCTCAAGAAGTTGCATTCGCTGGTGCGTTACCTGGAGATTTGTGACGGCAACATGCAGGAAGGCTCCTTCCGCTGCGATGCCAATGTCTCGGTGCGGCCGGTGGGGCAGGAAGAGCTCGGCACGCGTACCGAAACCAAGAACCTGTACTCCTTCCGTTTCGTCGAGAAGGCCATCGAGTTCGAGATTGAGCGTCAGATCGACGTGCTCGAAAGCGGTGGCAGCGTGGATCAGGAAACCCGTCTGTTCGATCCGGACAAAGGCGAAACCCGGACCATGCGCAGCAAGGAAGAAGCGATGGACTATCGCTACTTCCCCGATCCTGATCTGTTGCCGGTGGTGTGCGATGGCGCGTTTGTCAGCAGCATTCGCGATGTCTTGCCGGAGCTGCCCGAGGCGCGCCGCACGCGTTTCATGGCGAGCTTCGGTCTGCCCGCCTACGATGCCGATGCACTGGTCGCCGAGCGCGATCTGGCAGCCTACTTCGAGGCGTTGGTTGCCGCACTGGGTGAAGACAACGCCAAGCTGGCGGCCAATTGGTGTCTGGGCGAACTGACCGCGAGTCTGAATGAGCACAACCTGGATGTCGCGGCCTCGGCGGTGACGCCGGATGCGCTGGCCGGACTGCTCAAGCGGGTGCTCGACAACACCGTGTCCGGCAAGATCGCCAAGGATGTGTTCGCCGCCATGTGGGCTGGCGAAGATGATGCTGACAGCGTGATCGAAGCGCGTGGGCTCAAGCAGATCACCGACAGCGGTGCGATCGAGACGCTGGTTGATCAGGTGATTGCCGACAGCCCGGCGCAGGTCGAGCAATATCGCAGTGGCAAGGACAAGGTGTTTGGCTACTTTGTCGGGCAGGTCATGAAGCTGTCCAAGGGCAAGGCCAATCCCGGTGAAGTCAATCGTCTGCTCAAGTCCAAGCTGTGAAGGGACGTCTGTGGTCGCTGAGTCTGCCGGAGCAGCCGGTGCGTGGCGCGTTTGTCAGCCTGGGTGACGACTGGGCCGAGCTGGTCGCCAGCCGTGCCTACAGTGCCGATCAGGCCGGCTTGCTGGGTCAGGTCATGGTGGCCATGCCGCTGCTGGCCACCCATTTGAAAAACCCGGCGCGCATGAGCCTGCAGATCAGTCAGGCCGGTGAGGTCAAGTTGCTGACCGCCCAGGCGGGCACCGACGGCGCCTTGCGCGGGCTGATCAAGAGCGATGCACCCAGTTTTGACCTCGGCGCGCTGAGCGGGCAGCTGGTGGTGACCCTGGAGCCGGAAAACAGCAACGAAAAATACCAGGGCATCGTGGCCCTGGACGGCGATGATCCGGCGGCCTGGTTGCGGCGCTATTTTCACCAGTCGGAGCAGGTTGAGACCCGCTTGATTCTGTGCGCCGATGAACATGGTGCGCAGGGCCTGATGCTGCAGGCTGTTCCGGGCCAGGGCGAGGCCGAGGGTGTTGACTGGCAGGCCGCCATGGATGCCATGGCCGTGGACATGCTGCCGGACGAGCCCGGTGAGTGGCTGTCGGTCATGCTGGGTATGGATTTGCGTGTCAGCGAGCAGCCGCAGACGGTGCGCATACATTGCCCGTGTAATGAATCCAGTGTTTCGCGCATGCTGGTCGGCCTGGGCCAGGATGAAGTGCGTTCCATCGTCGAAGAGCAGGGTAGCGTCAGCGTCGAATGCGGATTCTGCGGTCAGGAATATCGTTTTGATGCCGCCCGCGCCGACGCGTTGTTCACGCCGCCATCCGACGATGCGGCGGTGCATTGATGGCATCACGCGTAGGGCTGGTGGTCGATGCGAGCTGTGATTTGCCCGAGGACTTCGTGCGCCAGCACCGCATCGAGATTTTGCCGGTCAGCATTCGTCTGGGTGACGATCAGCTGATCGATCAACGCAGCGAGCAGGCCGCGCTGGCGTTCTACCGCAGCCAGATTGGTGACAAGGCCCACGATGCCGAATCGGTGCCGTACACCACCGAGCAGATCAACGCGCTGTTTCTGGAGCGACTGGTCAGCGAGTTTGATTTCGTGTTCTGTCAGACCGTGATGCGCTCCCGCAGTCCGATTTTCGAGAATGCCACCAAAGCGTCGTTCTCCATTCTGTCGCAATATCACGAACCGCGCCGAGCGGCCGGTGTGCAGGGGCCGTTCGCCTTGCGCGTGATCAACACCGGGACGCTGTTTGCCGGGCAGGGTGTGCTGGCGGCCGAAACCGCACGCATGATTGCCGACGGTATGGACCCGAACGACATTCGCAAGCGCATCGAGACGCTGGTGAACTGCACCCGCGCCTATGCCATTCCCACCGATCTTTACTATCTGCGTGCGCGGGCCCGGCTCAAGGGCGATCGCAGCGTGTCTTTGCTGAGCGCGGCGCTGGGCTCGGCGCTGGATATCAAACCGATCCTGTGCGGCTACGGCGACGAGACCAAGCCGGTCGACAAGGTGCGCGGCTTCGAGCCCGCTGCACGCAAGCTTTTTGCGTATGCCGTGCGGAAAATCGAGCAGGGATTGATGGCTCCTTACCTTTCGGTCAGTTTTGCCGGAGAAATGAAGGACTTGCGTGCGCTGCCCGGTTATGATCAACTATCGGCGGCCTGTCAGGAGGCCGGGGTGGAATTGCTGGCATCGGTCATGAGTGTGACCGCCGGCGTCAATATGGGGCCAGGCGCATTGAGCCTGGGGCTGATCGCACAGCCGCACACGTTCCACTGAAGTTCTGACCGATTCTGGAGCCCGGCCACGATCCGGGTTTCGAGCACCCGCCGAGGTGTGTTTGGGGGAGATCCGGGACCACGAGTACCCGGTTGGGGCCACAAGTGCTGATCGCAACTTGTGGCCTTTTTTATTGCGCGATGTTTGCGCAAAAACTTCCGTGCAGTTGTGTTTAATGCCTTGTTCGTGCGCGCGGGCGATGGCTATACTCGGACGCTGATCAGACCCGGACGGTACAGGCCATCGCATTGGGGGAGGGCGACGTCCGGCGTGAGGAAAACATGTCCACCACGACACCAGACCGCGCCTTCTTCGGGCATCCCCGGGGCCTGCTTATCTGTTTCGCGACCGAATTGTGGGAGCGATTCTCGTTCTACGGCATGAAGTATCTGCTTCTGCTGTACCTGACCAAATACCACTTGTTCACCGATGAGATGGGCCTTGGCGTACTCGCCTCCTACGCGGCGCTGGCCTATGCCCTGCCGGTGATCGGCGGGATGCTGGCCGACCGCTATCTGGGCATGCGCAAGGCCGTTACTTTCGGGGCCATACTGTTGTGTCTGGGCCATCTGGGGATGGCCGTGGAAGGGCACCAGGCGTCGGTCATCGACGGCCAAATCGTGCGTGATACCGCGGCCCTGCAGGTGTTCTACTTTTCGCTGGCCTTGATTTCCGTCGGGGTGTGTTTTCTCAAGCCCAATATCTCGACCATCGTCGGGCGTCTGTATGCCGATGGCGACCCACGCCGTGATGCCGGGTTCACGATTTTCTACATGGGCATCAACATCGGCGCCTTCACCGCGACCTTGCTGTGCGGCTACCTGGGGGAGACCTACGGCTGGTCATGGGGCTTCGGTGCCGCCGGCGTGGGCATGGTGTTGGGGTTGATCACCTTCCTTGGCGGACAGAAGTACCTGCACGGGCACGCCGAGCCGCACGATCCGAAGATGCTGGCCGAGAAAGTATTCGGGCCGTTGTCGCGCGAATGGCTGATCTACCTCGGGGCTGTCGGTTCGCTGTTCGTGGTGTGGCAGATGCTGCAGTACGAAGCGGTGGTCCACTGGACCCTCAATCTGCTTTCGCTCAGCGTGCTGGTGTGGCTGGCTTGGTTCCTCAGTACGCGCTGCAATGCCGAGGAGCGGGGGCGCATGATCGTGCTGGCCACCTTGACCATCTTCACCGTGGTGTTCTGGGCGCTGTTCGAGCAATCGGCGGCCAGCATGACCCTGTTCGCTGATCGTGTGCTGGACCGCAGCGCCTTTGGTGTCGAGTTCACCGCGGCGCAGCTGGGTGCGCTCAACGCCATGTTCATCTTCATGCTGGCGCCGTTTTTCGCCTGGTTGTGGCAGAGCCTGGGGCGGCGCCGTCTGGACCCCAGTCCGCCGATGAAATTCGTGCTCGGGATTGCCCAGGCCGGGCTCGGCTTCGGGGCGCTGGTGATGGGTTCATCAATGCCGGATGAGGCGGGCAAGGTGGCCCTGATCTGGTTTGTGCTGGCCTATCTGCTGCACACCACGGGCGAGCTGTGTCTGTCGCCGGTGGGCTTGTCGGCGGTGACCAAGCTGGCGGTGCCGAGCGTGGTCGGGGTGATGATGGGCGCGTGGTTTCTGGCCACCGCGTATTCCGAGTTCATCGCCGCGCAGATTTCCAAGCTGGCGGCCATCGACATGCACGATGGCGAGGTGCTGAATATTGATGCGGCGCGCGAGGTCTACGCGACCCTGTTCGACAAGTTGTTGTGGGTTGGCTTGGGGACTGCGGTTGTCCTGCTGCTGCTGACGCCGCTGCTCAAGAAGTTGATGGGGCACGCCGCGGACATTGATCCGGATGCGATCGGTGAGGAACTGGCTCAGGAGACCAATCGATGAATATCAGGCATGTGGGTGTGGTGTCGCTGCTTGCGCTGAGCGGCTGCGCGAGCTGGATGGAACTGGGAGGTGGGCGTGAGAGTGCCAGCGCCTTTCTTGAGCGCTTCGACGTTGAGGCGCGCGACGTCAGCATAGAAGCGGCGCGGGCCGCGTGGGTGCAGTCCACGTTCATCACCGAGGACACTCAGATTCTGGCGGCCAAAGCCATGGAGCGCACGCTGGCCTATTTGTCCGAGCAGGCGCGGTTGGCGCGGGCTTATGACCCGCAGAACGAGGATGCACGCACCGCGCGTTTGCTCAAGCTGCTGCAACTGAGTTCCGGCGTGCCCAGCGACCCGGCTCAGCTGGCCGAGCTGACCCAGCTGGGCGCGCGTCTGGAAGCGGCGTATGGCGCCGGTCGCTACTGTCCGCCCGGTGAGGATGAGGCGGCCTGTCTGGATCTGGAGGCGCTGGAAGACATCATCCGCAGCAGCCGTGAGCCGGATCAGCTGCTGATGGCCTGGGAAGGCTGGCGCAGTGTTGCTCCGGCCATGCAGCAGGATTACGTGCGCTTCGCCGAATTGCAGAACATCGGTGCGCGCGATCTGGGTTATGCCGATGCCGGCGCCCTGTGGAGGGCCGGTTACGACATGCCGGCGGATCAGTTCAGCGCCGAAGTCGAGCGCCTGTGGGCGCAGGTCCAGCCGCTGTACGAGGCGTTGCATTGTCATGTGAGAGCCGAGCTGGGTGAGCAATATGGTCAGACCGCCGTACCCCAGCAGCAGCCCATACCAGCGCATCTGCTGGGCAATATGTGGGCCCAGCAATGGGGTGAGCTGTACCCGCGCATGGAGCCGTATCCGGGCGTATCGGATCTGGATGTAACGGCCGCACTCAAAGCCCAGAACTACGACGCCAAGCGCATGGTCAAGCAGGCCGAGGCGTTCTACACCAGCATCGGCTTCCCGGCCCTGCCGCAGAGCTTCTATGACAAGTCCATGCTGACCAAGCCGCGCGATCGTGATGTGGTATGCCACGCCAGCGCCTGGGATATCGATTATCAGGGCGACGTGCGCATCAAGATGTGCATCGTGCCGGACGAAGAACAGCTCATGACCATCTATCACGAGCTGGGGCATATCTACTACGACCTCGCCTACAACCCGCAGCCGGTGCTGTTCCAGTCGGGTGCGCATGACGGCTTCCATGAAGCGGTTGGCGACACCATGATGCTGGCCATGACGCCGCGCTATCTGAGTTCGGTGGGTCTGGCCCCTGAGCCGTCGCAGAGTCATGAGGCGGTGATCAACCAGCAGTTCAAGATGGCGCTCGACAAGGTTGCTTTCCTGCCCTTCGGATTGCTCGTCGACAAATGGCGCTGGCAGGTGTTCTCGGGTGAGGCCGGGCCGCAGGATTACAACCGCGCTTGGTGGGAGCTGAAGTACAAGTATCAGGGTGTGGTGCCGCCCAAGCCGCGTCCGGAGGACGCCTTCGATCCGGGGGCGAAATACCACATTCCGGGCAACACGCCGTACATGCGTTACTTCCTCGCGCACATTCTGCAGTTCCAGTTTTATCAGGCCATGTGCGATGCCGCCGGGCATCAGGGCGCGCTGCATGAATGCAGCTTTGCCGGCAGTGAAGAGGCGGGTGCGCGCCTGTGGGCCATGCTGCAGTCGGGCCAGAGTCAGCCGTGGCAGGAGGCGCTGTTCGAGCTGACCGGCACCCGCAGCATGGACGCATCAGCCCTGCTGGAGTATTTCCAGCCATTGACGGCGTGGCTGGCCGAGCAGAACCAGAGCCGCAGTTGCGGCTGGTAGCGGGTTGACATGAACATCCTGCTCACCGGTGCGACGGGGTTCATAGGCCAGGCCCTGCTGGCCAGACTTCAGACCCATCGGGTGTGGTGCCTGGTGCGTGGTTCGGCGACCCTGCCGGCGCATGCTCGGGCCATCCATGATGTCGCGCAGATTGATCAGCCGCTTGATGCGGTGATCAATCTGGCCGGTGAGAATATCGGTGCGCGGCGCTGGTCGGCGGCGCGCAAGCAGGCCCTGCGTGATTCACGCATCGCGCTGACCCAGGCCCTGGGTCAAGCCCTGCAGGCCAGTGGTCAGCGTCCGGCGCATTGGATCAATGCCTCTGCCGTGGGGTTCTACGGCGATGCGCCGGGGCGTGTACTCGATGAGCGCAGCCCGGCCGGTGATGATTTTGCCGCGCATCTTTGTGCCGACTGGGAAGACAGCGCAAGGCGGGCCGCCGGTGAGGCCCGGCTGGTGATTGTGCGGCTGGGCGTGGTCATCGGTGATGGTGGCATGCTCGACAAACTGCGCTGGCCGTTCCGTCTGGGCCTGGGTGCGGTGATGGGGCCAGGACCACAGCATATGCCGTGGGTGGCGCTGGATGATGCCGTCGCGGCGATTGTGCAGACCCTGGAACAAAGCCAGTTTCAGGGTGTTTACAATCTGGTCGCCCCCGAGGCCGTCAGTCAGCGCGCCTTTGCCCAGGCGCTGGGGCGGGCGGTTCATCGGCCTGTGTTGTGGCGTTTTCCGCGGCCGCTGCTGCGGATCATGATGGGCGAGATGGCCGATCTGGTGCTGGTTGATCAGCAGGTTCGCCCCGCACGCTTGCTGGATGCCGGTTTCGCCTTTCGCTATCCGCGGGTGGATGCTGCGCTCGAGGCTGCGTTTCACCCCGCATAAAGCGCGCGCGCAGCGGCC
>JASBUL010000124.1 GCA_030147945.1 Oceanococcus sp. | reverse complement strand
CTTCGGGCCCAAGTCCGAGGTCGAACTGGTTGTGGGTGAAGGCCCGTGGGCGGTGTATGACGGCGAGCAGGATGCTGAAGAGGCCGGCAGCGATCTGCCGCTGATCCGGGCCGGTCTGCACATCGGTGCCGGTGGCACCCTGGTGCTGGATCATCATTTCAGTGTGGAGAGTGATCCCTATCTGCTCGATCACAGCATGGACGGCAAGCCGGTGCTGCCCGCTGCCGGCGCAGCGGAATGGATGGCCCAGGTGGCGGCGGCCGGCTGGCCGGGCTGGCAGGTTGCTGAAGTGCGTGATCTCAAGGTTCTGGCCGGTGTGGTGCTGGATCCGGCACGCGGCCGCAAGGTCGCATTCAAAGCCCGCGCCTCGACCCATTCACAGCCGGGTGAGCAGATGCTGGCGATTGACATCGTCGATCCCGAGCGCAACCAGGCGCTGTACAAAGCCAAGGTGCGTCTGGTCGAACGTTTGCCTGATGCGCCGCAGCTGGACGCATCCTCGGTCAGTGGTGACGCCCTGGATGCAAGCCAGGCCTATCGCGACTATCTGTTCCACGGTGGCGATTTCCAGCTGATCGATCAGATTCAGATGGTCGGGCGTGACGGGGTCGATGCGCAGGCCCGGCGCAGCCGCCCGGCGGCCTGGCTGCGTCAGGACGGTGTGGCGACAGATGCACACTGGGTGTTCGATCCCGGCCTGCTCGACTGCGGTCCGCAGCTGGCCATCGTGTGGTCACGTCGTTTCCTCGACAAGACCGCTCTGCCGTCGGCATTCGGCTCGGTCTGCCGCTACGGCCGTGATCCGCTGCCTGAGCGTCTTGGCCTGTACCTGCGGATTCGCGGTGAGGCCAGCGAAAGCAGCTTGAACTATGACGTGCTGCTGGCAGATGACGAGGGCCGTGTGCGCCTGGAAATGCGCGAGATTGAGGGTACGGCCTCGGCCGCGCTCAATCGTCTGGCCTCGGCCGACGCCTAGGATCAGTTCATGAGTGCGGATATTGCAATTATCGGGATGTCCGGCGTCTACGCCGGCGCCCGCGATGTGCCCAGCTTCTGGAACAACATCGTCAACAAAGTCGATGCCATCAGCGAGGCTGATGAAGAGTGGACCGGGCCGTATCTTGATCCGGCGAGCAAGGCCAACGATCGCATCTATACCAACCGTGGCGGCTTTCTCAAGGATCTAGCCACCTTCAATCCGGCCGAATTCGGCATCATGCCCAACGCCATTGATGGCGGCGAGCCGGATCAGTATCTGGCGCTGCGTCTGGCCCGCGATGCGCTGGCCGATGCCGGTTACATGGAGCGTGATTTTGATCGCGAGAAAGCCGGTGTGGTGCTGGGCCGTGGCACCTATGTGAACCGGGGTTACACCACCTTGATGCAGCATGGCCTGGTCATCGACCAGACCCTTGATCTGCTGCGTCAGCTGCGTCCCGATCTGGGGTCGCAGGAGCTGGCCCAGTTGCGCAGCCAGTTGAAAGACAGCGCGCCGCCGTTCACCACCGAGATGGCACCGGGGCTGGTGCCCAACGTGGTCAGCGGACTGATCTGCAATCGCCTCAACCTGATGGGGCCGAACTACATCATCGATGCGGCCTGCGCCTCAACCCTGATTGCCACGGATGTGGCCATGCGCGATCTCGCCGAAGGGCGCGCCGACATGATGGTGACGGGCGGCATTCAGGCGCACACGCCGCCCCAGATCTACATGATCTTCTGTCAGCTGGGTGCGCTGTCACGCGGTGCACTGCGTCCGTTTGATGCCAATGCCGGAGGGACCTTGCTGGGCGAGGGCGCCGGGCTGGTGGTGCTCAAGCGACTGGCCGACGCCGAGCGCGACGGCGACAAAATTTACGCCGTGATCCGCGGTTACGGGGCGTCCAGCGATGGCCGCGCCAAAGGTCTGCTGGCGCCGCGCAAGGAAGGTGAGGTGCTGGCGATCAAGCGCGCCTATGCCGATGCGCAGATCGATCCGAGCACGCTGGGGCTGGTCGAAGCACACGGCACCGGCATTGCGCTGGGTGACAAGACCGAAATCGAGTCGCTGACCGAGGTCTTTGGGCGGCGCTCGCGCCTGTCGCCTTCGATTGCAATCGGCTCGGTCAAATCGATGATTTCCCACTGCATACCGGCTGCGGGCAGTGCCTCGATCATCAAGACAGCGCTGGCCCTGCATCACAAGGTGCTGCCACCGACGCTGTGTGACGAGGTCAATCCGGCGCTGGAAATCGAGAAGACCCCGTTTTACGTCAATACCGAGACCCGTCCGTGGATTCACACCAGTGCCGCGCCGCGCCGCGCTGGTATCAACTCATTCGGTTTTGGCGGGGTCAATGCGCACCTGGTGCTGGAGGAATACCGACCGGTTGATGCGGTGCGCTTTGCCGCGCCGATGCCGAAGGCCCAAGCCCCGGCCAATGTGGCGCAGCCGGCACTGGCCGGTGGCACCGAGCTGCTGTGTTTCGCAGCGCCCAGCCACGCCGAGTTGCTTGATCAGGTGACGCGCGCCAAAGCCAACCTGGATACCCTGACGCCAGCGCAGCTGGCGGCGCAGCACAGCGCCGCGCAGGGCGAACATCGGCTGGCCTTGGTGTGCAGCGACAAGGCTGATCTGGTCAAGAAACTCGACGCCGCAGTGGAAAAACTGACGGCCTCGGACAAGCCCTTCAAGACCCGCTCCGGTGTCCACTATGGTCACGGCCAGCCGGCCGGCAAGGTCGCCGTGCTGTTTCCGGGCGAGGGCGCCCAGTATCCGGGCATGTTGTCCGAACTGGCCGTGGCCTTCCCGCAGGTGCGTGAGTGGTTCGATTTTCTCGACACCACGGTCAGCGCACGTGAATATCAGCCATCGGAGGCGGTGTTTCCCGCGCCCAACAGCCTGAGCGAGGACGCGCGTCGCGAACTCGAACACAAGTTGTTCGACATGGATCTGGCCTCCGAATCGGTGTTTGCCTCCAGCCAGGGCTTGTGGGCGCTGATGCGCGCCTGCGAACTCAAGCCTGACGTTTTGGTCGGGCATTCCACCGGCGAGAACACCGCACTGGTTGCCGCAGGCGCCATTGCAGCGTCGACACCGCAGACTCTGGCCGGGATTGCCCAGGGCCTGAATGCGATCTACCGCCAGCTGGAATCCGAATCGGCGATCAAGACCGGCAGTCTGCTCACCGTGGGCGGGCTGGCGGCAGAGTCACGTGATGCGGTGCTGGCCGAGTTCAGTGATGCGCTGGTCGTGGCGATGGACAACTGCCCCAATCAGGCAGTGGTGTTCGGGGCGCCGGAGGTGGTTGCCAAGGCCCACAGCAAGCTCAGTGCAGCGGGTGCGATTTGCGCCGAACTGCCGTTCGGACGGGCCTATCACACGGCCGGTTTTGAGCCGGTGTCGAAAGCCTTTCGTACGTTCTACCAGGACCTGCCGATTGCCGCGCCACAGATTCCGGTGGTCAGCTGCGCCTCGATGCAGGCCTTTCCCGACGAGCCGGATGCCATCCGTGATCTGGCCTGCAGTCAGTGGGCGCGCCCGGTGCGTTTCCGCGAAACGGTGCAAAGCCTCTACGACGATGGCTTCCGGGTATTCCTTGAAGTGGGGCCCAGCGCCAATCTCACCGCCTTTGTCGGCGACATACTCAAGGGCAAGCGCGATGTTCTGGCGCTGGCCAGCAATTCGCGCCGGCAGGGTGCGATGAAGGCGCTGCACGCGACCCTGGCTGCGCTGTTCGCAGCCGGCGTGCCGCTCAAGCTTTCGGCCCTCTATGCCGATCGCGCGGATGCGCGGGCGCCGCTGCCGGTCAAGCCGGGTGCTCGCCCGCTGAGCCTGGCCATGCCGCTGATTTCGTTGAAGGATGTGCCGCCGCTGCCAGCTCCCAAGGTGGCTGCGGATGCGCCGCCGCAAGCATCGACAGCGGCGCCGGTATCGGCACCTCAGGCGGCGCCGCCGAGTGACCCGCGCCAGCAGGCCTTGCAGTCGCACTTCGCGCTGATGCAGGAGTTTCTCGCCAGCCAGCAACGCGTGCTGGCCGGTGCGCCGCAGGGTGCTGCGCTGGCGCCATCGGCACCCGCAGTCAGTGCGCCCGCTGCGCCTTTGATCACCCGGGTGCTGAACCAGGACAGCGCCAGCTTGCAGGCCCAGGTGGATATTTCCGGGGCACGTGATCTGTATCTGCAGGACCACTGCATCGGCGCTGCGCCGTCGCGCTTGCAGGCCTTGCGCCCGCTGTCGGTGGTGCCGTTTACCTTCAGCATGGAAATGGCCGCTGAGGCCGCCGGGTTGCTCGCGCCCGCAGGCTGGGTGTGCAAGGCCCTGAACAACGTCCGCGGGCATCGCTGGCTGGCGCTGGATCACGGCAGTCTTTCGCTCAAATTAACGGCGACCTGCCAGCACGACGACGCCCGCCTCAAGCGCTATGCCGTGCGTCTGCTGATGGCGCAGCAGGGCAAGCCTGATTTGCCGGTGTTTGAAGCCGAAGTGGAATACGCGGCCGGGTTTGCCAGTGCGCCTCAAGCGCTGGAGTGGCAGTCCGAGGCCGCGCATGCGCCGCGCCGCAATCCACCGGCGGAGCTGTACCAGCACGGCATGTTCCATGGCCCGCGCCTGCAAGGCGTGAAAGCGCTGAAACGCTGGGGCAGTCGTTCGGTCGAGGCCGAGCTTGAGGTGCTGCCGACCGCCGACTATTTCGCCGATGACGCACAGCCGCGTTTTCGCATCGACCCGGCGCTGCTGGACGCGGCCGGGCAGCTGGCCGGCTACTGGCTGACCGAGAAGTACGATGGCGGTTTCAACTGTTTTCCCTTCCAGATCGAGCGTTACGAGCAGTTCGCAGCCATGCCGGCACAGGGGGCGCGGGTGCTGTGTCGTGGTGACATCGTCGAACACGACGCCC
Source organism: Oceanococcus sp. (assembly GCA_030147945.1). Classification (GTDB taxonomy): domain Bacteria; phylum Pseudomonadota; class Gammaproteobacteria; order Nevskiales; family Oceanococcaceae; genus Oceanococcus. The sequence continues at coordinate 13,009 of JASBUL010000124.1, read as the reverse complement.
CGACCTTCGCCGCGCAGTGGGATCTGATCGATGCGCAGGGCCGTGTCATCGCCCGCGCCAGCGGCTGGACCGATCGCAAGTTCGAGCTGCCGCAGCGCTACTACCGTTACCGTCTTGATCCCCTTAGCAATTATCTGAGCGCCGCGCTGCCCGCCGACGACCTGCCGGCCGGGTTTGTGCTGCGCAAGATGGATTACTTTGCCGACAACCTGATGGGTGAAGCCTGGGGCGTGTGGATGCGTGTGCTGGCGCACATGCTGCTTGATGAGGTCGAGCGCAACACCTTCTATCAGCTGCCGGACAAAGGGCCGCGGCGTGAGGAGTGGTTGATGGGACGGGTTGCGGCCAAGGAAGCGGCGCGGCTGTGGATACAGCGTGAGTACCAGATCGAACTGGCCAATGCCGATATCCGTATCGACAACGATGTTCATGGCCGTCCGCGGGTGCAGTGTGCCGCCCTGGAAGGGCGTGTGGCGCCGTCGATCTCGATCAGCCACAGCGGTGCAACCGCCGTGGCGGTTGCTGGCGATGCACAGCTCGGACTGGGTGTGGATCTGCAGCACGCCGATGCAGTCAACAGCGCCGATGTCGAACGTGGCGGTCTGACCGACGGCGAACGCCGCCTGCTGGAAAACACCAGTGGCGCTGAACGTGGGCAACGTGTGGTGGCCCTGTGGGCAGCCAAAGAGGCGGTGGCCAAGGCTCTGGGGCATGGGCTCAAGGGGCGGCCACAGGCCTTCATGGTGACCCAGGCCGTGTTCAGTCCGCGTGATGGTCGGCCGGCCCTGGCGCAGGTGCATTACCAGGGCAGCGATTACAGCGTGCAGTGGCTCAAGGCCGATATCGGCGGTGCGCTGGCGCTGGCCAGTGTGTTCAGTATGTCGCAGGCATCATCCGATGCGGCGATCCGCAGTACCGGAGGCGTGCTCTGAGCCGGCGGTTCTGAGCACGTTCTTCGCCATAACAGTGAGGTAGACAGGATGTCATACGCGCAATGCAACGGATGCCGGATTGCTTATCAGCAGTTCGGTGAAGGTCCGGACCTGATCATGATCCACGGGCTGGCCACCAACCGCGCGTTCTGGTTCGCCGATCTGGCGCAGCGACTCAAGGCGCACTATCGGGTGACCCTGTACGACCTGCGCGGCCATGGCTACAGCGAGCGCACCGAGGGCGGTTACGGGGCCCAGGATATGGCCATCGACCTGCTTGAGTTGCTCGATCAGTTGTCGATCGAACAGGCCGATGTGGTGGGGCACAGCTACGGCGGTGGTGTCGGGCTGGAGCTGGCCGTGCTGGCGCCGCAGCGGGTCCGCTCGCTGGCCTTGCTGGACACCAAGATCAATCGCCTGCAGCCGGAACAGCGGCTGGCGGATTCCGACTACCTGTCGGCTGTCGAGCAGGACGTGCTGGTCACCGATGGTCGCGACTGGAGTCACGAAAAGCACGTTGGTCTGAAATACCTTGAGGTGATGGCCCGCCTGCGTCTGGACGGTTACGAGTCCAGCACGCGTGATCAGTACACGCCTTTCGGGGCCGGGCGTGGTGGCCTGCGCACGGCCAAGCAGTATGTGACCCTGCTGGATGAGACCCGGGCCGGACGCGAGTTCTGCCTGCAGGGGGCGTGCAGTGAGGAGCTGGCTGCGCTGCGTGTGCCGCTGTTGCTGATGTACGGTGAGTTCTCCCGCTGCCTGCCCAGCGGTCGGGCCATGCTCGGTCTGCACGATGATGCGCGCTTTTGCATCGTGCCGCAGGCCGGTCACTTCTTCCCGGCCAGCCACCCCAATGTGGTGATGCGTGAGCTGGGTGGCTTTCTGGGGCTGGAGCGTACGGGGCGCGCTTTCGCACCCTCCGAGCTGCTGAGGAACGTATCGTGAGGTTCAAGCTTGCAAGTTTGACGCTGGCCGCAGTGCTTGCGGCGTGCGCCATGAATGCGCCGCCGGCCAAGGCCCAGGCCTGTGATGGTCAGGCCAAACCGGGTATGCATGAGGCCGAGATGGATTTCGGCATGCTGGATCGCAGCTACAAGGTTTATGTGCCCAAGAACTGGGACGAGAAAACCCGGCGACCGCTGGTGCTGGGTTTGCATGGCGGCTTTGGCACCGGGCAGATTTTCAACGAACAGACCCGAGCTTCGGAGCAGGCCGACAAGTACAACATGCTGCTGGTGCTGCCGGATGGGCGCCTGAAGTCGTGGAATGCCGGAACCTGCTGCGGCGCCGCGGCCAAGTTCGGTGTGCGTGACGTGGATTTCATTGAGGCCCTGGTCGAGGCGGTCACCGCCCAATATTGTGTGGACAAGAGCAAGGTGTTCGCCACCGGCTTCTCCAACGGCGCGATGCTCAGCCACCGCGTGGCCTGCGAGAAGCCCGGCCTGCTCAAGGCCATTGCGCCGGTCTCGGGCGGCATCATGAGCGAATGCAAGAATGGCTCGGCGGTGTCGGCCTTGTTGATCCAGGGGCGCGATGACCCGCGCATCTTCTGGAATGGCGGTACCTTTGACGACACTTATCGGCCATCCATGCGGGAAGTGGTCAGCGCCCTGGCTCGCCGCAACGGTTGCGCCGAACAGGAAAAGGCCGTCAGCAAATCCGCAACTGGGGTAGAGTGTCGCCAACGCACCGGTTGTGACGGTCATCCGATCACGTATTGCGGGGTGGACAAGGTCGGGCACCAGTGGCCTGGTGGCAAGTCCTACTGGGTCGACGAACTCGGCCCCAATACCCGCGCTTTTGACGCCACAGCCGAGATTTTCAAGTTTTTTGCCGATCAGGCGCGCTGAATAAAGAGTCGAATGAGTGCAAAACGTGTCGCCGCGGTTGTGGCACTGCTGTTGCCCGGGCTGGCCGATGCGGGCTTGCTGGCCGATCTGTACGCCGAGGCGTTGCGCACCGAACCAGGCTACCAGGCGGCCCTGAGCGATCGCGATGCGGCTTTGCAGGGCGTGCCCCTGCTGCGCGCTTCGATCCTGCCGCAGCTCAGCCTCGACGGTTACTACTCTCACCTCATCGACGACACGCAGCGCACGCGTTTCCCCGGCTATGAACCGCAGGAACTGGATGCGGATATCTGGCAGCTGGGCCTGCGTCTGACCCAACCGGTTTTTGATTGGGCGGTGTTTGCCCGGCTGCGGCAGATTGACGCCACGGCTGCGGTGGCCGAGCTCACCCTGCGCGAGGCGCGCCAGCAGCTCATGCTGACCCTCAGCCGGCGTTATTTTGGCTGGCTGGGCGCGCTGGATGATCTGCGCCTGGCCACCGAGCAGAAGCAGGCCATCGCCGAGCAGCGCAAGGAAACTGCGGTGCGGGTGGAGACCGGCTACGCCACCGAAGCCGATTTGCAGCAGCTGATCGCCGCCTATGACAGCGCCGTTGCGGATGAATTGACGGCCGCAGCACGCCTGCGCTCGGCGCGGGAAGCCGTGCTCGAAGTGAGTGGTGTGGCGCCACGTTTTCCGCAGCCGCTGGCACAGGATCTGCAAACGTTGCCACCCCAGCCGGCCCAGCCCGAGCAGTGGGTGGAGCGGGCCCTGGCCAACAATCTGGGTTTGCGTCTGGCCGAGCTCGATCTTGAGCGTGCGCGTGAGGATTACCAGGCGCAGCGCGGCGAACACATGCCCAGCCTGGCACTGGAAGTTGAACACCGCTGGCAGGACACTGCCGAGTTGCAGCTGGGGCGTGAGGCGGAGACCTCCAGCGCCTTGCTGCGTCTGCATGTGCCGCTGTTTTCCGGTGGTGGCACATCGGCCAAGGTGCGCGCCAGCAGCCTCGGGCTGGATGCCGCGCAGTCACGCCTGCAGGCCCAGCGTCGCAGTGTGGTGCGAGCCACACGTGATGCCTACGATGGGGTGGTGACCGGTATTCAGCGTCTGCGCGCATCCGAGCAGAGCGTGGCTTCAAGCCAGGCCGCCCTTGAGGCCATTGCCGGTGGCTGGGAAAGTGGTATCCGGACCTCGGCCGAGCTGGTCGATGCGCGCAAGAACGTGTTCCAGGCCCAGCGCAATGCGGCGGCCGCTCGCTACGCCTTCCTGCTCAATGTGCTGGCTTTGCAGGAGGTTGTTGGCAGCCTCCAGGATCAGGATCTGCTGGCTCTCGACCAACGCCTGATCAGCGCCGAGTAAGACAGCTGCGGCCAGCGCTGGCGCTTATTGGCCCAGATCACCAAACTGGAGTTGCAGCGCGGCCAGCGCCGCCACCGCCGCGGTTTCGGTGCGCAGAATTCGCGGTCCCAGGCGCAGGCGCTGCAGGCCGGCACGCGCGGCCAGGGCCACCTCATCCTCGCTCAGTCCGCCCTCCGGCCCGATCAGCAACTTGAAGGCCTGATCCAGGTTCGGCGGGTTCAGGCCATCGAGCGCTGCGCCAGCCGGATCAAGGACCACACCTTGATGCGCGCCAGCGGCCAGGAACTCGATCAGTTTGATGCAGGGCTGGATCGTTGGCACCACGGTGCGCCCGCATTGCTCCGCCGCCGACAAGGCCACCGCCTGCCAGTGCGCCTGTTTTTTGTGCAGGCGTTTGGCGTCGAGCTGAACGCCGCTGCGTTCGGTCATGACCGGCACGATGCTGTGGACGCCGAGTTCAACCGATTTCTGGATCGCATAGTCCATGCGATCGCCGCGTGAAACACCCTGCACCAGCACGCTGTGCAGGTTCGACTCGCTCAGACGCTGGTCTGTGCGGTCGACGCACAAGCTGAGGCGGTGCTTGTCGGCCGACTGGATGTGCGCGGTGAACTCGCGGTCGGGGGCCTGGAACAGCACCACCGCATCGCCCTCGCGGCGTTTGAGCACGCGCAACAGATGATGCGCGCGTTCATCGTCGAGTTGCACCACATCGCCCGTTGTCAGGGCCTCGGGCCAGTGCAGGCGCGGTGTATGAGCCATGCGCGTTACAGGTCCTTGATCAGCACCTTGGAATTGCGCTGGTAGTTGTAAAACGCCTGTCTTTGCTGCGGCAGCTCGTCCAGCGATCCGCGCCGGAAGCCGTGTTCGATAAACCAGTGCTCGGTCTGGGTGGTGAGCACGAACAGGCGCTTCAGGCCCATGCCGCGGGCGGCCTGTTCTGTGTGATTGAGCAGGGCGTTGGCGCGGCCACCATGCTGGTAATCCGGGGCCACGATGATGCAGGCGAGTTCCGCGCAAGCCTCTTGCGGATAGGGGTACAGGGCCCGACAGCCGATGATGGTGTCGTCGCGCGCCATCACCGTGAAGCGCTCGATCTCCAGCTCCAGCTGCTCGCGTGAGCGCGGCACAATGACGCCGGCCCGTTCCAGGGGCTCGATCAGCTGCATCAGTCCGCCGATGTCATCGATGGTGGCCTGGTGCAAGCTGTCGAAGGCCTGGGCGCTGACCATCAGGCCGCAGCCATCACGGGTGTAAAGCTCGCGCAGCAGGGCGCCGTCCTGGGCCGCGTTGAGAATGTGCACGCGCGGAATGTCGGCACGCACGGCGTTCAGGGCCAGGGTCTGGATCGGGTCCTCATTGCTGGCCGCATTGTTCAGACTCAGCTCGCCGCGCGCGATGTCGGCGTCGGTGAACAGCACCAGCTTGTCCGCACGCATGGCCTTGGCCGTGGCCAGCGCTAGATCGTCACTGCGCAGGTTGAAGGTTTCGCCTGTGGGCGAATAGCCCAGCGGGCCGAGCAGCACGATGCGTCCGTTGCCCAGATGATCGGCAATGGTGTCGGTGTCGAGGCGCCGCAGCACGCCGGTGAACTGCAGGTCCACGCCCTCCAGAATGCCGACTGGCCGCGCGGTGACGAGATTGCCGCTGGCCACGTGAATCCGCGCACCGCCCATCGGGGTGCTGGCCAGTCCGGTCGACAGCGCGGCCTCGAACTCGCTGCGCAGCTGGCCGACCGCTTCGCGCACGCAGTCCAGGGTCAGCGCATCGGTCACGCGATGGCCGGCCACCATCGGCGTGTGGTGTTGCTCGCGGGCCAGCCGCATTTCGATCTGCGGGCGCGCGCCAAGCACCAGGATCAGTTTGAGGCCCAGGCTGTGAGCCAGGGCCAGATCATAGATCAGCGGCTTGAACGCATCCGTTGCGGCTACATCGCCGGGGATGTGGACCACGCAGATACGCCCGCTGTGGGCGTTGATATACGGTGCGGCACTGCGCAGCGCCTGCGGAAATGCCATCGGGTTGTCACTGCTCATGACAGAAATCCTTCACCAGGCCGCGCAGGATGTCCATCATCGGCGCGACCTGATCCATGCTCAGGTACTCGTTGGGCTGATGAGCCTGAGCGATATCGCCCGGGCCCAGCACCAGGGTCTGCAGGCCCATTTGGTTGAGATAACCACCTTCGGTGCAGAAATTGACCGCTTGTGCCGGGCAGTCGGTCAGGCGCTCTGCGGCCTTGACGATGGCCGCATCTGCCGCCGTCTCAAACGGCTCGGCACCTTCGAATACGGTGTCGTGCTCCCATTGCCAGGGGCCTTCGCCCAATACTGCGTCCATGCGCGCACGCGCTTCCTGGCGCAGGTCTTCGAGATCAAGGCCGGGCACCGGGCGCAGGTCAAACTGCAATTCGCAGGCGGCCGGAATGCGATTGGGGCTGTCGCCACCGTGAACGCAACCGGGGTTGAGCGTGGAATGCGGCACCGGAAATTCCTCGCGCAGCAAACGCGTCTTGAGTTCATCGCGCAGACCGAGCAGTGCGCCCAGCGCCTGGTGCACCCCCTCGACGGCATTGATACCCGCAGCCGGGTTGGACGAATGCCCGGCGTGGCCGCGCACGCGCAGCACATCCATGAAGATGCCTTTGTGCATGCGCACCGGGACCAGGCCTGTGGGTTCGCCGACCAGGGCATGCCGACCGAGCGGGCGACCGGCCTTGAGCAGGGCCTTGGCCCCGTCCATGCCGGATTCTTCATCGGCGGTGGCGAGGATGACCAGCGGTTGCTTGAGGTCAACATCCTTGAGTTCGGCCGCCAGCTGCACGCACAGGGCGAAAAAGCCTTTCATGTCGCAGGTGCCAAGACCGTGCCAGCGGTCGTGTGCGTCGCGTAACTTGAACGGGTCGCTGTCCCAGCCGCTGTCGTCGTAAGGCACGGTGTCCGTGTGGCCAGACAGCACCAGTCCGCCGTCGCCGTGTCCGCGGGTTGCGATCAGGTTGTATTTGCCCGGACTGCCGTCAATGGGCAGCAACTCGCAGGCAAAGCCCAGCGGCTCCAGCCAGTTGGCGAGCAGGGCACAGACGGCATGGTTGCTGGTGTCGAGTGCGCGCAGCGTGCTGCTGACGGACGGTGTGCCGATCAGCTGGCTGAGGGTCTGGACGAGTGTCGGGCTGGTGATCATCGCCCTATTATCGGGCAAATTCTGCTGCTTTGGCGGTGATCCGCATTGCGATTGTGACCCGCTTCACGCAAAGTTCTCTCAGCCCTGCCTAGACTGCACGCAGGTGCCGGTGATGCAGCCGGCTGAATGGACTGGAGGGTCTGATTTGTACTTGCGATTTGTCACATTCGCGCTGCTGATGCTGAGCGCTGCGGTGCAGGCGCAGCCACAGACGACGGCGCACTCGCCCATGCACAGCGTGGCGATGCAGCGTCAATCCACCGGGACGTTTTACCTCAACGCGGCGTTTGCGGGCAGCGAGTCGTTCTCGCTGCTGGTCGACACCGGTTCCAGCTTCATGGTGATCCCGCAGGATATGCTGGATGAGTTGCTGGCGCGTGACGAGGCCCAATTCGATCGCCACATCGGCGCGCGCATGGCCGACGAGTCGGTGCGCAAAGTGCCGATCTACCGAATCAAGGCGCTGCGCCTGGGCGAGTCGTGCTGGTTACATGACGTCGAAAGCGCGGTATTCCCCAGCGGCACCCGGCCCATACTGGGGATGCGTGCGCTTGAGCGTCTGGCGCCGTTCCAATTTTCTATAGCACCCGCCGAGCTGAGCTTGAGCCGCTGTCAGCTGATGACAGCCGGTGATGCGCAAGCGCTGGCCATGCCCTGAGCGCTCGCTCCCCGCGCATAAAAAAACGCCCGGCCGAAGCCGGGCGCGGTGCGGCGTGCGCTGCGTTTTACTGCGGCGTGGTTTCACCCAGCGGTTGGGTGTTCATGTCGGTCGCCGGCTGATCGGACATTTCACCTTCCGATTCGAAACGGGCGAACTCGCCCCATTCCAGAACGCCGTTGCCGTCGGTGTCGATCTGTTCGAACTGCTTGGACAGCTCGTTGTCAGCGCCGGCTTCGGTCTTGGAAATCTTGCCGTCGCCGTTGCGGTCGAGATCGGTGTAAGGGGTCTGGGACTCGGCGATGGCCGTGCCGGCCAGGCCCAGCAGGGCAGCGGAGGTCAGAGCCAGTGCAGTGTGACGTACCTTGTTCATGCTTCTCTCCTTAGATAGCAAATGGTTTGCGAGGGGCGTTGGGGGAGTGTCCCGCTCGCAGTTGCACTACAACAAGCCCTGTGCCAGTTTTTAAAAATACATAAAAAACAAGGTTTTATAGGCTATTGATCGGCCTGGGGCTGGGTTTGCCCCGCTGCCTGTCGGCAATCTGTTGCTGAACGGCAACAATCGAACTAAGGAGCCCCACGCGAAGGCGTGGTGTTGGGGCTTTGCGGCTGTCGCTTAACACCGACAGCAGAGCCGTCTTGATGGTGCCTGCTGCGGTGGCATGGGATAATGCAGATATGCATGAACAGACTTACAACGCACTCGCCGATTGGCTGACCGAAGTCGAATCGACCACCAGCCCGGCTGGATTTCATGGTCAGATTGCCGGTATGTGGTGCCGTCATACCCAGCTGCCGGACGATCTGGCGCTGGATGAGGTCAACCGCAACACGCCCGCCTGGGCGGCTTTGCTCGATTACGCCGCTCAGGTGCGCGGCGATCTGGAAGACCCGGCGTGCAGTTTTCAGCCGGTGTTGCCGCCGGACAACGCCCCGCTGACCGAGCGGGTGACCGCACTGGCGGACTGGAGCGCCGGACTGATGTTTGGTGTGGGCAGTGCCGGCGAACTGGACAAGGATAAGGCCTCGGATGAGGTCAAGGAACTCCTGCGCGACCTGATGGAGATCTGCAAGATCAGCGTGGAAGAGGACGAAGACGGCGAAGCCGAAGAGGCCTACACCGAAATCGTGGAATATCTCAAAGTGGCAGCACAGACGCTCTATGTCGAACTACATCCCCAGGCCGGCTGAGGCCCACATCAGCGCTGACGAATTTGCTCGGCGCCGGCGCGCCCTGATGGATGCCATCGGGCCTGATGGCGTGGCCATCATTCCTGCCGCGACCGAGCAGACGCGCAACAGCGATGTGCACTACCGTTTTCGTCAGGATTCGGATTTCCGCTACCTCACAGGCTTTCCGGAGCCGGACGCCTGGGCGGTTCTGGCGCCGGGGCATGCCGACGGCGAGTTCGTCATGTTCTGTCGTCCACGTGACAAGGCGCGCGAGCAGTGGGATGGCTATCGGGCCGGGCCGGAAGGTTGTGTGGCGCGCTATGGCGCAGACCGGGCTGAAGTCATCGCCGATCTCGACAGCAAGATGCCGGAGCTGCTCAAGGACCGTGAAGTGGTGCACTTCACCAGTGGCTGGAAGCAGGCCAATGATGTCAGCCTGCAGCGCTGGCTTGGTGCGGTGCGGGCGATGGTGCGCACCGGCGTTCAGGCGCCGACTCAGGTTCATCAGATCGGCGCGATCCTGCACGAGCAGCGCCTGCGCAAGTCGCCGGCTGAGGTGGCCATGATGCGCTATGCCGCCCAGGTTTCGGCCGCTGCGCATGTGCGGGCCATGCAGCGGGTCAGCCCTGGCATGTACGAGTATCAGCTTGGTGCCGAATTGCATCACGACTTCGAGCGTCATGGCATGGAATGCGCCTACGGCAGCATTGTTGGCGGGGGCGCTAATGCCTGTGTGCTGCACTATGTCGAGAATGCCCAGCCGCTGGCTGATGGTGATCTGTGCCTGATTGATGCCGGTGCCGAGTTCGAAGGTTACTGCGCGGACATCACCCGTACCTTTCCGGTCAACGGACATTTCAGTGCGGCTCAGCGGGCGGTTTACGACATCGTGCTGGAGTCGCAGATCGCCGCAATCGAGGCGGTGCGCAAAGGCGCCAGCTGGATGGCGCCGCACGAGGTGGTGGTGCCCATACTGACCCAGGGGCTGGTTGATCTCGGCCTGCTCAAGGGCAATGTTCAGGATTTGATCGAAACCCAGAAGTACACCGAGTTCTTCATGCACAAGACCGGTCACTGGCTGGGCATGGATGTTCATGATGTGGGCAACTATCGGGTCAACCGGCGCTGGCGTGCGTTGGAGCCGGGCATGGTTCTGACCATTGAGCCTGGCCTGTATCTGTCGGCCGGCAGCCCCGGCGTGAGCGAGGAGTTCGCCAATATCGGCATTCGCATCGAGGACGATGTGCTGGTGACCGAGGCCGAGGCCGATGTGCTGACCCGCGACGTGCCCAAATCCGTGGACGATATCGAAGCGCTCATGGCCCAGGCATGATTGCCGCCGCCTTACGTGAGGCCTGGCGCGAGGGCAGCCTGATGAGCACACTGCCGGCCAATATCGTGGCCGGCATCACCGTGGGTATCGTGGCCTTGCCGCTGTCCATGGGGTTGGCCATTGCCAGTGGCGTGGCGCCACAGCACGGTCTTTACACCGCCATCGTGGGAGGTCTGCTGATCGCGTTGCTGGGTGGTTCAAGGGTCAACATTTCCGGTCCCACAGCGGCCTTTGTGGTGGTCCTGTTGCCAGTGGTGCAGCACTACGGGCTGGCCGGGTTGTTGCTGGCCGGTGCCATGGCGGGTGTGATCATGATGGCGTTCGGTCTGCTGCGGCTGGGCGGTTTGATCCAGCTGATTCCTTACCCCGTGGTGGTCGGCTTCACCTCCGGCATCGGGGTGGTCATCGCCACCCTGCAATTGAAGGATTTTCTTGGGCTGAGCCCATCCGGCGAGGCGCTGCATTTTGTCGACAAGCTGTGGCAGATGCTGATCGCCTTGCCGACCGTGCGCTGGCAGGAGCTTTTGATCGGCGGACTAACGTTTGCGGTGCTGGTGTTGTGGCGGCGGGTCAAAACCCGGGTGCCTTCGTATCTGGTGGCGTTGCTGATCGGCACCTCACTGGCGGCGGGTTTCAATGCGGCGGAGAGCCTGCCGGATGTCGAAACCATCGCCACCCGCTTCAGTTTCGAGCGTGACGGTCAGGTCATCGCCGGTATTCCCGCCATCGCCCCGCATGTGCTGCTGCCCTGGCATTTGCCTGGCGCAGATGGCCAACCGCTGAGTGTGAACCTGGGCCTGATCCGCGAGTTGCTTGGCCCGGCCTTTGCCATTGCTTTGCTGGGTGCGCTGGAATCCTTGCTGTGCGCGCTGGTGGCGGATGGCATGACCGGTTCACAGCACAATCCGGACAGCGAGTTGATCGGCCAGGGTGCCGGCAATATTGCGGTGGCGTTCTTCGGTGGCATTCCGGCCACGGCGGCGATTGCACGCACCGCAACCAATGTGCGCTCCGGGGCCACCACTCCGGTGGCGGCCATCACCCATGCCGTGTCGGTATTGCTGGCCATGCTGCTGCTGGCACCGTGGCTGTCCCTGATCCCGATGGCCGCGATGGCTGCGGTGCTCTTGATGGTGGCCTGGAACATGAGCGAGGCGCATCACGCCTTGCGCATCGTGCGGCGTGCGCCGCGCGCCGATGCGGCCGTGTTTTTCACCTGTTTCAGTCTGACCGTGCTGATCGACATGCAGGTGGCCGTGGCGGCCGGGGTGGTGCTGGCCTCCTTGCTGTTCATGCGTCGCATGATCGAGTTGACTGGCGCTCGGCAGATCGGCAGCAGCGTGCATGTGCATGACCAGGATCAGCCGCGCGGTGTGGTCATATACGACATCAACGGGCCACTCTTCTTTGGTGCCGCACACAAGGCGCTCAAAGTGATTTCCACCGTCGACCGCGAGGTTCACACGGTGATTCTGGATCTGGCCGATGTCTCCATGCTCGACACCACTGCGATGATGAATCTGGAATCGATTGCGCGTGATCTGGGTGGGCGTGAGCAGCGTCTGATTCTGGTCAATGTGAGTGCGCGTTTGCACGACAAGATGCAGCGCTATGGCCTGCTTGCTCAGCCTGCGCTGAGCGTGCGCGCAGACCTTGCGACGGCGCTGACCGCATGAGCAGCCAGCGTCATGATCTTGCTGTGGTCGGCGCCGGGCCGGTGGGTGCGCTGACGGCACTGCTGGCCGCTGAGCGTGGTTTTTCGGTGGCCTTGCTGGATGCCGCGCCCGAGCTTGGCAATGCGCTGCCCGACGGCGAGTACGATTTGCGTGTGGTTGCGCTTTCGCCGGGTTCGCGCGCGCTGTTCGAGCAGGCCCACGCCTGGCCGGAAGCGTTAGCTGCGCGTATCCAGCCGTACCAGCGCATGCATGTGTGGGATGCAGACGGCAAGGGCGAAATCGATTTTGATGCGGCTTCTCTGGGCCGTGAGCGCCTCGGTCAGATCGTCGAGGTGCGTGTGTTGCAGTGGGGACTGGATCAGGCTGTTGCGCATCATGCGGGGATTACGCGATATGCCGACAGCAAGCTGCAGCAGCTGATACCCGATACGCAGGGCAGTCACCTGTACTGTGCCAATGGTCAGGTGTTGGCGGCCAGCGTGGTGGTCGGCGCTGATGGTCGTGATTCGCGCGTGCGAGCGGCCAGTGGCATTGGCATCGAAACCCGTGATTACGCGCAAAGCGGGGTGGTTGCGGTGCTCGATGCCCAGCCTGCTTTTTTTGACTGCGCGCGTCAGGTGTTTACCGCGCGCGGACCGCTGGGCCTGTTGCCGTTGCCGCATGAAAAGGTGTCGATTGTCTGGTCGGTTGAGCAGGCCGAAGCACAGCGTCTTTGCGCCCTTAGTGATGCGGTGTTCTGCCAGGAGCTGGCGCATGCGGTCGGCGACCAGCGCTTTGCCTTGCGCAGTCGGCGGGTCAGTTTTCCGTTGCGGCTTCAGCATGCCACCGCCTATGCCCAGGATCAGGTGGCGCTGGTTGGCGACGCCGCG